>NZ_JBEXPK010000151.1:0-8546 GCF_040612015.1 Streptomyces sp. NPDC006476 | reverse complement strand
GCTGAACGCAGTCGGCGCGGGCCCGCTCCGCTCTCCCGGCTCGTCCGCCGGCATCGCGCGCGGCCGTGCCGTCAAGCGCGAGCAACCACGGCGCCCGATCCGGCTTGCCCGCCGCCCGGCGTCTGTCCCACCCTCAGCTGCTGCGAGCCCCACTTCGAGACCATCTGCCGCCTTGCAGGCTGTTGATCAGATGCGTGGGCCGTGGTGGGCGAATTGCACCTGCTGCTCGCGCGGTGCCCACCAGATGAGAGCGGGTGTGCGGGATTACCCCGTGCATGGCGCTACTGACGGCCTTACCTGGTCGCGCCGACCACCCTGGTCGGCTCCTCGGCCTCGGCGGGGACGTGCGGGCGTGCCGGGGGGCGGAGGTGGGGGCGGGTTCCGGGGCGT
This sequence comes from Streptomyces sp. NPDC006476, assembly GCF_040612015.1. NCBI lineage: Bacteria > Bacillati > Actinomycetota > Actinomycetes > Kitasatosporales > Streptomycetaceae > Streptomyces > Streptomyces sp. NPDC006476. The sequence goes on along the minus strand of NZ_JBEXPK010000151.1, from coordinate 8,156 downwards.
CCCCGCCGTTGGCGGTAGGTCCAGTAGGAGTTCCACCATGTCAGGCGGTCGGCGGAGTCCTGCGGAATCAGGCCGTCAATCACGGACTGTACGAGGACGACGACCAAGGCGGCCAGGGCCAGGGTGAGGACCATGCCCCAGGGTGCGCCGGCGAGGGAGGCGGCCAGGGTGCCGATGCCGCCGATGCCCGCGCCGACGCGGGCGGCGGCACGCAGAGGGCGCGATTGTCCATTGGGCTGCGGAGAGGAGGGCGAAACGGCCAAGGTGGGCTCCTACATTCTGTGATCGGTGTTCAACCCACCGTCACAGGTCGGGAATTGATGCGGAAGACGACCATCCATTGGTCCAGGGGGGAATGAACATGGCCCGTCCCGGGCGGCCTTTGAAGCCCATCGACGACAACCTGCCGGCTCCCGTGCACGCGTGGACCGCCACCGTGCGCCGCACGGTCTTCCTGCCGCTGCTCAGCGGCGAGCAGCCGCTGACGATCAGAGCCATCGCCCGCCGGCTGGAAGCTCTGGCACCGCAGCAGGCGAAAGCGGACCAGCCCGGCGCTGCGGAGGCGCAGCGGCTGGAAGCCTTCCTCACCGGGCGCAGCCCGGCATGTGTGCAGCGGATCCTCTCGGGCCAGTCGGTGCCCACGCGGGATGTGGTGTTCGATCTGCTGAGAATCGTTGAGGAGGAGCGCGGCTGCCCGCCTGCCACGGAGGTGAAGGCGCTGTGGGACGCGTACTGGCCTGCGCTGCGCGAACGAAAGGCCGACGTCTATGCGGTGTACGAGATCCTCAACGCCTACAACGGCGCACTAACGCTGGCCGATGTTCAGCAGCAGCAGGTCACCCGGCTGCAGGGCAAGATCGAACAACAGCGGGCGCGGGTGGCGCGGGCGGAGCAGCGGGCCCGCCAGGCACGGTGGGTCCAGGCCGCCGTCCAGCGCGCATTGGGCCATAGCCGGCAGGAGGTCGAGCGCCTGCGGGACCGCGAACGGCATCTGACCCGGGATCTCGACGAAGTCAGGGCCTGTGTGGCAGAGCTGCGGCAGGACGTCGCTGCGGCCCGCGAACAAGCGCAGCTGTGGAGAGGGGAGGCCGACCGGCGCCGCCAGGAGGCAGAACACGCCGAGCAGGAAACCTCGCAGACGCAGCAGGCCTGGCAGGAGCGGGAAGCCACGCTGCTGGAGCGGCTCGCACAGGTCCATGAAGCTCTGCACGAAGCCAGTGAGCGGGCCCACGAATTCGAGGTGGAGCTGCGGGAGCGGGAGGAGCACTGGCGCACCCAGGCGACAGCGGCCCACGCCGATGCCGAACTCGCCCGCCGTCAGGCGGCCTTGGTGCGCAGTGAGGCAGAGGCCGTGCGCGAGGAAGCCGCCCAGGCCTTGCAGACTCAGCAGGAGTACGCCGACACCCTGGCCGCAGCCGCGGAAGAGCAACACCGGCAGGCACTGAGCATCATCGCCGGCCTCGAAGCGGAACTGCGCGCCGCCCATACTGACCTGCAAGAAGCCCGCCAGGATGCCGTGCACAAAGACGCCCGGCTGGCCGCGCTTTTGGCCGAGCGCGCCCAGAGCGCCCATCTCGACGACCTCCGCGACCAGGCCCTCACGCAGCACCCTGGCCTCCCCCAGCCCGATGAGACCGACCCTATTGATCCCCCATCCGCACCAACACCGCTGCCCGCCCCATACGGCGAACCCAGCAGCGCCAGGCAGAACAACCCCTGGCCGGCACCGCAGACGGACGAACGCCCCGAGGACCTGCCGATCACCCCGCCGCTGCCCGCGCCACACCCCGGCACAAGCCACACCCCTCCATCAGCTCCCCCCTCCCCCGCCGCCTGGGATGCACCCGAAGACGGCATCGACACCCCCACTCGCCCGCCCTTCACCGCGCCCAGCCAACCGGCCGACAGCGACACCGCCGCCCCGACGGACACCACTCCCGCCGCCGAGCCCACCACGACAGCAGCGATCCACGACAGCTCCACACCCACGAGCATCAAGATCGGCTTCCTCGGCATTCTGGCCAGCGTCGCCACAGCCGCCACCGGTGTCCTCGGCTACTCCCACCCGACCAAGACCGGCAGGACCTTCACCGGTCCCGGCGCCCATCTGGCCATGGCCGGCGGCATCGGCTTCGCCGTGTTCCTCCTCATCCTCGGCATCAGCGCCTTGATCCACTACGGCGATCACCTCGGAGACTCAGGCAGCAGTGAGATTGAGATGTACTGGGGCGGGATGTAGACCTGCCCTGCAGAAACAGGAACATCCGCAAACCACGCACTCACGAACACCCGCCAGCAACACCCGGTGCCGTGATGGGTCTGGAGCGCAAGGGCTTCCTGTACCAGGGGCCGACCAATGATGAAGGAACCGTCTGCGAGGCCGTCAACACTTCCTTCTCCGATAATCCGGCCGCCGGCTGCGCGGTCGGCGTGGACGGCTCGGTGCTGTCCGTGCTGATGCGGCACCAGGACCTCGACACCCTGCCCACTCAGACCCCCGGCCTGACCCCCAACGGCCGACCGACGCTGAAGACCCTCACCAAGCGAGACCGGCTGCTGTGGTGGCTGACCTCCATGGGCTCGAACATCATCGCCCCCCTCAAAGAGGGCTTCGCCACCGCCCCGAACATCACCGCCATCGACCTCGCTGTCCTCACGCGCCTGCCCGACACCCAGCGCCTGGGCTTCGTCGCCTACGGCCGCTGGAGTCGCCAGGCCATCGAAGCCACCGTCTGGCGAACGGCCGAGGACGCGCTGCGGTATTTGGACCTCGGCCAGGACGTCGCCTGCGCCGTCACCACCACCACCTCCGGAAACCTCTCCAGCAGCATCAAAGCGCTGGAGGCCAGCCGGGTGCCCGGCCTGCAGAACCTGCTGGACAACGCCCACGACGAACCCGACTCCGGCCCCGCCACCCTCGCCGACCTCGACCGCACCCTCGACGCCACCACCCCGCCCCACGACCCAGCCCCCGCGGTCGACTTCACCTCCGACCTCGAGTACACCGCGTACGGCATGCCCATTACCTTCCTCGTAGAGCCCGGTTCGGGCTCGTGGCCTCCGGGGCCGGTATGACTCTTTGCCCCTGTCCTTGATGATCCGGGGGGTGCTGTCGCCGGTCCCGGCGGCACCGGATGGTCGCTGATGGAAGCGTGTCCGCCCCATGGGCAGGGCTGCGTAATGTGGCTGCCGATCTCCGGTGCCCGGGCGGGCCACCGGTTGTGACTCCGGGGAGGGAAAGCCCGGTGACCAGCAACGACTTCATGTCGATCGATGTGTTCTGCGCCCTGGACGTAGGCAAGTCCGAACATCACCGCACGGCCCTCCTGGCCGACGGCCGGACGACCTTCGACAAGCCGCTGCCCAACGGCGAGCCCCAACTGCGGGAGCTGTTCACCCGCCTCCAACGCAAGGGGAAGGTCCTGGTCGTGGTCGACCAGCCGGCCTCCATTGGCACCCTGGCGGTGACCGTCGCCCGCGCCTGCGGGTGCGAAGTCGCCTACCTGCCGGGCCTGTCGATGCGCCGGCTCGCCGATTGCCATCCCGGCACCGGCAAGACCGACGCCCGCGACGCCTACGTCATCGCCGATGCCGCCCGCACCATGCCCCACCTGCTGCACAACATCGACCCCGACGAAAGCGTGCGGGCCGAACTGACCATGGTCCTGGGCTACGACGACGACCTCGCCCAGGACGCCACCCGCACCTCCAACCGGCTGCGCGGCCTGCTCACCTCCATCCACCCCGCCCTCGAACGCGTCCTGGGGCCCCGCCTGCGGCACCCGGCCGTCCTGGCCCTGCTGCAGACCGTCGGCTCCCCGGCCCAGCTCGCCCAGGCCGGCACCGAGCAGATCGCGCAAGTCATGCTCCAGGCGGCCCCGCGGATGCGCAGTGCCCACACCCTGGCCGAGCAGATCACCACCGCGCTGGCCGAGCAGACCGTCACGGTTCCCGGCACCGCTTCGGCAGGGGAGATCGTCTCCGGCCTGGCCGAGGCCCTCGCAGTCCTCCTCAAGCGCCGCGAGATCCTGGAGATGCGGGTCGCCGCCCTGCTGGAGGCCCACCCTCTCGCGAAGGTCCTGACCTCCATGCCCGGGGTCGCGGTCAGGACCGGCGCCCGCATCCTGGCCGAGATCGGCGATGCCAGCGCGTTCCCCACCGCCGCCCACCTGGCCTCCTACGCGGGACTGACCCCCACCACCCGTCGTTCCGGGACCTCCATCCGGGGCGAAGGACCGCCCCGCGGCGGCAACAAGATGCTCAAACGGGCCCTGTTCCTGGCCTCGTTCGCCTCGCTCAGCAGTCCCGAATCGCGGGCCTACTACGACAGGAAGCGCGCGGAGAAGAAGCGCCACAACGCCGCCCTCATCTGCCTCACCCGCCGCCGCGTCGACGTCCTGCACGCCATGCTCAAGCACCACGCCCTCTACGAACCCGGGCACGAACAAACAGCCTGACCAAGCCCACAGACCTTGACCGAACAGATAGAAGCACCCCCCCAGAGGTCGACCACCAGGGGCCGGTGGTCCGAGATCGGGGTCCGTGGCGCGTGTTTGGCGTACTCGGCGTCCTGAGGGAGTCCGCTTGCCAACAAGTGGTCGAACTGCAGTACCGGGCGGTGGGAGGGGTAGGTCGGTACGGATGCGAGGTCGCGCCAGCCGTACCGCCGTGCGGGACGGTCTCGGCTGGGGTCGAGCAGTTCGGCGGCATTGAGCACTGCGCGGGGAATCGCGCCGATCAGATTGAAGTCGCCCAGCAGAAGGTGTGGTCGGGGCAGATCGGTGATCAAGGCGCGCAGCGCGAGGAGTTGGCGCGCGTTCCATCCCGGCACGAAGGACAGATGCACCGCTACGGCGGTGAACGGGCCGCGTGGTCCCTGCAGGACGGCGGCCAACGCGGCCCGCGGCTGGTCGCGTACCACCGTGAGGCCGGGGCGCCCCACCACGCGCAGCGGCATGCCGAGCGGAGCAGGGGCCAGGCGCATAGCTCGCCACTCGCGTACGGGGAGCCTGGAGAGAAGGGCGATGCCGTGCGAGGGGGGTGCCGCTCCCGGCGCGCCGTCGACCGGACCGTACACGCGCAGCCCCGGCTCGCTCGGGTCGAGCACCCACCCCTGACCGAGCACGGAGCGACCGTGGAGTGCCGACGCGTAGCGCCAGTCCTCGGCACGGACCGCTTCGGCCGCGACCCGTGCCTGGTCGGTGAGCCCTGAGCGTTCCTGGAAGCGGTCAACTTCCTGCAGGCTCACGACATCGGCGTCCAGCGATGCGACGGCCTCGGCGAGTGGCCGCTCGGCATCGGCGGCAGAGGGGGGAACCGGCCTCCCCTCACGTACCTGACGGCCATGCAGCACATTGAAGGTCGCCAACCTCACCGAATTCCGGGAACCGGCGGGTCGGCTGCGGACCTGGTCGCGTTCCACGGTCGCCCCTTTCGAACGTCTGCTGCACTGGATCACACCCCGGCCCGTGGTTCATCGCGCCGACCACCCTGAGAATCCCGGTGAGTCAGAACCGCGATATCCGGGCCGAAACCGACCACCAGCCGCCCGCTGGGCGCTACCGACAGTCCTGTGATGCGAGCGGGAAAGGTGTACGTGCCGATCTGCTGCCCTGTGGTCGCGTCCCACATTCGCACGATTCGGTCGTCGCCGGCGGCGACGACAAGGCGGCCGTCGAGCATCCCCACTGCCCCTGCCTGCACCCATCTGGTGTGTCCCGTCAGCGGTGGACCGAGCGGTTCGCCCGTTGCCAGGTCCCACAGATGGAGTGCTTCAGCGCTTCTCCCGGTGAGAATGACGTTGCGGCCTTCGAGTGTCTCCAGGGCCAGGGCACCCTCTTGCCGCGGCTGCACTCCGATCCATTTGTTCACGGTCAGGTCCCATACGCGTCCCTCCCAGGTCACACCGACGAAGCGGCCGTCGACTGCTGCGAAGAACCCGATGTACGAACTGGTGTACTCCGTGGTTGCCTGCCCTCGAAGTTCTTCCCGGGTGGTCAGGTCCCAGATCCGCACGGTGTCTTGCCGGTCGCGCGTGATGAGGGTGGGCTGTCCGTTCACCATTCTCACCGTCATCAGGCGCACGGCGTCGCTATGTGTGGGCAGGGGCTCACCGAGTTGTCCCTTGCCGTCGAGGTCCCATACCCGCACTTTCGTGTCCGAGCCAAGGGTGACGATGACGGAACGGCCGTCTACCACGGACGTGGTGACCTCTTGCACGGGGCCGGCATGGACAGTCGGCCTGTTTCCAGTGTCCCTTTCACCGTCGAGGTCCCAGATCCGCACCGAGCCGTCATCAGCGGTGACGGCGAGGGGACGCCCCTTCAGCACCGCCGTCGCCGCTCCCCGCACAGTCGCGTCGTGGCCCGTCAGCGGCAGGACCAGATGCCTGAGGGTGGACAGATCCCACACCTCGACCGACTTGTCGAATGCGACGAGGGCGGCGGGGCGGCCGTGCAGCACCCTCACAGCCGCCGCGCCGACGAAGCCCGGAACGGGCTCACCGACCTGCTCGCCCGTGGCCAGGTTCCAGACGTGCACCTCGTAGGTGTTGGCGCTGACGGCCATGGGGCACTCGGACGCCGGGTCCGTGACCAGGAACTTCGCCTTGGCATTGAGGTCCAGACTGACGCAGTGCCCTGCCTCCCCATCGTTGTCGCTGCTGGTTGCCGTCGGCCGGTCGGACGCCTGGTCTGCGAAGACGGGAGGCCACTCGGAACGGTCGCTCAGGGGGCGAAGCTCCAGTCCCGTAACAAGGTCCCACAACCGGAGGGTTTCCTCCCCCGTGATCGGGTCCAACGCCCCGAGTTCCTTGGAGTGGCTGGTGACAGCGACGGGACGGCCCCCGAGCACCGCCGTCGCCAGAGCAGACACAAAGCCGGTGTGGACAGTCAAGGGCTCACCGTGCTGGGAGAGGGCGGCCAGATCCCACACCTGCACCACGCCGTCGGTGCTGGCGCCGACCGCGACCGGGCGGCCCTCGACCACTGCGGTGGCGAGCGATGTCACCCAGGAATCGTTGGTGGCGTGGAACGCGCCGACCTGTTCTCCCTCGGCTAGGTCCCATACTCGGACGGCCCCATCGGAGCCGCTGGTCACAGCAACGGGACGACCGTCCAGCACCGCCGTCGCCAGAGCACGCACCGCGCCGGGGTGCTCGGTCACGATCTTGCCGAGTGCCCTGCCCGTTGCCAGATCCCACCAGTGCAGTGCGCCGTCCTCGCAACCTACGACAGCGAGCCCGCGGCCCTCTACCACCACCGTCGCCACCACACCCGCTTTGGCCGGCGCAGGCAACGCATACCGCAGCCGGGAATCCAGGCCGCAGCCGGTCGCCCACTGCACGACCCAAGGATCATCCGCCTCCTGACGCACAGCCACGCCGGCAATGCTTCTCGCCAACTCCAGGTTTCCGTACCGGGCGGCATCCAGCGCCAGCACCTGCCGCCGTGCCCCTGCAGCGGCATCACGGTGCACGTGCCCTGACGCCCGGTACACGGCAGCCGCCAGCACCTCCTCCTGCCCGGCAGCACCGTCCAACGCCGACAGAACCTGCTCCGGGTCGCCAGTCACCAGCCACCCCAGGTCGGACAACCGCCCACCCACCGCGGCAACCTCACGGGCCGAACCACCACTTTGAAACTCACCAGCCATGACCGGCACCGTAGGCGCCCCACCCGCCCCACCGCTCAGACCAAAGCAAACTTCAGTAGCGACATACGTATTTCCCCGCACACCCCTCCAGCGCGAGCGGTGACGGCGTCGCTGCTGACCGCGGCTTGGACCCGCACGGCGAACTGAGTGGGCGTTAAGTCCGATCTTCCTCGGTTCGTGATCGCTCGATCGTGGTACTGACCGCCGTACGAGTCGCCGGGTGGGCATGTCCATGTTGAGATGCGGGGTGTGAAGAGAGAGCCGTACCTCAGCGACTTATCGGACGAGCAGTGGGCGTTGATCGAGCTGATGATCACAGCCTGGAAGCAGGACCGGGTGGCGCGGTCAGCGACGGGCGACCCGGGCTCCTGCGACCTGAGGGAGGTCGTGAACGCGATCTTCTATCATCCCCACGACGCCTTGGGACATCTCCCAGCTGGTCGTCGACGGGGACGTGTACGGCAACGCCGACCACCCGGCCGTCATCACGGTGGAGCACAACA
>NZ_JBEXPK010000150.1:0-8548 GCF_040612015.1 Streptomyces sp. NPDC006476 | reverse complement strand
CTCCGCTCGGACCGCGTGATGGCCCGGGACCCGGCCCCACACAACGCCCGGCCCCGGCCGGGCCGCCCGCGCATGCACGGTGCCCCGTTCGCCCTCGCCAGGCCCACCACCTGGGGAGATCCGCAGGCCGAGACCCGGACCGACACCACTCGCTACGGCACCGCGACCGGCTGCTGGCGGGCCAGTACCGCGATCGTCCGCTCCTCCAACTCCCGCTGAAGCGCTTCGACCTGCTCTTCGGTGGAGGTGACGCTCTGCGCCTGCTGCAGGTCGGCGTCCAGCAGGGCGCCGGTGACCCGGCCCATGGCCGAACCGACCAGGTTCGCCATCTCCACCAGCGCCTCAGTGATCGACTCCAGTTCCTTGTGATACGCCGCGCGCATCCCGTCCTCACCGCCCAGTCCGCAGCCCCGTCTTCACCGGCTGCCAGCCTCGCACACCACTCAGTGCGCAGGCAGTACGGTCCGCAGACGCGATTGCCCGCCGTGCTCCTGGACGTTGCCGTGCGGCACCTCGGTGGTCGTGTTCGGGGAAGAAGACTCCGGTCCCGTCCCTTCCGGTGCGAGGGTGAGTGCTGGATGTGGGCCCCATGCCGGTCGGCACGTCGAAGCGTCGCACGTGCGAGTACGAGCGCTGCCGCCGGCTGCTGCCGAAGGACGCTTCGCCGCGTCGCCGCTACTGTGGACCGAACTGCGCCGCCGGCGCGTACCGGATGCGCCGCCGACGCGTACCGGATGCGCCGCCGACGCGTACCGGATGCGCCGCCAACGCAAGCGGGCGTGGGCGCTGATGACGACCACCATCGGCGCCACGGTGGCGGAGTATCTGGGCACGAGGACGGGGCCGCAGGGGCAGCTGCTGGCGGGGCAGCGGTGCGGCGGCCCGGCCCCTGCCGGGTGGTGCTGTGGGCGGGCGTCCGACGGCGGCGCACGGCCCGGTACTGCAGCGCGCGGTGTCGCCAGGCCGCCTACCGAGCACGGCACAGGGACGCGCGGTGACCATGACGCGGTGCCGTAACGGATACGCCGACGCGCCGGACTGTGTGACGGCACAGCCTCATGGTCAACGTCTGCCCGGCCCTGTCGCCGAGGCCCTCCCGCCGGCGCACGGCCGCCGGGAGGAATCTCCTCTTCCTGCGGCTGTCGCGCCGGAGGGATCGACTGTTTAGATCTTCAGTCCGGGTTGAGCGGAGACTGCAGCCATCCTCCCCACCCGTCCAGCACACCGATCCAGTGCGGCAAGGAGACTGCCAGAAGCGTGCAGATCACTCCGGTCCAGAACAGCAACCCCGCTGCGGCCCCTTCGCCTACCCTGCCGTACATACCCCCCTGGTAGTAGGACAAGAGATCCCATTCGTCCATGCCCACGAACATGGCCACCCCCAGGCCGACGAGTACGACGACCGCGATGAGCGAGTAGACGGCCAGCTGCCAGACGGCGTTGTGCTGAGCACGCGCCAGCTGACCGAACCCGGAACCGAGCATCGTGCTTACGGCAGCCATGACGACGAGCGCAGCGGCCAGCGTGAGATGGCTCAGCCAGAAGTCGTCAGCGCCTGAAGGCGAATAGCCTCCCGGAAGGGGCGGGGGCGGGATGGGGTAGCCGTCTCCCGCCCCAGGCGGTGCTGCCGACGGCGCTGGCGTTCGTTCTCCGGGGCTCGCCGACAGCGGCGGGGGCACCGGCACATCGGCGTTGCCAGTGTGCCCTGCATGTCCTTGCGGTTTGGCGATTGCAACGTCTCCGGGATCCGTTATCCCAGGTGAGGAGGGGGATGCATTTCCCTCTGCACCCCCGGGCCTTCCGGTGCGGACGGCAGCGAGAGTGTTCCCCAGGCGCGCCTGGGCGAGTTGGCGTTCCGTCTCGGCGAGGCGGTCCTTCAGCTTGCGAAGTTTCTTGTCTGTCTTCGCGCTCTCCTGCGTGGCGAACACGGCACGGGCCCGTGCCGCCGACAGATCGTCCTGCATCTGCAGGCGTTCCTCGCGCGCCGTCTCCCGCGCCATCTCGCAGTCGGCGTACACCCGGTCGTATCGGTCCTGCCAGTTCTCCAGCACGCGCTCGGCCTCTGCCACCCGCTCCTCGAGGTCGTGGATGCGCCGCTGGGCCTCCGCCAGTTCGGCGGTCACGCCCGCCGCGTCCGCGGCCGCGTCCGTGAACCCCTCCTGCAGCCTCTTCAGCCGCTCGGCTGTCGTGCGGGCCTCCGCCAGATGTCCTACCAGCCGCTCTCGCGCCGCACGCCACTGAGACCAACCGTCGAAGGCCTCGGCGAGCTCCTTCTGCGCCTGGGCGTAGGCGTGTTGGGCCGGCTCGCGGGACTTCTGCGCGGCCGCCAGCAGCCGGAGGCCTTCTGCGAGCTCCGCGTCGGAGACCGGCTGGACGAACAGCAACTCGCCCTCGTCCTGACCGGTCCTGATGTGGATGTTGAGCGCGCGGACAACCGCACGCAACGAGGCAGGGCGCGGCAGGTGCTCACCCTTCAACCAGCGCGAGAGCGTCGTCTGGTTGACGGTCAACCGCGGCCGCTCCACCCCGTTCTCTTGGATGTCGGCGGTGGCCTGCGTGAGCGACGGCCACCCGCCGCGCTGCAAGCACCGCCGGAACCAGGCGAGGAACGCCTCGCACTCAGCGGTCGGCTCCGCCCTCACCACCTCCCCGCCCCGTGCCGGTTCCGTGGACAGCTTCCACAAAGCCGGATCGTTGGATCCCTGACCTGCGCCGTCATCCATGTGCATCCCCCCTGCGCCGCCCCCGCAGCCGACGAATTCCCTGCACTTCCCTGCTGCGGCTTCACGGAACCTGTTGACCCCATATTCCCTTTATGGGTGCGCGCGGAACCGTCAGACCGGGTCTGCGGCACCACAGCCCCGGCCTGACGCCGGGAACGAAGAGAGCCCGCCGCAGGGCAACTTGGCGGAAGCGACGCGGCGGGACCGGAACCCAGGGGGCTCCATATGAACGGTCAGATCGACGTCCGGACCGTCGTCCTCATCATCGTCGGGGTCGTCGCCGGATGTCTCGCCTACCGGGCGCCGGACATCGGCGTCGCACTCATGGTCGGCGTGGGAGTCGTCGGCATCCTCCACGTCCTGCTGGGCAACTGAACTGCGGCAGAGTGCTGGACTCGCCTCGACAGCGGGCCCTCCCCCGTTGTGGCGGTTCGAGTGGCTTCGTCGGTGACGGCTACGTCACGGGGCAATGCGGGCGACCGCTCGCTGTAGCTCTTCGGCCGTGTCAGCTGGGGACGACGTTCCAGCAACCAGATCGGAGCCAGAGGGAGTTGTTCTCGCTGCTCATCGCCTGATCGTAGGACCAGCCAAGCCAACCGCCCGTGTCAGGACCCACGATCCCGTCCTGAGCGATCCTGAAAGCGGCCTGGAAGTTCTTCACGGCCTTCAGGGTCGCGGGGCCGAAGATACCGTCCACTTTGAGGCCAGCCGACGATGTCACGTTCAGGGCGTTCTGCACGCACTTGACTCCGGCCGTGTTGCGGGACCACTCCGCGATGTTCGGTACCCCCGGGCGGGCGACAGCGCTGCCGGGAAGGAGGGTGATCGCCGTGATGGCGGCAGCGCATAAGGCCAAAGATGCTTTTTTCGGCATGAGTTCCTCCATATCCGACTCTGCTGTGGAGTGACAGCTTTCGGTACCCAGGAGGAGGGGTCAACCAAGTGAGCAGATCTTCGCCACGGCGCTCGGTGCATCCACGAGAGCGGGAAACTGGCTGTACGCCCCATCGCGCTCCCTCGCCTTCCTAAAGCACCGGCATGATGGCGGCCGCGTCCGGGGCATCTGTCGGCGGTGGGTGTTCAGAGGGCTGCTGGCCGGGGGAAGGGTGCGGTGACAGGGGAGGAAATACCGTGGGGAAGCGGAACGGGGTACGCAAGGGCGCCCGGCGATCGGGGAACCCAGCGCGTCGTGAGGCCGAGCGCCTCTTCTCGGGGAACGTGATGGGCGAGCACATGTACGCGGTCCCCGTCACAGCCGACCGGGCGGCGATGCAGCCGGGAGAGGTCATTCCGGTGAGCGTCCCGGGTCTACCGGACGGCATCATGATCCGAGACGCGGTCCCCGCCGACGCGATCCCGCTGGAGCCGGTGATCCGGCTGGCCGACCCGGACAACCCCGACGGCTCCTGGCGGGCGCTTCCCTCCGTGATCGACCAGAGCCTCGATCCGCACAAGCCCACGTACGCGCGGGTGGTGGAGGAAACGTCGTCCGGTGCACTGGTCGGCGGCATGCTCACGCTGCCGGCGACGTGGGCCTTCACCCACCCCATGCTGATGGGATCACCCAACGTGCACATCATCGCCGGCCTGGTCGCCTGCCTGGACTCCCTTGCGGTGGTCGACCAGTGGCGCGGCAAGGGCGTCGCACGCGCCCTGGTGGCTGAGGCGGAAAAGGCAGCCGGCTCGCACCAGACCGGGAAGCTGGGCGCTGCCGTCCTCTACGTCACGCACGAACCGGAACTGACGGACTTCTACGCCGGGCTCGGCTTCACCCTCTCCCCCGACGGCATCGGCATCCCCACCCCGGCCGGGCTCATCTGCCACGGCCCGATCAAGGGCTTCCGTTTCTCTGTGAAGCCGCTGCGCACCGGCGTCCAGATGGAGCCCCTGACTACCCCTCAGGGCCGGCAGCTGGTCGTCCGTGGCGTGTTGCCCGTTCCTGCGCGCTGACGTCAGCGGCGGGTGACGGCGTAGCCCGCGTCGTTGACGGCGCGGGTCCACACATCGCGGTCGAACCGCTTGCTGATGTCCGGCTGCATCTCGGTGATGGTACGCATCCGGGCCTGCCAGTCGTGTCCGGCCGGACCGCGGCTGCCGTCGCACCTGGAACAGCCGTCCTCGCCGTGGATGTGGCCGGCCATCCATACGTTGACCGCCACGTTGACGATAACCGCGTACAGGTCACCGCCGGTCTACGCCAGGGGGTCCGGGACGCCGGCAAGGACCAGCGCGAGTTCGGGGTCGTCGATCGGCGGCATCGGGGCCTGGCCCACGCCCTTCTCGCTGCTGCTTTCCTTGAAGGCGTTCGCACTGTCGGCGAGACGGTCGGCGAGGGCGGCCGCGTCGAAGTACCGCCAGGCGGAGCGCACCTGGATCCGAAGCCGCTCCGCCACGGCGCTGATGTTCTTCTCGATCGTGTCCTCAACCGTCGACGGCGCGAGCCTCACTACCCGGTGGGCCAGCTCCGCGAGCGTCTGGGCAACAGCTTCCTTGAACGCCTTCGTGTTCCGCACCACCGCATCGTAGGCGCGCCGGCGTCGCCGCCGAGCGGCTTCAACCGCAACGGCCGGCAACGACGTGCAGGTCGGACGGTGTCGTCAGTGGCGGCTGCCACCATGCCGCGAGGCCGCCGTTCCTGCCGAGGCGGACCGGCTGGACCTACTGGGTCATGAGAGAGTCACGAGGTGACCACGCCGCCTCCCATCGAGAATGTCTCGGTCCTCCATCGGACGGGTCAGTGGTGCCCCGGGCGCCGGATCGGGGAGGTTGTCGCCTACGACGTGCGGATCCTCCCCGAGTACCAGGTGCCTGGACGGCCGACCGTCGATCGCAGCTACCTATTGCTCGACCAGGGCATCCAGTTGACCAGGCCCGTCGTGTTCGAGGGCCCGGTAGAGGGTTGGTGGTACGTCGACCTGGTCGAGATCGAACGTACCGAGGCTGGACTTGTCGTCCATGATCTCTACGTTGACTTGCTGATACCGCCCCGTGCTGAGCGCTACCACGTCCTGGACCTCGACGAGCTTGCCGATGCCCTCAGCGGTGGGCAGATCACAGCGGCCCAGTGCGCCACCGTTCTCAGCAGAACCCAACGTTTCATCGACCGGCACCTGCGCGGCACCGAAAAAGGTTCCGTTGATCCTCCGCATCAGTTTCCGCCGGCCAGCATCGCAGAACTCGAGCCGCTCCCTTGCTTTCTTGAACAAACACCAAGGACCGGCATGCAGCCAGGAACATGACTTGGTGCGGATCGCTTCGAGAGACCTCTGGCCAGGGAGATTGACTGATCGCGTGTTAGCCGACGGCGCCGTCTTCTACCGTCTTGCGTAGGAGCAAGAGGCGCCCGATGGCCTCGATTATCGAGGAACTGTAGCGTCGCGAAGACGCCGCCCGCGCCGAAGCGAACAGGCTGCGAGAACAGATCGAACACGTGGCCCAAGAGCTGGCCCGCGCTGAGGAACGCGCCTCCCGCCTGGCGATCGCCCGGGAAGAGGTCGCCGACGTCCTCGACGAAGACGCCTCCCCGGACGGGTCTTCTAGAAGTTGGACACGACGTTGGTGAGGACGTTGGCGATGGTGTTGGGGTCGCTCGCCTTGTAGGCGTGGGCGTGGGTGGCGTCGGCGATCTGCTGGAGTGCCGTGGTGTCGGCGTCTGCGCCGTAGGCGATGGTGAAGACGCGGACCGGCTTGTCGGTGCCGCTGATGGTGCTGAGGAGTCCTTCGAGGTCGGACTGTCCGCCGGGCGGGGGGTCGTTCTTTCCGTCAGTCAGGACGAGCACGGCGTTGATGGCGCTGGTGTCGTAGTGGTCGCGGAGGGTTTTCACCGCGTCGCCGATGGTGGTGTACAGCGCGGTCGAGTGGTCGAGGCTCAGTTTGGCGACGTCGGCCTCGATGTGGGCGCGGTGGGTGGTGCCGTCGTCCTGCGTGGTGCCCATGGCGGCGAGGTCGTCGTCGGTGACGTGTTCGTCCGAGAAGTGCCACAGACCGACTCGGTCGCGGTCGGTGAAGCCGTCCAGCAGGGGGCCGTGAGCCTGCTGGACGAGGTCGAGCTTGGTCAGTTCGGTCTTGGAGTAGGGCCAGTGGCCCTTGGCGTTCTGGCCCATGGAGCCTGAGGTGTCCATGAGGATGAGGACGTTGGCGGGCTTGCGCAGCTGCCGCCACACGGTCAGGACCTTGTCCAGCACGGTGGGTGAGGGGGCCTGGAGGGGCTGGGGCAGCGGGGTGTCGGGCAGGGCCCCGTTGGCGCGGGGCCTGGAACCGTGGACACACGCCTCCAGCGGCCCCGCATGCCGTTCCCGCAGGTCACCCCGCAAATCCGCCGACCACGTGTGCCCGCCTACTGATGAAGTCGGGTGCAGGGCGAGCACGCCCACGAGCAGATAGATCACCCCGCGCGCGGCGAACCCGCCCGCGCGGCCGCTTTCACCGCGAACCCCCGGGCGGCTTTCTGCGCCCCGACCCTGCCGTCCCGCGCCAACGCTCCCGCGTTCATCCCGGCCTCCCGTCGCCTAGTGCCGCATCAGGCAACGTTCGCCCTGTTGACTACCTCGCGGAGGCGTTCGTCGGCGGCGTGCTTGTTCCGCCAGATGATGTAGCGGCGGATCATGCTGCCCTGCTCCTTGTGGCTGGCGTGATCCGTGCCGTCCAGCGCGAAGTAGCGCAGGGCGGTGAACTGAGCCTCGATACGGTTCAGCCAGGAGCTGTTGGTCGGCGTGTAGGCGAACTCGACGTTGTTGGCTGCGGCCCAGTCGCCGACTCGGGTGTCCTTCTTCGTGGTGAGGTGTGGGGAGTAGTTGTCGAGCACGATCGCGATGCGGACCTTGGGCGGGTAGAGGCTGCGCAGGTAGCGGCAGAACTCCAGGAACCTCGTGCGGTGCTTCCTCGGCTTGATGTGGCCGTAGAGCCTGTCCCGGGCCAGGTCATAGGCGGCGAAGAGGTGGCGGACCCCGTGCGGGCGGGTGTAGGTCGCCCGCCGGCGGGGGCGGGGTTCCCGGTCGGGGTCCTTGTGCTGGCCGCCGCGCTCGGTCCACTGCCGGCCGGGGTGGGGCTGGAGGTTGAGCGGGCCGAATTCGTCGAGGCATAAGACGACTTCGGGTTCGCCGTCTTCGGGTATGACCTCACCGTCGGCGATGGCGTAGAGGTGCTCGACGCGTGCCTTCTTGGCGGCGTAGTCGGGGTCGCGGGACGTCTTCCAGGTCTTTATGCGTTGAAACGAGACGCCCTCCTCGCGGAGCAGGACCCGAAGGCCCTCGTGGCTGATGTCGTCGACCACCCCCTCCGCGACCAGGAAGTCGGCCAGCTTGGCCAGGCTCCAGGTCGAAAACGGCAGGCCGTGCTCGGCGGGCTTGGACTTGGCGGTCTTCTTGATCTCCCGGCGTTCGGGGAGGGTGAAGGTCTTGGGCCGGCCGCCCTTGTACTTCGGGTAGAGCGAGTCGAAGCCGTCGGTGTTGAAGTTGTGGATCACGTCTCGGACCCGGTCCGCGCTGGTGAACGTCACCTCGGCGATCTTCACCACGGGCATGCGCTGCGCGGACAGCAGCACCATCTGGGCCCGCCGCCAGGTCACCACCGACCCCGTGCCCCTGCGGATGATCCGCAGCAGGCGCTGCCCCTCGTCGTCATCGATCTCCCGGACCCGTACTCGTTCTGCCACCCGCCCAGCCTGGCGACACCCCGCCGTCCGGACCAGCATCCGAACGGCGCGTCACATCACCACAGGGCAAAGGTTCTCTGATGCGGCACTAGTAGCGTGTCGCTGCTTAGTTCCGGTGTGTGGGGCTGAAGGGTCGGCGTCTGGCAGATTTCCCTGCCTCTGCCTGATAGGA
>NZ_JBEXPK010000149.1:0-8734 GCF_040612015.1 Streptomyces sp. NPDC006476 | reverse complement strand
GAACTGCGCGAGGGCGGGATCGTGTACCTGCCCCGCAACGTCCCGCACGCCTACCGCATCACCTCCGACCGCGCCGACCTCCTGATGATCGCCACGCCCGGTGGCATCGAGGGCATGTTCCGCCACGCCGGACGCGACCTCGCCACCCCACGCCCCGACGGCTTCGAGATCCCCAAGTCCCTCCTGGCGGAAGCATCCGAACTCTACGGCGGCGTCATCCTCGGCCCGCCACGCTGAACCCGAGGGCGCCGCGAGTCCTCGGCCGACTGACCGACTCACGTACGGAACCAGCATGGCCATCCGACCCGAAGGCGAGCAGGACCAGCAGATCTGGAATCCCGCCACCGAAGCCGCCCTCGTTGCCCGAGAGGCCCTCTCGGGCGGGCGGCCCGAGGCTCCGCAGATCCAGATCGGGCACGCGCCCATCCAGGCACTTGGCCAGCCATGTAATCGGTGCTGCGTTCTATGTGTCCAGCCACTCCACCAGTGCCACCAGCTCGACCCTTCGAAGGAGACAACAGTCATGAAGGCCATCGTTTTCGACACGTTCGGCGGCACCGAGGTCCTGCACGAGGCGGAGATCGAGGTGCCCCAGCCCGGGCCCGGTCAGGTCCGTGTCCGTGTCCGTGCCATAGGCGTCAACCCCGTCGACGGAAAGATCCGCTCCGGGATCATGGAGGCCATCTTCCCCACCACCCTGCCCGCCGTACCCGGCGGGGAGATCGCCGGGGTCGTCGACGCCCTCGGCGAAGGCGTCGACCTGTTCAAGGTGGGCGACGAGGTGCTGGGCTGGTCCGACACCGGCGCCTACGCCCAGTACGCACTGGCCACCGCGGCCGTCCTCGCCCCCAAGCCGGCCGGCCTGGACTGGACGCACGCGGCCGCGCTGCCGGTGGCGAGCGACGGCGCCGAACGGGTCCTGGACCTGCTCGATGTCAAGGCCGGCGAGACCCTGCTGATCCACGGCGCGTCCGGTGCACTCGGCACCGTCGCCGTCCAGCTCGCGGTCGCCCGCGGCGCCCACGTCATCGGCACCGCCGGCCCGGCCAACCAGGAGTACGTGACCTCGCTCGGCGCCACCGCGCTGGTCTACGGAGAAAACCTGGTCGAGCGGGTCCGCGCAGCCGCCCCGAGCGGCGTGGACGCCGTGTTCGACGCTGCGGGCAAGGGCGCGCTGGAGGACTCCATCACCCTGCGCGGCGGCACCGACCGGATCGTCACGACCGCCGACTTCCGGGCCCGCGAACTCGGTGTCGTCTTCGCCGAGGGCCCGGCGCGGCGCTCGGCCGCCCGGCTGGCGGAACTCGCCCAGCAGGCCGCCGACGGCGCGCTGGTGACCACGGTCGGCGCGACCTACCCGCTCGCCGACGCTGCCAAGGCCCAGCAGACCAGCGACGCCGGCCACAACCGCGGAAAGCTCGTCCTCACCGTCGACTGACCCCCTCTCCCACGAGCGTACAGGGCCTGACAGCGGGGCAGATCGACACGTTCACCACGACCACATACGCGATCAAGCAATCGGTCAACAAACGCGGTCACCAGGTCCCGTCAGGCGAGTAGGCCTCTCGGCCCTGGCAAGGGGGCAGGTCGTGCGAGTCCCAGGGGCGGGCCGGTACATACCGAGCCGCGACCCGGGGCCCGGATCCGGTCGACACCGCCTGGGAAGGAGAACCGCTCCGTCTCAGCTTGCGCCGGCCCCTCGGCGAGCTTCCCGTACGCCTCGGCCTGAACACCAGGTGAGAACGCCCCGAGTGGAGAGTGGCTGGTCAGATAAAAGCTTACAAGTCGGCCACTGTCTCCTTGAGTTCCCAGATTGAGTGATCGTCTGGGAATTGGACCCGGAGTCGGCGTCCCTTCGTTAGTGACCAAGCGGTCACCAGGACGCCAAGGCACCTGCCCACCGCTGCGCGACCAACGCGCCGCTGTCCTTCTCTTCGATCAGAAAGAAGTTTCGTCATGACTCCTGAGCCCCTCATCCCCGCCAACACCACCGTCGTTCTCGTCGACTACGCAGTCGGTTTCGCGAACCTTCTGCGCTCCCACAACCTCGCTGAACACATCAACAACGTCGTGGGCCTGGCGAAGACGGCGAAGTGGTACGAAAGCGGTCTGGTCGTGACCAACGGCCAGTCGAGCAAGCCGTCCGGCCCGCTGTACCCGGAGCTGTTGGAGGCCATCGGTGACCAGCCGGTCATCGAGCGTGCCGTCGACTTCAACTCCTTTTTGGACGAGTCGTTCGCCCAGGCGGTCCGGGACGAAGGCCGGGAGAACCTGGTGGTCGGCGGCGTCGCCACGGACGGATGCGTGCTGCAGACGGTGCTGGGCGGCCTGCGCGAGGGCTACCGCGTGCACGTGGCCGTCGACGCCTCCGCCAGCCCCTCGCTCGAGGCACACAACGCGGCGGTGCAGCGCATGGTCCAGGCCGGCGCGGTACCGGTCACCTGGTTCTCCCTGGCCGCCGAGTTCCAGCTCGACCCCAAGTTCCACGACGCTCCGCACCGCATGCGGCTGATGCAGGAGAACGTGCCGTCCATGGGCATGAGTGCCCGGACCTTCTTCCACGCCCTCGAACTGGGCAAGCGTGCCGCCACGGCCGTCTGAACCCCTGGGGGGCGGGCTCCGGCCCGCCCCCACTCCCACCCTGCGGGGCCCGCCCCCCCGCCTTCAGGAAAGGGATCTCGCCCGTGAACGACATACAGGGGAACTTGCTGCTGTCCGGCCGGACCGTCGTGGTGGCGGGCGCGACCGGCGGCATCGGAGAGGGAATGACTCTCGCGCTGCTGCGCCAGGGAGCCACCGTCGTAGCTACCGGCCGCAGCGAGGAACGACTGGCCGGCCTCGCGGTTTACGTCAAGGACGCCGGTGAGGGCACCTTGATCACCCACACGGTCGATGTCGGTGACGCGGACAGCGAGTCGGCGCGCGCCCAACTGTCCGCGTACGGTGCGCTGGACGGTGCCGTCATCGCTATCGGCGACTGGGGCAGCCCGGAGCGCACCGGCATCCTCGAGACATCCGACGCCGAGTGGCAGTCGATGATCGCGTCGAACCTGACGAGTCATTTTCACGCGTTGCGAGCGCTCACCCCGCTGCTGTCCCGGGGCGGTGCCCTGGTGCATCTGAGCGGGTTCAGCGCGGAGATCCCCTATCCGTTCGCTGCACTCGTGGGCGCGACCAACGCGGCGAAGAAGTCGCTGGTGAGCTCCCTCACGGCGGAACTGGGCGGCGCCGGTCCCCGTGTCCACGAGCTGATCATCGGGCCCATCCGCACCCGCCCGCGTGCCGCGATCGGAGCGGACAGCCCCGGTTGGTTCAGTGCCGAGGACCTCGGCCGGCACGCGGGCCGCCTCATCGCCGGCGACGGCTCACACACCAAAGACCCGCTCCAGTACCTGGTGACCCGCGCCCACGGTGTACGGACCACACCGCCGAAGTGACGGATGCGCAAAAGCCCCTTCATGCACACGGATAACGCGGAGCATCGATGCAGACCACCGCCGGCCCACCGCCTGCACCCAAGCACACATTTCCCGAGAGCCTTGCCACGGTCACCATCCGGCCCGGCGACCGTGACTACGACGCCGTACGGCACACCTACACCCGCCTCGGATCCCCAGCTGCCGTGATCCGCGTCCGCGACCACCAAGACATAGCGGACATGCTGGCTCATGCCCGCACCACCGGGGTTCCCGTGACCGCCCGTAGCGGCGGCCACGGCATCAGCGGCCGTTCCACCAACGACCAAGGCATGGTCATCGACCTCTCCCGGCTCAACACCGTGGAAATCCTTGACAGCCGGTCCGGCCTGGTACGCGTGGAAGCGGGAGCCCGTTGGGGAGACGTCGCACGCAGCACTCGCACCCCACGGCCTGGGGCTGTCCTCCGGAGACACAGGAGATGTCGGGGTCGGCGGACTGGCCACCGCCGGCGGTATCGGCCTCATGTCCCGTCTGCACGGTCTGACCATCGATCACATGCGTGCCGCCGAACTCGTCCTGGCCGATGGGTCTGTCATCCGCACCGACCCCGAACACCGCCCGGACCTCTTCTGGGCCGTGCGCGGGGCGGGAACCAACTTCGGGGTGGCGACGGCCTTCGAGTTCCAGGCTCAGCCGGTGCGCGATGTGATCGTCGCCATGACCGTCTACGACGCCGCCGACACCGCCGCGTTCCTCACCCGGTGGGCGGCAGCAGTGGAGGCGGCCCCCCGCTCGCTCACCAGTTTCCTGACGCTCGTCGCAGGTCCCGGCGGGAGAGCAGCTGCGGCCCAGGCGATGACCGTGTACGCCGGCACCGACGCGACGCAGGCCCGCGCGGCTCTCGCCCCCCTGCTGTCGGCCGGGCCGGTCCTGCGCAACCACGCAACCGTCACTCCCTACCACCGGCTGCTGCCCGCCGGACACGAGCCGCAGCACGCGCAGCAACCGCTCACCGTGTCGCGCTCCGGACTCCTGGACCACATCACCCCGCCCGCCGCCGAGAGCATGGCAGCGCTCATGAAGGCGGCTGGCATGGTGCAGCTGCGCTCGGTCGGCGCAGCGGTCAACGACACACCGCCCACCGCCATGGCCTACTCGCATCGCACCCAGAACTTCTCCCTGATGGCCGCCACCGTGCCCGCACTGCGCGACGGCCTCGACGAGCACTGGGAACGGCTCCAGCCGCATGTGAACGGGCTCTACCTGAGCTTTGAAACGCGTACTGGGCGGAGACAACTGCAGGACGCCTTTCCCGGCCAGGTACTCGACCGGCTGGTCTCACTCAAGGCGCAGTACGACCCCGACCACGTCTTCGACAACAACTTTGCCCTGCCGTCGGTGCCGTTCCCGCACTGAAACCGAGGAGATGACCACCCGATGCCCAGCACACACCTGACCGAAATCCAGTCCGTCCCCACCTCCGGTGCACGAGCCGTCGAGCCCTTCGACCTGGACGGCATGCATCTGCTCGCCATACCGCAGCTCGCCTATGACATGCCGGACACCCCGGCGAACATGAACGGAGGAGACAGCGACACGGATCTGCTGTTGCTCAAGCGAGGGGAGCGAGGATACGAGCCGTTCCAGCGCGTACCGGCGCCTGGCGGCGAGGACGCGGAGTTCTTCCGTATCGGCGACCGTGCCTTCCTGGCCGTGGCCAGCATCCGTACGGGCAACGGCCCGTACCGGTATGCCACCTCGTCCCATGTCCTCGAATGGGACGGCACATCCTTCGCCGAGTTCCAGTCCTTCGACAGTTTCGCCGCCAAGCAGTGGAGGCACTTCACGATCGAGGACCGGCACTTCCTGGCCCTCGCCCAAGGGGTCGTCCTTCCGGAACAGGAGGCAGACAACCGGCCTTCGCAGATCTTCCTCTGGGACGGTGAACGCTTCGCCCACTTCCAGGACATCGACTCACGGTGGGCCTACAACTGGCACGCCTTCACCGTCGACGGTCACCATTTCCTGGCGCACGCCGAGCACGTGGGCCCGTCGGTGCTCTACCGCTTCGACGGTGAGGAGTTCCGGCCCCACCAGGAGCTGGCCGACCGGCACGGCCGCGCGTTCGCACACTTCACCGCAGACGGCGAATTCTTCCTGCTGGTCGCCCGGCTGCAGAGCGACTCGCAGCTGCTGCGCTGGGACGGCACCCGTTTCGTCGTCCATCAGACGCTGCACGGACAGGGAGCACGTGAGTTCGTCGTCGTGCCAGGTCCGGACGGGACCGTGTACATCGTCCGCGTGAACTTCGTGCTGGGCACACCGGCAGAACCGACCACCGACCTCGACTCCGAGATCTATCAGTGGCGAGACGGGCAGCTGGTGCAGACGGAGACCTTCCCCACGACCGGTGCCACCGACGTCGCCACCCTGCACGACGACGAAGAGGGTCTGCTCATCGCCGTCTCCCACAGCCTCACCGCCGACGTGCGCTTCGCCGCCCGTACGGTCCTCTACCGCTTCACCCTCTGAGTTCTCCGATTCCTGTGTCCCGCTCCTCCACTCAGCGACAAGGAACGTCCATGACCGCCAACGAAAGCCCTGAGCTCGTTGACCTGTTCACCACCTACACGGCCGGTCCCACCAGCATCGGCTCCCACCTCACCCGTACCGCGGCCTCCGACACGGCCGACGCGCCACTGATCGTCGCCACCGGCACCGACTTCGCGCTCTACCCCGGCGGCGGCAAGCCCCCCACGGTCGAGGGCTTCCGCTTCTCCACCAAGGGCTTCAAGGAACTCGCCGGGATCTCCCACCTCGGCCCCGCCCTCGCCACCCTGGTGCAGCTGCGGAAGAAGTACGGCGCCCTCGGCTGGCGCGCGGACGCGGAGCGGCTTCTGACCCAGGTGCGGCGCAGCCGGGAGGCGAACAGCGCCGAGTTGTGGCGCGACACCATTGCGGTCGAGACCTACCGCGGCCGTGAGCAGGCCATCGCCGACATGGCCGACTACACCTTCGCCGTCACCGACCGCTTCCTCAGCGCGGCTCTCGATGACGAGAGCCGTCTCGACGCCGCCACCCTGCGCGGCGAGTACCTGGAAAAGGGCAGTGCCGAAGGGCACGGAACCATCATTCACATGATGATTGCCACGTTCTTCCTCACCGGGTTGGACATCTCACACCGGATCATCAGCTGGTTCCGTGAGCAGGAGATCGACTGGAGCCGGGCCATGGCGGTCATCGCCGGCAAGCAGGGGCGTCCCACCGCCGGTGTCACCTGGAACACCTCCAGCGTCGCCACCATGCTCCTGGGCGCCTCCGGCTACCAACTGCCTCTCGAACGCCTCTACATGGCACCCCACGCGCCCACCTTCACCACGCCGCCCAACGGTGACCTGTCCGAGGTGGCAGCTTTGGAAGAGCCGCTGCGCCAGATCTGGTCCAACACCCGCGCCACCGTGGAACTCGGCGATCTGATGTTCCCCGGACTGCCCCGCTACACCCCCGGACAGCTCACCCTCCCAGACATCTCCGACCCGTCCGTCAACGAGATAAGCGAGATGCCCGTCATTCACGGCGCGAACGACTGGCGCGCCATGACCACCCGCCTGCGCATGGTGCTGGAGGACCCGAGGCAGCTGCTGTCCGGCTCGGTCACCGACTTCGCCATCAGCCAGCTCGTCGCCGCCGACAACGATCCGGCCCAGGTGACCGTACCCGGCCTGGACAACATCACCTACCCGACCGGCCTGTGATCACCGCAAGCGGAAGGTCCCGTGCCGCGGTACCTTCCGCCCGAAGCCAGGAGCACAACACATGCCCCCGTTGACCTTCGACCAAGCCCACCATCTCGACGTGGACGGCGGCCGGATCGCCTACTACGAGACGGGCACCGGCCACCACCCCGTCGTATGGGTGCACGGCCTGCCCCTGGACTCCCGCTCCTGGGCCGCCCAACAGGAGTTCTTCGACCCTCACGCCCACAACGTCTTCCTCGATCTACGCGGCTACGGGGCTTCCGACAAACTGCCCCCCGCCGTGGACAGCGTCACCGCGCTGTACACCGCCGACCTCGCCGCCCTCATCACCCACCTCGGCCTGCAGAGCCCCACAGTGGTCGGTTTCGCCTCCGCAGGGCACGTCGCGCTGAGATTCGCCGCTCAACACCCCCAGCTGCTGGGCAAGCTGGCCGTCCTCAACGGCTCACCCAAGTTCCGTCGCGGCGACGACTGGCCGTACGGCTTCGACGACATCGGCATCGCCCACTTCACCGATGCCGCCCGTGACAACGGAATCGCGGGACTCACCGACGCAGTCCTCGACCCGGGCCTGGTCTTCGCCGATATCGGCCCTGACCGCGCCGCGGAGCTCGGCTCGTGGTTCCGGGACATGAGCTACAACGCGGGCGTTGCGACCCTGCTCGGCTTCTTCGACAACATCTCACTCGACGACGACCGTCACCTGCTGCCCGCCATCACGGTCCCCACCCTGGTGATGAGCAGCACGATCGGCCAGGAGGTACCTGCGAGCGTCTCCCTCTACCTCCGCCGGACCATCCCCCATGCGCGTCCGGCCGAGCTCCCCGGCGCCGACCACTTCGCCTTCGCCACGCGCCCTGACCTCGTCAACTCCCTACTGCTCTCCTTCATCGACGATCGCCCCGTACCCGGCCCGTGATCAGTGACCGCTGGTCCGCCTGCGGTCTTTGTCGAGGTCGGCTCCGCGCAGGCCTTCCGCAACGAGGATCTTGCCTCCCGTCTGTGGGCTTGCGGCGTGCATGCCGAACTCCACGTCCGGGCCGGCGGTTTCCACATCTTCGAGGCGCCCCCCGGCTGCTGCCCTCTCGGCACCGGATCTTGCCGTCGCCCGCTCCGTCTGGGGGCGCCGCACCCTGGGTGCCTGATTCCCGGACACTCGCCGATGCCCATGCCCGCCTACGAGTGGCGGGCCGGACCAGTATCCCCGCCGACCTCCAAGAACGGACTTCTCATGACGATGGCCTATCTGGCACAGCCCGAGCAGCAGCAGAAGCTCGAATGGCTCGACGGGGGAACGTTCTCCGTGCTGCTCGACAAGGAAGCCACCGAGGGCAAGCTGACCGTGGGCCGCTTCGACGTCGCCAAGGGCGAAGCCCCGCCGTTGCACCTGCACACCCGCGAGGACGAGGTGTTCATGCTGATCAAGGGCACGGCCCTGGTCTGGTCAGGGGAGGAGGAACACGAACTGCGCGAGGGCGGGATCGTGTACCTGCCCCGCAACGTCCCGCACGCCTACCGCATCACCTCCGACCGCGCCGACCTCCTGATGATCGCCAC
>NZ_JBEXPK010000148.1:0-8928 GCF_040612015.1 Streptomyces sp. NPDC006476 | reverse complement strand
TGGTGGATGGCACCCGCGGCTGCACCTGCACTTGGAAGGAAAGCGACCTTCGTGGAGCCGTCTGCCAAAGACGGTTGAACTGGAGCAGGGGGGAATGCAACTGAGAAGCTGCTGTACACCTGGCGGCATGAAGTTGAGCGACCTCAGTCCGTTGATGGAGCGCGAAGTCGGCCTACTTGTGGCGACACGCCTGGCGGGAGGGCGGGGAGGCGGCTCTGGCCTCGCGCGGGCCAGTCGGGCAGCGCTGCAAGCTGTCGGCCCAGTGCCGGCAGAAGCTGGCCGGGTACCTGGAGGAGGGGCCGGCCGCGCACGGCTGGGACCAGGACCAGGTCTGGACCGGCGCGCGGGTGGCCACGCTGATCGGCCGGAAGTTCCACGTCTCCTACAGCGTCTCGGGGGCCACCCGGCTGATGCACCGGCTCGGCTTCACCCCGCAGGTTCCCGCCCGGCGGGCCGCGGAACGCGACGAGCAGGCCGTGGCCGCCTGGAAGGAGGCGACCTGGACGCAGGTAAAAACCACCCGGGCGGCCTGCCAGGGATGGATCTGCTTCGAGGACGAAGCCGGATTCACCCGCAGGCCGCCGACGTGCCGCACCTGGGGACGACACGGGATCACCCCGGTCGTGAGAGTCTGCGGCCGCGGCTCCGGCCGGGTCTCGGCCGCCGCGATGATCGCGATGCGACCCGGCTCGCGGACCTGGCTGTGTCATCGGCTGCGGCGCCACACTGGGCGCAAGGGCGAGCGCCGCAGCCTAGTCCGAGCAGGACTTCATCGGCCTGATCGAGGGGGATGCACCAGCTGGTCAAGGCACCGATCGAGCTCGTGTGGGACCGGCTCAACACCCACGTCTCCCGCGCCATGCGCGACCTGGTCGACGCCCGGGACTGGCTGACGGTGTTCATCCTGCCCGCCTACGCGCCCGAGCTGAACGCGGTCGAGTTCCTGTGGGCCTCTCTCGACCTCCCACCATCATCGCCTTGAAGCGCCGAAGTCAGTAAGACCGCCCTTCGCGGCAGGGGCACGGATCGCCGCGCACTCCACATGCTGAGTCATCGGCAGGCCGACATGACGCGACGTGCCCGTGTCGTTGCCTGCGCAGTCACGGCTGGTTGAAGCGTTCACGGGAGGCACGGGTTCAGGGGGCCGGGGCGGTGATCCGGCGTTTGAGGATCTTGCCGCTGGGGCCCATCGGCAATGCGTCCATCAGCCAGATGTGGCGGGGGTATTTGTAGGCGGCCACGTGCTGCTTGGTGAACTCGCGGAGTTCCTCTGCGGTCGCCAGGGCGCCCGGGCGCAGGACGACTGCCGCGGCGACTTCCTCGCCGAGGCGTTCGTCGGGCACGCCGAGGACGGCGGCGAGGGCGACGGCGGGGTGCTCGTAGAGGACCTCCTCGATCTCGCGGGGGTAGACGTTGTAACCGCCGCGGATGATGAGGTCCTTCTTGCGGTCGACGATGTAGAGGTAGCCATCGTCGTCCTGACGGGCGAGGTCGCCGGTGCGCAGCCAGCCGTCGGGGATGGCCGCGGCGGTGTCCTCGGGACGGTTCCAGTATCCCTTCATGAGGCTGGGCCCGCGGACGGCGATTTCACCCACCTCGCCCGGCGCGACCGCCTTGCCGCCCTCGTCGAGCAGCCGGACCTCGACGTCGCGGACGGGAGTGCCGATGGATCCGGGCTTGCGCGGGCGGTCGGGGTGGTTGAAGGCGACCACCGGGCTGGTCTCGGACAGGCCGTAGCCCTCGAGGATGACGCAGCCGAAGGTCTGCTCGAATGAGTGCAGGAGCTCGACCGGCAGGGCGGCGCCCCCGGAGACGCACCTGCGCAGGCTGGAGGTGTCGGCCCGCTCCGCGCCCGGATGCCCGAGCAGCGCCGCGTACATGGTGGGGACGCCTTCGAAGACGGTGGCCCGGTCGCGAGCGATGGTGTCGAGGACGGTCTGCGGATCGAACCGCGGGACCAGCACCAGTGTGGCCCCGCCGTGTACGGCGGCGTTCATGGCGCACGTCTGGCCGAAGATGTGGAAGAGCGGCAGGCAGCTGACTATGACGTCGTCGGGGGTCAGCTGTTCCACGTCGGCGACGGTGGTCTCGGTGTTGTGGCGCAGGCCGGCGTGGGTGAGCGCGGCGCCCTTGGGGCGGCCGGTGGTCCCCGAGGTGTACAGCAGCACCGCCACGTCGTCTTCCGGCACGGCGGCGGCCTCGGGGTACGGCGCGTGGCCGGCCAGGAGCGTGCCGAAGGCGTCCGGCTCGACGGACAGGTGCCGCGTCCCGACGGTCGCCGCGCCCAGTGCACCCTCACCGGGGGCCAGGTGCCATTCGAAGAGCAGCACGGCCCCGGAATCACGCAGGTGATATTCCGTCTCCCGTACCTTGAGCAGCGGATTCATGGGTACGACGACGGCGCCGGCGCGAAGGATGCCGTAATACAGCACGACGAACTCGGGCACGTTCGGCAGCATCAGGGCGACCCGGTCCCCGGTGCGGACGCCTTCGGCGCGGAGCATCGCGGCGGCTCGTGCGGACAGCTCGTCCAACTCGGCGTAGTCGACGGTCTTGGTTCCCAGCCGCAGGGCGGGCCGTTCGGGCTGCCGCCGCGCGGTCCGCACCAGGTATTCCGCCAGATTGGGCATGAAACCCTCCTTACATTGAACGCTGCCGGTGGTGAGGGGGGCGGGCGTCGTCCCGGCCGACCTGCACGACTCCGCTGCCGTCGGGGAAGTCCTCTTCCGCCTGCGCCTCATGCACCGAGACGCGCCTGCACGGAGTTCTTCGCTGAGCTGCCGACTGGAATCCACGCGAGCGGCAGCGCATGTTGCCGGCGGCTTTTGTCTGGGTCGGAGCCGCTTACTTCGGCCATTCGCCGTCGATCAGCACGGCGGCCATGACGCACGGCTCACTTCCCTCGATGCGCCAGCCGTGCATGCATCCGTGCTGGACGAGGACGTCACCGGGCTTGACGAGGACGTCGCGGCCTTCTGTCAGGGCCCATATCTGGCCCGAAAGGACGATGAAGTAGTTGAGGGTGTCCGTGCGGTGCATCGATGGGTGCTTGGCTGAGCGGATGTACTCGGTGCTGGGGATGTGCGCGCTCTGGATCGAGGTGTGGTACTCCAGAACCTGCTCAGGCGTCGCATCGTCGAACAAGCCTGGTGCCCAGCTCACGATCCGGAAAGTCGCGCCGCCGTCCGGCGGTTCGTGCTCGAGCTTCTTGCCGACGGTTGGGTCGTCGGTCGCGGTGAGGTCCGCCGGTGTCGAGTTGTTGATCCAGAGGTCCACAGTGGACGCCGGCCCTTTGAACGCAATCTCGTCGTCTTGCAGGACGTCGGACAGGCCATCGGCACGGTTGCCCATGACATATTTCCTCGGCATGTGCATTCCTTTCTCTCGTTGTCGCCGTTGGAGTGGGGTTGACGCCGACGATCTGTCATATGTTGGTCGCGTGCCCGGCCCAGAAGGTCGCGCGTATGTCCTTCTTCAGCACCTTGCCGTTGGGGCTGCGCGGCAGTCGGTCGACGAAGATCACGTCTTTCGGTGTCCGTATCGGGCCGAGCCGCTCACGGCACAGCGCAAGGATCTCGGCCGGATCCGCCGACGCGCCCGGGTTGAGCTCGACCACCGCCGTGACCGCCTCGCCCCAATCAGGGTGCGGGGTACCGACGACCGCGCAGTCCTGCACCGCTGGGTGGCTCCAGATGACCTGCTCGACCTCGCCGGGATAGACGTTGAACCCTCCTGAAATGATCAGGTCTTTCCTGCGGTCGGTGAGATGCAGGTAGCCGTTTTCGTCGAGGTGCCCGAGGTCACCGGTGTGCAGCCAGCCATCGACGATGGTCTGGGCCGTGCGTTCGGGGTCCTTGTAATAGCCCTTCATGAGCAGGTCGCCACGCACACAGATCTCGCCGGTGCTGCCGGGGGCCAGTTCCGCGCCGGTGCTGGGATCCAGGACTGCCACACGAACGAGCGGGTAGGGGCGACCGCACGAGGACAGCCGTTCGTCCGGCGCGATGGCGCCGTCAATGAGGTGTTCGTCCGGTCGCAGGAAGGTGATCGCCGCCGGCGCCTCCATCTGCCCGTAGCACTCGACGAACACCGGTCCAAGCCGCTCGATCCCCTGGCGCAGCTTGTCAAGTGACATCGGCGCTGCCGCGTACATGATGTACCGCAACGAGGAGGTGTCCGCCTCGCGGTGCTCGAGTCGCGCCAGGAGCCGGTACACCACCGTCGGGGGCAAGAACAGTTCGGTGACGCCGTACCGCTCGATGGCATCAAGGATCGAATCCGCTCGCGCCTCGTCGATGACCACGGTGGTCCCGCCGCGTGCCGTCGCCTGGAGACTGAAAAGCCCGGCTGTGTGCGTCATGGGTGCGGCCGCGAGATTCACGATCGGTGCACCGGCTGGATAGATCAGCGCGAGCATCTGGTGGACGACCATGGTCGAGAAGCTCCGGTGGGTGTTCATCACACCCTTGGGCAGCCCGGTAGTGCCACCCGTCGGTGCGACGGCGACGACGTCGTCCATGTCGTGCTCGACCTCTGGCGGGGTGTCGGCGTGGCCACTGACCCAGTCTGCGAGCGTGATGTCGCCGGTGCCCTCATCGAGGGCGATCCACGCCGTGATGTCGGGCAACTCAGCTCGCATCCGTTCGACCTGGTCGGCGACGGACGGCGCGTAGAACAGGACCTCGACATCGAATCGGTCGAGGAGAACGACGTTGTCGCTCACGGGGTGACTTGGGTTGAGCGGCACCCAGGCGGCGCCGGACCGCCAGATGCCCAGCACGCAGATCCACGCGAGCGGGTTGTTCGGGGACAGCACTGCTGCCTTGGTCTCGCGTCCCACGCCGGTGTCGATCAAGGCGTTGGCGATGCGGCACGACAGCTCGCCTGCTTCGTCGAAGGTCAGGCTCGTGTCGCCGTGGCGGTAGGCGATGCCGTGGGGGTTGATCCGCCATCCGCGGTCGAAGAAGTCGATGATCGCCACTGTCACGCCTTTCCGAGCAAGACGACGGAGGCGACCGCTTCCTCGCCACGGTGGAACCCGCCGCCGTTCTCGGCCAGGGCGATGCGGGCTCCCTCGACCTGTCGCGTTCCGGCCCGACCTCGCAGCTGCTGGGTGAGCTCGAACAGCTGCCCGAGTCCGGTCGCGCCGATGGGGTGCCCCTTGGATTCCAACCCACCCGAGGGATTGACCGGCAACCGCCCGCCCAGTGAGGTGTCGCCGCGTTCGGCGGCCGGCCCGCCGTCCCCGGCGGGCACGAGGCCGAGCATCTCGGTCTGCAGGATCTCGCCGAAGGCTGTGGCGTCGTGTACCTCGGCGAGATCCACCTCCCCCGGGGAGATGCCGGCGCTCTCGTAGGCCCGTGCGGCCACTCTGGCACTCAGGTGATCGTCGAACGTGCTGATGTCGCGGTCCGAACCGGTTCCCATGACCGCGGCGAGAACTTGGACGCCGGAGCGACCCCCGATCTTCTGCAGCCCGCTGTCGTTGCAGACGATCACTGCGGCGGCGCCGTCCGTCAACGGCGCGCACATCGGGACGGTGAGCGGGAAAGAGAGGCGGCGCGCAACCAGGACGTCGTCGACGGACATGGCCTTGCGGTAGTGGGCGCGGTGGTTGTCCACCGCGTGCGCGTGGTTCTTCGCTGCGACCGCGGCGATCTGCTCGCGAGTGGTGGCGTACTGACGCATGTGGCTACGGGCCATGGCGGCGTAAATGTCCATGAAGATCGACCGTGTGCCGAGGTCGGGCTCGTCGACGTCGCCGCCGAGGTCGTACAGGGTCTTTGTGAGCGCAGCGCGGTCCCTCACGTCGTATCCGGTGTCGAACAGCGCCATCGACCGTTCGGCATCGCCGATGTGCATCTTCTCCGCACCGACGGCGAGCGCGACGTCTGCGGCTTGGGCGCGCACGTGCGCCACGGCCAATGTGAAGGCACTCGAGCCGGTAGCGCAGGCGTTCTCCACGTTGAACACCGGGATGGCTTGGATGCCCAGCTGACGCATGGCGATTTCGCCGGCGATCATGTGCTGGCCCTGCAGGAGGCCTTGTGTGGCAGCGCCGTAGAACACGACGTCAAGGACGTCCTGGCTCGCGTCGGCGTCACGCAACGCGTCAGTCACCGCCCACCGCACCAGGTCGTATACGGACGTGTCGCGATGGACGCCGAACGGGGTCATTCCGACTCCGGCGATCCACACCCGGGTGCCTGTGGGGTTCATCGGCGGGCCGCCGGGGCGAACCGGTCCGCACCGCGGAAACTGGGAATGCCTGCGTCGCCCCGCCCCTGCTTCCGGCCGACCACGTTGCGCAGGATGCCGACTCCCGCCATTTCGAGTTCCACCACGTCGCCCGGCTGAATCCACCGGTCGATCTCCAGACCGCAGCCCTGACCGACCGTGCCGAGCGCGACGATCTCGCCCGGAGCCAGGTCCTCCTGCCAGGAGGCGAACGCCAGCACCTCGGCAATGGAGTGCTCCGCCGACCAGCGCTTGGGGCCACCCCACACCTCGCCGTTGACACGGGACTCGAGTTCGAAGGCATCGACCTCGACCTCGTCGAGCGTCGCAACGCAAGGCCCGACGGCGTTGCAGAAGTGCTTGCCCTTCGACGGTCCGCCCAGCGCGGACATCTCCAAACCCTGGATGTCGCGGGCACTGACGTCGTTGAACAGTGTGACGCCCGCGATATGTGACAGCGCCTCGGACACCGGGATATCCCGGCCGGGCGCGCCGACGACAAAGGCGGGCTCGAGCTCGTAGTCCAGCTGATCGGTGTAGGCCGGCCACGGGATCTCCGCTTCCGGTCCCACCACGGCGAGGTGGTTGCTTTGATAGCACACCGGCATCTGTTCGAGCGCAGCCTGCAGCGGCATCCCCAGGTTCGTGCCGTGCTGACGCGACGTGAGGTAGTCGCGCACCCGCGGCGGCCGGGGTACGGGAGCGAGCAGACGGGGCGCGTCGAGCACCGCCACGCGCATCTGCTCTTGGTCGAGCACCCCCGTCGCGCGGTCAAGCACCCGCCGCGCGTCATCGAGACCGGGCCGTCCTGCTCCAAACAGCGCGATGGCGTTGCCGAAGATCGACGGGTCCGAGATCTCAACGCCGTCACCGAGAATTCTCGCTGCTGCCGCCAGATCCAGGACACGACCGTCCTCGAGGATCAGGCCCACCCGCGGCTCGCCAGCATCAAACGTCACGATCTTCACCGGTTGTCACCCTCATCCCTGGTCGTGGCGAGACCATCACCGCGATCCGGGGCGGCCTCTGCTTCGGCCAATGTGCACCCGGTGAGCGACGGGATGAAACAGACAGGAAACCTGAACTGACACCTGGTTTTCGTAGCTGGCTACGAAGGCGGTCGCAGCTGCAGCGCCCAGGCGAGCTCGATCAACGTGTCCGTCTGCGCCAGGGACCGGCCCGTCAGCTCCTCGAAACGTGCCAATCGGTAGCGCAGGGTGTTGACGTGCAGGTGTGTGGCCTCGGACGTCCGCGGGATGCTCCGGTCGTGCTCGAGGTAGGCGCGCAGCGTCTGCTCCACCTCGTCGCCGAACGCCCCGGCCTGCCGTAGCGGATCCAGGTACCGGGCTGACACCAGCGCCGCGAGCTCGGGGACGACGGGCACGCCGATGCGCCAGCCGAGGGCCTCGACGGTGTGCACACCGCCGTCGGACTGCACCGAGGCGGCGGCGAGGACACGTCGGGCGAGCGCGAACGACGCCGCGGTCTCGTCCGGCCGGACCGGTGGCCCGAGAGCGATGAGGTGCCCGTCGACGGCCTTGGGAGCCTCGGGCAGGATGCCGACCAGTTGGTCCTCCACAGGCAGCATCATTGCCACGCCATGCCCGCGGAATTGCTCGGTCAGGTTCTCCAGCAGCGCCTCCAGCGCTCCCGGACCGCGCCCGGCCGAGCAGAAGGGAACGTAGGCCCTGTGCCGTCCGAGCCGGTAGGACGTCGCACCGTGCTCCACTTCCACCGCATCCAGATCGCCGGTCAGCAGCGCCAACAGCCACCGGTCGCGGCGACGCTGTTCGGCCAAGGCGCTCGTCACCCCCTGCTCGCGGTAGGCCGAGGCCGCCCGCGCGGAGAAGGCATCGCCGAGCTGACGCAACAGCCGCGTGAGTGCCACGACGTCGCCGGCAGGGACCTCGTACACCGCGGCGAGTTCGATGAGCCGGTCCTCGATCGAGGAGATCGACACGCGGAAACCGGTCATGATGTCCTCGATCGGGATGCCGACACTCAGGCGCTCCAGAGTGGCCTGCTCCGCCTCCCAGATTTCCGCTGGCGACAGCACCTTCCGGGTCAGCACCGTGCGAGCCGCCAAGCGGAGGTTCCGCCGAACACTGGCCTCAAGCTGTTCGCGCGTCGCTGCGAGGTAGGAAGGGACCTCGTCCCAAACCCGCCGCACCGACGGCTCAACGACCTCCGTATCGCGCTCCAGCGCACGTGAGAGCTCGATGATGCCCGGGTGCGGCACCTCTTCCGACATGCGGTAATGATGTCACACGCGCCGTTCGTGACCCCGGCTGCGCGCCACGACGCCCGCGCACCGGACAGCGGGAGACTGTCGCGTTTTGGGTGGTACCCGGCCAGCTTCTGCCGGCACTGGGCCGACAGCTTGCAGCGCTGCCCGACCGGAACGCGCGAGGCAAGAGCCGCCTCCCCGCCCTCCCGCCAGGCCTGTCGCCACAAGTAGGCCGACTTCGCGCTCACCCGTAACCGGCGGGCGACCTCCACGTCAGGCACTGAACTCGTCGGTGCAGAGGGCCTTGCCGCCCACCAACGCGCAGGCTCCCGCGACTGAGCGGCCAGAATTTCGCGAACCCGCCCGCTTTCCCCGGAGGCGGCGTGGAGCCGGGCGAGTCCCTCCCCACGGCGGCCGTGCGCGAGCTGGCCGAGGAGGCCGGGCTCAGCTGCCGTGTCAAGGAC
>NZ_JBEXPK010000147.1:0-9084 GCF_040612015.1 Streptomyces sp. NPDC006476 | reverse complement strand
CGGATACGACCTAGACACTCGCATCCTCGCAGGTCAGCGGCACCTTTCTGCTGTCAGGCCGTCAGCTCACCCAATTCCGCTGAATAACCGGGGTTAGGGCTTGCAGAAGAACAACACGCTGATGTCCGATTCGCGTGCGCCGTCATGTGGTACGCGGCTCGCTGAGCTGCAGGATCTGCCTGGCTGCGGTCACGGACGCCACGCTCTGCAGCGACGGCTGACGCCGCATCCTTCCCGGTCGCCGAGGCCTACCACTACGATCGGCCCCAGAACCGGAATCAGCGTGTTGTTCTTCTGCAAGCCCTTAGAACTCCTAACAGAATGGTCCAACTTGCCTTGGAATATGGGTGTCTGATGGCGCGTTAGCCTACACATGAGAAGGGGTGAGCAGCTGCCGTGGATCGTGTCGGATGAGCTGTGGGCGCGGATCGAGCCGTTGCTGCCGGTCGTGCCGCGCCGCGCGGATCACCCGGGGCGCAGGCGTCTGGATGACCGGAAGGTGCTGTCGGGCATCCTGTTCGTGCTGTACACCGGCATTCCGTGGGAGTTCCTGCCCCAGGAGCTCGGCTTCGACTCCGGCATGACCTGTTGGCGGCGCTTGCGCGCCTGGAACGACGCGGGTGTGTGGCAGCGTCTGCACGAGTCACTGCTGGCCGAGCTGCACGCGGTCGGCGCGCTGGACTGGTCCAGGGCGGTGATCGACGGCTCCCATGTGCGGGCCATGAAGGGCGGCCCAAAACCGGAGCGAGCCCGGTCGACCGTGCCCGAGCAGCCTCGAAGCACCATCTGATCACCGAAGCGCACGGCATTCCGCTGGCTGTGTCACTGACCGGCGGCAACCGCAACGACGTCACCCAGCTCATGCCTTGCGACTTCGGCAACTGGGTGACGCCGAGCGAGGCGGCGAGCTTCTCAACACGCCGGGTGCTGACACCGAGCAGGTAGGCGGTGGCGACCACGGAGACGGGGGCCTCCTCGGCCCGTCGGCGGCATTCGAGGAGCCAGTGCGGGAGGTAACTGCCCTGGCGCAGCTTGGGGATGGCGAGTTCGACCGTGCCGGCCCTGGTGTCTCACTCGCGCGGGCGATAGCCGTTGCGGTGGTTGACTCTCTCGTCGCTGACCTGCCCGTATTCGGCATTACACAGTCGGCCTCGGCGGACATGAGCGCGTCGGCGAACGTCTTGACCATCGCGCGCAGCAGATCGGGACTCGCCGCGGCGAGGTTGTCCTCGGCGAGGACGTGCGGGGGCAGACTGTCTGGTGCGGTCATCGCGCTGATCTCCTTCGAGCCTTCGACATCTCGAAGATCAGCCGGTGGCCGTTCTTGTATCGCGCTTTGGCCGATGGCGCTGATGTTCCATCAGCGTGGCGCCACGATACAAGCGTGCTGGGAGTGATCTCCATAAGGTGAGCGTTAAAAACTCATCCTCGGCAGGGTGTGTAGAAGGCTGGAAGCGCCGTTTCTGGAGCGGACGACAATAGTTCAGGACCGCTGTCGTGCCGCAGGGGGAATTCTTCGTCGATGTGCCAGCCGGTCTCCCGGCGTGGTTCTCTCTCACTCTCCGCCCCAATCACCGCCCCTTCGTCAAGGCCTAAGCCAGGGCTCGATGGGGTCTGGCTGACGCGTCCTCAAGGAGGATGATCAGTAATGTTTGATCACACGGGAAAATCACGGAGCAAGGTATGAGGAGACGTATAACGGGGATAGTGCCGGGGCAACGCCCCGGCACCAGACGGGCGGCCACAAGAGCTGCGGCAGATCTTCCTTCGGGGCGTCGGCGCGGACCGCGGCGCTCGCATGCCGTGGTGATCGCGCTGACGTTGATCGCTACCCTCTTCGGCTATATCGGCGGTTCCGCCCAGCCAGCCGCAGCGGTAGACCTGTGGCTCAACGACACGTCACTGATCACCAACAACCTCCAGGGCTACAGCTCCAAAGGTGATGCCGCCAGTAAGTGGACGACGTCGGTCGAGCAGTTCATTAACGCCGCCCCCATCGTCCTGCTGCAGGAGGTAGGACCCGGTGGCCCGCCCAGGGCAGGCGACGGCACTCTCCATCAGACTGAGAACGGCGATTACAGAGAGTACACCTGGACAGTCGGCGGCAGCTTCCGCGGCTTCGACACGCACGTCTACTACACGCAGACCCAAGGCGATGCCACCAGCGAGAATCCCACCGGCCGGGTCAACATCGCGATCGTCACCCGCGATGTGCCGGACGAGGTTTTCATAGTCAACAGCTCGACCGAGCGGGGCCGGAACGCTCTGGGCGTGCGCTTCGGAAACAACTAGTACTTCACCTTTCACGGTCTGGCTCGTTCCCATGGCAGCGACGACGGCCCGATGCTGACCGACATCGACCTGGAGGTCCAGGCGCATCGCGGCCAGGGCCAGACGTGGACCGTCGGCGGCGACTTCAACGTGGATCCGGCGGACCTTGTGCAGCGCTCGAACTTTCCGCACGGCGTGCACGTCCACGCCTCCGGGCAAGTCACCCACATCGGCGGCCATGAGCTTGACTACTTCGTCAGCACCGAACCCACAGTGGCGCGACGGCCTTGGGTTCGCAACGGGGCCACGCCTGACCACTTTGCCGTGCAGCTGGGCCAAATCCGCCCCCCGGTCGGCGGTACCCCGGTGCCGTCAGCGAGGGTGGGGTCCTTCCTGGGGCCAACGGCGACCGGCTCCGCCCGTATCTCAGACCTGTTCAGGGGCATCGGGGAAGGAAGCCTGTATCTGAGCAACGGCTTGAAGAGAGACGCAGGTCTTGAGTTCGTGGGTCCCCAGTCGGCCGGCGAGGGCCTGAACTACTCCGGCCTGCCGGGTGAGGACGCCTCGCAGCTGACCAAGCGGTCCGAGACAGAGACGTCGCAATACAAGCCCAATGTCGTGCTCGTGTACGCCGGTATGAACGACGTCCTGAAAGGCGAGCAGGACGCCGTCCCGGACCGCCTGTCGGCCTTGGTCGATCAGGTTCACACTGCCTCCCCGAGTACCGTTGTGGCGCTCGCCACCCTCACCCCGGCCACGGACTCCGGCGTCCAGGGACGGATCACGGCAGTGAATTCCGCGGTTCGGAACCTGGTCGCCGCCAAGCAGCAGGCGGGCCAGAAGGTCGTGCTGGCCGACACGTTCGCTGTCACCACCGCCGACCTCGACACGGACGGAATCACCCCGAATGCTGCCGGCATGGCCAAGGTCGCCATGGCTTTCGTCGCGGCGATGGCCGACGCACTGGCGCGCGAGTGGCTGGTAGAACCGAGCGCCCCCGGGGGCCCGGTCACGAATGACGGCCAGCAGATCGCTATCGCCGCCTACACCCACCCCAAGGCCGATCCGAACGCCTGGGACCGGATGATCGCCGCGTCGTCGAGCAAGGCGACCGTGCTGGTGGCCAATGTGCTGAACGGACCCGGCTCCACAAAGGTCGACGAGTGGGCCGATGTCATCAACCGTGCGCACGCCTCGGGCAAACGCGTGCTGGGCTACGTCGACACCGGCTACCTGGGCCTGGCGGACCACCGCCTGACACGACTCGGCTCGCCCAAGGTGACGAGCTGGGTCGCCCAGATCGACCAGGACGTCGACACCTGGTACAAGCTCTACGGTGCGTCGATCGACGGCATCTTCTTCGATGACGGTTTCAACCAGTGCACAGCCAACAACGACGATGTCCCCAGCTGGTACTCGGAGGTCAACGACTATGCCAAGCGTCAGCATCCGGGCGCGCTGACGGTACTCAACCCGGGCACCGTCGTGCCCCAGTGCTACGAGGACACCGCCGACATCCTGCTGACCTACGAGGGCAGTTATAAAGGCTACTTCGGGCAGGAAGCGAACCCGGAACTGAACCACAAGGATCTCGGCTGGACACCGAAAAGCCCGAAGAAGATCTGGGACATCATCTACGACGTGCCCGCGGACCAGATCCAGAAGGTCGCCGACACGGCGAAGTCACGAGGGGTCGGCTACGTCGAGATAACCGACGACATCATGCCCAACCCCTACGATCAGCAGCCCTCCGCCGACTACCTGACGGCTGAACAGAACGCCGTTTCCGGCGGAACTCCCGCGGTAGCG
The DNA here is from genome assembly GCF_040612015.1 of Streptomyces sp. NPDC006476. Classification (NCBI taxonomy): domain Bacteria; kingdom Bacillati; phylum Actinomycetota; class Actinomycetes; order Kitasatosporales; family Streptomycetaceae; genus Streptomyces; species Streptomyces sp. NPDC006476. The sequence continues at coordinate 5,004 of NZ_JBEXPK010000147.1, read as the reverse complement.
CCCCCACGGCCGTTCACATCGGGCGGGGGCGGCGCAGGAGGAGCCCCCACCCTGCACGTGAACAAGAGCGACTACACGTCCGCCTCGCTCAGCTGGCCCGCTGTCAGCGGCGCCACCCGCTACCTGGTCCGTGTCGACAACCAGGTTGTCGCGGCAATCCCCGCAAAGGCGACCGAGACCACCATCGGCGGGCTGGCCCCGGGCGGGAAGTCCTACACCATCGACGTACTTGCCCAAGGCGCCGACGGGACACAGTCCGCGCCCAGCAACAGCGTCGGCGTGACCACCCTGTCACTGCCAGGCGGCAAACCCATCACCAACGTCAAGGTCACTTCCACAGCTGACAGCACGACGGTCTCCGCCGACTTCCTCGTACCGTACTCGTTCCACCGAATCTACTTCTGGAAGTGGGCCTCCGACGACACTATCCTTTACTACAACCTGCCCCCGGACTGGAAATCCTGCTGGCCCGTCAACATCAACACTGCAAACTGGGTGTGCGCTCCAGCGATGATGGAGAACTCGACCTACCTGAACTACGCCGGCACGAATGCGAACCAGCCGGACTGGACATGGAGTCCAGTGAAATACACCCCACCCACCATTGGCGACGACGGCTACACCTGGACCTGGACGCTTCCCGTGGGGACGTCGACACTGGCCCCCGACCAGGTCATCATCCAGGGCGAAGGCTACTCTGCGCGGACCAACGTCTTCGGGCCGTGCTCCTCCCGCTACCTACAGCTGGGCGGCGGCCCGGATAAGAGCCAAGGCAACTTCTGCGCCGACTGACACACCGTCAAACGCTACGCACGAGCCGACCAGCCCGAGCGGATGCTCCGCGTCCCCAAATACTCACGGGTACCGGGTGGCGGTCGACACGCTGGGCGTCGCCGCCAAGGCTCGCTGCCAGGGCGGCGGCGGTCGTCTCGTGGGGTGTGCCGAGCGCGACGGCGCTGGCCTGCTCCAACCGCCCCCACTGGTCTTCGGCGAGGGAGACTTCGAGCGCGCCGAGGTATTCGCTGAGCTGGGCGGTGGTGCGCGGGCCGATGATCGGAATGAGGGCCGGGGCGGCGCGGGCGGCACGGGTGCGCAGCCACGCCACCGACACCTGGGCGGCGCCGGCTCCGGTCTCCTCGGCGACGGCCAGGACGGTGTCGAGGATCGCGGTCTTGCGTTCGCTGTCCTCGGTGTGCACGCCGGCGCCCCACCTTTCGAGGCGGCCCTCGTTGCTGTGGCGGTACTTGCCGGTCAGCAGACCGCCGGCCAGCGGAGCGTAGAGAGCGGCGCCGAGGCCGAACGCCTCGGCCATGGGCAGCAGTTCGCGCTTCGCGGTGCGGTCGGCGAGACTGTACTCGGTCCGCATGCCGATGATCGGCGCCATGTCGCGCAGTTCGGCGATGGTCGCGGCGGTCGCCACCCGCCAGGCGGGAAAGTCGGAAAGCTCCACCGATGCTGTGGATCAGGACCCCCGTCTGCCGATCCCGGGGGCAGCCCGGTCCTCGGTACAGCAGGCTGTACCTCTCGGGTCCCGGGCCCTGGTCCCGTACAGCTGGTCAAACGCGGGCAGTCGGCGCTCTCTCCCCACGGAGATCAGCACCAGGCACACTTGCACGCAGCGCCACCTAAACCGAACCTCAGCGCCATTCGCTGAACGTGTGTGCCGTAATGGAAGATGCACGCCAACAAGGCCGTTGAGGAGTCGGAATGCGGTGGCGCACCTCCGTCACCGGCAATCCGAGGTAGGGATCTACACGCGATGAACAGGACCATGAGCACCGAACCGAGGTCTGACGGAGAGCACAGAACCTTCCTCGCGAACATCACCGCCGGGAGCACCGGGTTGGACGGCTTCGACGCGTTACAGCGCGAGTGGGGCGCACAGGTCGGCGAAACGTTCCCGCTACCACCCTTCGAGTCATACGCACCTGGCGCCTTCCGTCTCAGAGCGCATTCCTCCAAGGTGCACGATGCCGTGATCACCGACTTCTACGCCGAGTCGATGGCCGGCGACAGCCAGGGCAGCTGCTTCCATCACGTCGAGGACCGAATCGTGCTGCATGTAATGCAGAACAGTGCGATTCACTTCGCCCGACCGCGCGACCGTGGCGGTCCCACCGTGTCGGCCGGCCAGTTCATCGCATGGCGCACCAGCTCGCCCTGGCACGCCTCGTTCGGGCCGCGTACGGCGACGAAGATGCTGGTCCTGCCCGAGGCGGACCTCAGAGCGCTGGTCAGTGACCGATCGGTTGTCGAACCGGCCGACTCAGCCGAGATGCGTGTGCTCATGGCCTACGCGAACATGGTCGGCTCCATAGTCAAAGACCTCACCGCGACCGGTGTGCAGGCCGCCCGCGACGCCCTGATCGAGCTGGTCAAGGGAGTACTGAGCCAGGGCGTCGACGGCAACGAGCGCCGGCTGGCACCCGCGCTCGCCCAGGCGGCCAAGGACATCGTGGACCGCCACCTCGCCGACCCTGATCTCTCCCCCGCGCTGCTCGCCCGCGAACTCAATGTGTCCGTACGGACGCTGCACCGCGTGTTCGCCACGACTGAGGAGTCAGTGACCGCCTACATCCGCCGCAGGAGACTCCAACAGGCCCGCGCCGACCTGGCCTCACCCCATGGCCACGCCAGCATCTCCGAAGTCGCCGCCCACTGGCAGTTCGCGGACAGCAGCCACTTCATCCGCGCCTTCAAGAAGCACTACGGTGAGACACCCGCCCAGTTCGCCCGATCGAGCAACCGCACCGCGCCCGGGACTGGAGACTCCCCACCGCAGACGACTCCTCACTGAACGACCGCGCTCGAGGAGGCCGGGCTGAGGCCGAACAGCGCACCACCGGCAACGAGGAGCTGAAGAGGGGCCAGCACAGCCAGGACCGTGGGCGCCGCGCATGAGGCCGGCGCGTCGCTGTGCATCAAGCACGCTCTCGGAAGTGAGTGACGCCATCTCTTCCCCGCGGGCGAGCAGTCGCCTCAAACAGGAGGCCGTTGGTGGTTCGTTTCTCCGGTGAACGCCCACCCGCCATCCGAGTGATGCCGCGGCGGTACACCCCCACCGGCGCGTCAGGGCCGCTACCTGTCTTGATCAGCTTCATCGCCGATCGAGAGAGATGAGCGCATGCATCCGTTCCACGCGAAGCTTGCCCTGGTCACCGCGGCGGTCGCCGCGCTGCTCGCCCCCCTCAGCTCCGCTCCCGCGGCTGCGGCCGCGTCCGCAGCGCCCGCCTTGCACATGGCCGGTGTCCCGAGCGTGCGCCGGGATCTTCCCGAGCCGCCGCCGGCCGATGTCGTCCGCAAGGAACTCGGTGAACTCACCGTCGCCGCCCCGCATCCGATGACCGGCTACTCGCGCTCCAAGTTCCCGCACTGGATCACCCAGTACGGCACCTGCGACACCCGCGAGGTCGTCCTCGCCCGCGACGGCCAGGACGTCATCCAGGACGAGCAGTGCCGCGCCGCCTCCGGGACCTGGTACAGCGCCTACGCCGGGAAGGTCTCCACCAGGCCGTCCACCGAGGTCGACATCGACCACGTCGTCCCCCTGGCCAACGGATGGCGCTCCGGAGCCGATGAGTGGACCACCGCCAAACGCCGCCAGTTCGCCAACGACCTCACCAACCCGCAGCTGATCGCCGTGTCCGCCAGCTCCAACCGGCAAAAGGGCGACCAGTCCCCCGACCAGTGGGCACCGCCGCTGCACTCCTACTGGTGCACCTACGCCCGTGCCTGGACCCACGTGAAGTACGTGTACGAGTTGAACATCACCGCGCCGGAGAAGAGCACGCTGGACGAGATGCTGGACACCTGCCCCGCATGAACACCAGCCCAGACACCGATACGTACACCAGCACCGTCACCGCCGGCCCGGGCGGGGCGATGACCGACGAAGTCGGCGTCATCACCGGCGACCTCACCGTCACCACCACTCTCACCGACGACAGGCACAGCGTTCACGTCGCCGTCCAGTACACCGGCGCCGACGAGTGGTACACCCTCACCGGCAGCCCCGCCCCCATCCCACAAGGAGGCCTCGCCGCCTACCACCGTGACCTCCTCGGCCGCATCCGGCGCGGCCAGGGCGCGACCGCCACCTGAACCCGGCGCAGCGGCAGCTCCGGCCGGAGGGCAGGCCGGAGCTGCTCCTGCACCCGGGTTCTGCCTGCATCGGGCCTGGGTAGCGTGTGGGGATGACCAGCGGGCGAAGGCAACGTCGGGACGGTTCACCCAAGCGCGTCCAGCTGACGAGCGGGGATCACGGCGGGCCGAAGGGCAAGAAATCCAAAGGCCGGCCGGCGAAGACCATCTCTCCCGGCGGCCAGGCAGCGCGTGCCGCAGTGCTGCGCGAAGTGGAACGCTTCCGGGAATCCATCCGCGCGGCCGAACAGCGTCGAGCAGCACCCCGGGATCCAGCATCTGCAGAACAACTGCCGGCCGGCACCGACCAGCAAGTGACGGAACAAGGGGATCCAGTCGACGCGCACGCCGCGCTGCGCGCTCACCTCACGCAGTGCCTCCAAGCAGCCCAGGAGCACAACTGGGGCCTGCTCAGGGACAGTGCCAGGCAACTCGCCCAAGTCGCTGAGCTTTTCGAGGCCGACGCCAGCTCACCACCGAAAGGCCATGCCGGGTGACGCCTTTGCCGTGCAGCCGAAGTCTTAAGACGGCTTGTGAGCGCAGGAGGTCGGCCCGAGGCAGATCTCGGCATCATCGACTTGAGACAAGGATCGGCCCGGGCAGCGCAGGCTGTCCGGGCCGATCCGAAAACAGTGTGATCGTGAAGGGCGGTCGCCTACACGGCGGAAGGCTCTGCGGGGCTTCAGCCGAACGATCGTCCCCGCAGGCAATAGATGAGGCCCGGGGACACTGTCCCCTTCACTATCACGCCCTGTGCAACGACACTCCCCCCCCGTTATCTTCTTCGCGGTCCTGCAAGAGGGCCGCTGGCCTCCGGGCCCGGCATGACTGTGTCCCCCTGTCGAGCGGATGACCTGGGGGGTG
>NZ_JBEXPK010000146.1:0-9111 GCF_040612015.1 Streptomyces sp. NPDC006476 | reverse complement strand
CTGGAGTACAAGTGCGCCTGGTATGGGCGCGAACTCGTCGTGATCGACCGCTTCTTCCCCAGCTCGAAGCTGTGCGGGAGCTGCGGCACGGTCGGCGGGAAGCTGCCGCTGAACGTCCGCGAGTGGACGTGCGCGTGCGGCACCACGCATGACCGCGACGTGAACGCGGCACGCAACATCCTGGCCGCCGGGCTGGCGGCGTCTGCCTGTGGAGACGGTGTAAGACCTCAACGGGAGTCCTCCCGGACGGGGCGGTCGTCGGTGAAGCAGGAACACCAGCGGGCGACCGCTGGAATCCCCCGCCTTTAGGCGGGGGAGGAAGTCAACCGTGGTGCTCTTCTCCGTAAAGGTCAGGGTCGCGGCGACGGACAGGCCCTCGCCGCGGGCTCCCTTCGCCTCCTGGAAGACCTTGATGTCGCCCTACTGAGCGGCGGTGTACTGCCAGCGGTGGACGGCCAGCTCGGTCTCGCGCCTTCCAGCTCCTTGCCGCTCATGGCTTGTGGCCCGCACTGCCCGACGATCGGCTCACGGTGGGAAAGGCGAAAGCCCCGTCGGGCGCCAGGTGCTTAGCGATGCGAGGGGAGAGTTCTTGGGGATTGGGCCCCGCTCCTCCCAGGCCGGGCCAGCCTGCCGCTGTAGTCGCAGGCCGCCAGGAAGGCGAGTATCTGTCCGACGCCGCTGTCCGCTTTCTCCTCGGTCAGCTCAGGAACAGCGCCAGAGGTCCAGCGGGAAGGAGGAATCGCCCGTCGTGTGCGGCCTGCCGGGCATCGTCCATCGGCCACCACATGAGCTTGAAGTCTGTTTCGGTCTCTGTGAGTTGTTGCGGGCCGAGGGTCAGGGCGCGGGCCTCGAACAGGTGGACTCGTGCCGGGGAACCCAGGGTGATTGCGTACGAGCCGAGAGAACGCCATTGCTGGGCGGTGACTCCGGCCTCTTCTCGAAGTTCGCGCTGGGCGCAGTCGAGCGGGTGTTCGTCGGCTTCGAAGCGGCCACCGGGGAGGAAGAGGTATTCGCCGCCGTGGTTTGGGAAGTTGGCGCTCAGGAGGGCCACCAGGCCCTTAGCGTCGCGGGCCACAACCACGGAGGCGTCACGCATCACTTCAGTTCCCATGCCGGGTGAGCGTATCGGTCAGGGATACACTCCGGCGGCGAATGGCACGTTGAAGACGGCAGGGTGGGCGATACCGCGGCCGTGGTAGCCGTCGTCGCCGTAAGCGTCACCGTGATCGGCACACATGATGACGAGCCAGCGGCTCCGCCCGGCGAGCCCTAGCAGGAGCCGACCCATATGGCCATCGGCGTACGATAAGGCAGCGGCCTGTGAAGCGACCGTGTCCTCGCTTGAGGGGGCTGGCCGATAGCTGCCGAGTCCTGGGCCTCGGCGAGGAACGCGAGGGCGCGACCGGTGCCGCAGCCGATCTCTAGCACCCGTCGCGGGCCGGCCAGGAGTTCGGGGCCGGGGCCGTGACCGGTGTACTGGGTCCAGCAGACGTCGGTTCGGCGTCCTGCTTGAAGACGGACTCGGCGAGCGTGTCCCACAGTTCGGTCTCGGCTGTGATGTCGTGCGGTACGGACACAGTGGTTCCTCTGGGTGTGGTGGCGCATTGCCAGGGTCACCGCCGCAGGGATCAGCCCGATGATCCGAGGGAGCGCTCACCAATGTGGTGCAGCCGTGCTTCGAACAGCTTCCTTGCGTCCGGGGTCAGCGAGGCGAGCGCAATGAGCGACGTGATCGTGACGTCGCAGAGTTCCTTGTGGACGTCGTCCCACGTGTGGCTGGCCCCCTTGCGGGGATTCGCACCCATTGCTCCGTGCAGTGCCTCGGCTACCTCACCGAACTCTTCGCCGATCTTGAGCACTCGCATGGTCTTCGCCATGTCGCCGGTTACCGGGCTCTCGGCGTCCAACCAGTCGCGAAGACGTTCGACGAGATCCCAGGTGCTTGCTTCCACGTTCTTCTCCAAGGAGTGTGCGGGAGTTTTCAAAAGAGGGCGCCGGCAGCGCCGAGATCGGTGGGGTCGGAGACTCGTAGCTGGGTTTCTGGGGCGACGTCGAGCTGCACCGCCAGGGCGGAGTGATCGGTGAGTCGGTCGGAGCGGGTACGCGGCTCATGGACGTAGTGGCAGCCGTGAATCGCGCCGACGAGGGCTGCCGAGATGTGCGCGTGGTCGTAGCGGTAGCCGTCGCCTGTCCGGCCGACCCAGGAGTGTTCGGCGGCCGTCGGGTGCAGTTGCCGGAACGCGTCACCGTATCCAGCGGCTTCCAGTCCCTCGTAGAAGGCGTACTCGAACGGCTTGAAGAATGGATATCGGGGCTCGTGCTTCGGCTCGAGGATGTTGAAGTCACCGATCAGGAGGCGGGCCCCAGTCGTGCCGGACGGGATGGCCCGGCCGGCTTCCTCAAGGAAGCGGCGTTTGCGGTCCGTCTTCGCAGGCGTGGCGTCCCGGGAGGGCACGTACAGGCCGATGATGTCGAGCGGGCCCGCGGTTGTCGCGACGGTCACCGAGACGCCGCGGTGCGGCAGGTAGCTGCTCAGTGTCGTCGCCGCTTCGAGGGGCAGGCGGCTCACGATCATGACGCCCCGCTCACCCCGCTCCGGCCGGGGGAAAACGACGCGGAACCCGGCTGCCTCGAACCGGTCGGCCAGGAAGTCGCAGCCGTCACTGGGCGCCGTCTCCGTGAGCACGAGGATCTGTTCCGGTCTGGCCGCCAGCCAGTAGAGCTGTCGCTGCGCCCGCTCGCGGGAGGGGTTATTGAGATTGAACGTCAGCACGTCCATCGAGGTTGTCCCTGGTTTGTACGGCGTTGATCTCGCCCACGATGGTGCACGCGAGGGTTTCCGGATCTGTGGCTGTAGCGTCCAGAGTGAGGACTCTAGCGCCCTGGTCACGGAGGAACGTAGCCGCTTCCGCGTAAAGACCGAACTCGATCATGCTGCTGCCGGGCATCCGTTCGAATCTGCTGTGGGTGCCGCGGCGGGTGAGCCGCTCCGCGATGACGTCTGGGTGCGCGGTGAGGAACACCGAGAGGTCGGGCAGCCGCGCGTGCCGATTGAGCTCCCACACGAGGTCACGGTTGACACCGTCCATGACCTGAAGCACCAGTGACGAGCCGATGTAGCGATCACACACGACGATGTCGCCGCGCTTGAGCGCCGGCCGGATCTCCTCCTTCAGGTGGTGGTAGCGGTCGGCCGCGATGAGGCAGGCCATCGCTATGCCCTGATAGGTGTCCGTGCCGTGCCGGGCGAGTTCCCCGAGCGGGGTGTCGCTCGGTTCACGGGTCGCGTGGACGACATGCCCGTCTTCCCGGAGCTGGGCTGCGAGGGCGTCCCTCATGGTCGACTTGCCGACGCCGCCAGGTCCGTCCAGGGTGACGAAGAATCCCCTGGTGCTCACGAGACACCGACCACGGGAAGCACGCGAGACCCGTTCGGCACGACCGGGCACTGCTCTGTGTCGACGGCTCCGATCCGGTGTCCTGCGGCGACGACCGCGGCCGGGCAGCCCTTGCCGCATTCGGCATTCATCGAGCAGCCGCCACACGTTGCGTTCGCTCCGACCTCCCACCGCTCATGGAATCGGTAGTTGTCCAGCCGGGCGGCGATGTCGTTGTCCGTCCACACGTTGCCGACGATGAAGTCCGTGTCGGGGTGCTGGGACGCCTTCGTGCGGGCGGCGAACACCAGGTAGGGGCAGACAGTGACCTCCCCCTTCGTGAACACGTAGATGATGGTTCCGGCCTCGCATCCGGCGAGCGGCTTGTCATCGTTGGGGAAGCGGATGTGAACCAGCTCCAGGCCCTCGTCGACGAACGGAAGTGTGAGGTCCCGGATGTGCCGCATATGGTCGTCCGGCCGCCGAAGCTTCTGTGCCGAGTTCGAGGCGCCACGACCCATCTGTCCAAGCGGGTTCATCAGCACGTATTTCGCTCCCTGCTCGCGGGCGAAAGCGCACAGCTCCGCGTACTCCTCGTCTTGGGCAAGGTTGTTCGGCGTGCACAGCAGGCCCTGAAGAATGCCCGCCTCCGCGAAGCGCTTGACGTTTCGGACGGTTTCCGCGAAGCCCTCGGGGCGAGCCCGGAACACCCCGTGGGAGTCGGCAGAGAAGCCGTCCAGGCTCACGTTCATGTGGACACCCAGGTGGGCGAGCGTGTGGATCTCCTCATCCGTCGCCATCGTCGCGTTCGTGCACACACCCACGCCGATCCCGGCCGTGACGAAGTCGCCGACGATAGGGAGTAACTCCGGGTGTGTGAACGGCTCCCCTCCGGTGATGGTGACCCGGTTGACTCGGGCGTCAAGGAGCTGCGGGATCAGCCGGTCCTGGACTGCTTGCCGGTCCATGTCGTCGCCGCGTTTGGTCGCGTTGACGAAGCAGTGCTTGCAGAGTTCATTGCACCGCTCTGTGAGCTGGATGAGCGCCTTCCGGTACGGATGGTCCACCGTGGTCCGGAAGTAGCAGGAAGCGGCCTGTCCCGAGGTGATGATCGGCTTGGCGGTCATGCGGTCCTCCGCGGGTAGAAGCGGTTGGTCGGGCAAGGACTGGTAGGTCCATGGTTGGCGCGAGATGCCTGACTTGCCAGTTGTCGCGCCCTTGTTCCCCGGCCGCCGTCCGGTCGGGGAGCGAGGATCTTGCCCCTGCCGCCGAGGGGGGAGTCTCGCCCCGGCGGCAGGGAGTTTCAGCGGATGCCGCGTTGCCGCTCCATGTCCGGACGTGCCTGCGGTGCCAGGCGAGTTCGGCCCGTGCCGCCTGGGCGTAGTGCCGCACCACTCTTTGCCGACCAGGAGCTGGGCGATGGTGCTGTTGTCGAAGTACGTGAGGGCTTCACCACGGTCGGCAAAGAGCGGCAGCGTCGCCTGGTCCTGGTAGGCGTCTCCGTCGCAGGCCGGCTGGGCTGTCAGGCGTTCCTCGATGCCGTGGGCCATGGCCGCGATATAGGCGGCGAGGGCGAGGGCGAGGTAGGCGTTGGCGTCGGCTCCGGCGAGGCGGACTTCGAGATGGGCGCCGGCACCGTGGCCGCAGGCGCGGACGGCGCAGCCGCGGTGGTCGTAGCCCCAGTTGAAGCGGGTGGGGGTGAACGAGTGCGGCTGGAAGCGTTTGTAGCTGCAGCGCCCTTCAACGGACGACGCCCCGGTCGAAGGTTTGTGTCCGCGGCACCCTCCCGCCCGCCATGCGGTCCCTGTTCAGCCATCGGCACGGGCACGTTGGTCATCGCAGCGCCTCCCACCGCATGGCGAGGACGTCGCGCAACTCGTCCGAGGGGAAGTCTGTCCGTAGCAGTCGCAGATCGTGACGGACGGCGGGGGCCAGCGGCCCGCCCTGCGGGTCTGTCCCGTCCAGGAATTCGCGCAGGCCGATGTCGCCGCCGCGGGCCATGGTGTACGGCGGCACCGAGTGCCGGGACAGCACCAGCGCACCGGGGCTGGTGTCGTCCGCCGCGGTGGAGGCGAACAGCCGTCGTACGTGGTGGAAGTGGCGTTCTTGCAGGCTGCCGATGTCGATGACCGGGGCGTGCTGTGGCGCGGGCGTGCCATAGTCCAGGTCGAGGGGGACGGCGCCAGCGCGGTCGTGGAGGAGGACGTGGGCGGCTGCGTACAGCAGGGTCTGCTCGTCGGGAGTGGCGCCGCCCTTGCCGCCGAGCCGGTCGAGGACCTCCGCCCGCCGGGCCGGGGTCAGGGCCTGCACCAGGTCGTCCAGCGCGCCGAGGGTTTCGGTGGACGGCCGTGTGCGGTAGAGCCCGTAAGACCCTGGAGCCAGCGCCGCCAGGAGCCGGTCGAGGCAGTGGGTGAGCAGCTTGGTCTCCGCGGCTACGACGGGCTCGGGCAGCGCGTTGACCCGGCTGCCGAGAGGGCCGGCCAGCACGATCTTCAGGTAGGGGGCGCGCTGGCCGGCCTCGGTCAGCCGTGCCGCCATGCGGATGGTCGGCAGGACGTAGCTGAGCGCCCGGAGCGGCATGTGGGTGCTGGCGCCGTACACGACCCGCAGAACCAGGGGGCCCCTGACAGCCTCGCTGACCGTCCGCAGCAGCGGCTCGACGCCGTGGCGGGGCAGGCCCGACACGTAGCCCGTGCGTCTGGCCTCGGCCCCGATGATCGCGTTCAGCAGCCGCGGACGCGCACGGTTCAGCTCACCGGTCTGCTGCGCGTCGGCGCCGGGGGAAAGGGTATCCAGCGCGCCGCGGATGTCCCTGTCGGTCAGGGCGTGGACGTCCTTGCCGGCTCCCAGGACAGCCACCCCGCGCATGATGGCAGTGAGCAGGTTCGCATGCTTCTTTCCCAGGGACTGCTGTCCGGCGGGCACAGATATTTCACCTGACATGTGGTTCATGAAGGCCGATCGGTTGGACGGGGTGGGACGCATGGTGCAGCACCTGCGGGCTGCACCATGGCGGTGTACTGGTCAGTGGGTGGTAATACGGCTGGTAAGTGATGGCGCCTGCTTGGGCGTGGCGGAACGGGACGAGGACTCGTGGGGCCCGTGCTGGTTGCTACGTGGGGGTGAGTTCTGTTGGGATGGCGGCCCGCACTGTGCCGTCTTCAATGAAGGCCGTCTCGCCTGTAGCGAGGGCCTGGAGCCCTACCAGAACCCTCAGCCGGGCGTGGGGCCGGACCTGCTCGATGAAGTGCAGTGTCGGCATGATGCGGACGTCGGCTCGGGCGTCGCGGTAGGTCAGGTTGTCGACGACTGCCCGCGTCGCCGGTAGCGAGGCCAGCAGGTGTGTGGTGATGGTCCGTCGGCGCGTCTGTATCCGGTCTACGGCTACCTGGCGGAGCAGTTGAAGGCCCTCTGCCGCAGGATGGAGCACGTTGTGTGCCGCCTCTTCAACGGACTGTCCGGGGTGGACGTCACCGACGGGCAGCATGAGCATCCCGCGCAGGTCGGCGACGGCGAGGCAGTGGGCGCCGACTGGCACAAGGAGTGCGACGCCGACGATTGGTGGCCGCCAGTTTTCGTACGTCGCGCCGCGCGGCGCGGGTGTTGCGACGGTGGCGGCCGGCATCAGTCCCGCTCGCCTTGGACTGCTGCCACGATTTCGGCGAGGTGGCTTGGTCGGCTGGTGTTGGGGATGGGGACGGTGTGACGGCCGCGGTCGAGGAGCCAGCGCAGGGCCGTCGTTGGCCCGTGGGGGCTGGCGAGCCGGCCGGCGTCGAGAGGCCGGTAGGCGACGTACGGAATGCCGAGGTCATGGCAGGTTTCGATAACAGGGTCGGCGGGGTCTTCTGCGTGGAGGACGTTTTGCACTGCGGAGACGGCCAGGTACGTGGTTGCCCGCAGGACGTTTTCCGGGGTGACTTTCGACAGGCCGATGTGCCGGATCTTGCCCTCTTCCTGCAGAGCTTCGAGGACGGCCAGTTGGTCTTCGAAGGCCACGTCGGGGTCGATGCGGTGCAGGTGGCACAGGTCCAGGTGGTCGACGCGCAGGCGGCGGAGGCTCGCCTCGACGCTGGCCCGCAGGTAGAAGGGGTTGCCGAGTGGCATCCATTGGCCTGGCGCGGGGCGGACCATGCCGACCTTCGTGGCGATCAGGACGTCGGCCGGGTATGGGGGGAGCGCGTCTTTGATCAGGTGTTCGACGGTGTGGGGGCCGTAGGCGTCGGCGGTGTCGCTGTGGGGGATGCCGTAGGTGTGCACGGCCTGGCGGAGGATGCTCAGGGCGGTGTCCCGGTCTTCGGTCTCGCCCCAGGTGCCGGGGTCGGTCAGGCGCATGGTGCCGAAGCCGAGACGGGAGACGGCCTTTCCGGCGAGGGTGAGGGTTCCGGTGGGCGGGGTCATCCCAGGTCCTCCTTCAGGCAGCGCTGGAGTGCTGTGTCGATGGCGTGGGCCTGGCTGTCGGGATCGCTGGTCACCTTCAGGTGGGGGATGTCGTTCTGGTTCAGCAGGAGGTGGGTGTGCTGGTCGACGAGGCGCCGGAAGCGGGGGTCGTAGTCGTGGCGGGTGTCCACGGGCTGGCGCTCGTCGAGCACGGTGGCGAACAGCAGGTCGTATTTGGGTAGTTGGGTGGAGGCGAGCGTGAGAAGGCGTTCGCGTTCCACCCGCGGTGGTATCTCGCTGCGGTATTCCAGGGCGGCGTTGAAGTAGGCGATGGCGTCGTGGACGGCCCGGTCGAGGAGTACGACGTCGGCGCCTTGGCCTGTGGCGGCGAGTTCGTCGGCGATACCCTGCGCGATGATCCACTCGGTGGAGGTGGCGGTGTGGTGCTGCATTGTGGGCAGTCCGGCTGCCGCGGCACGTTTGCCGAGCCGGCCGGTTCGGGCCACGGTGATCCCTTCGGCGCGCAGCTCCATCTCGATCCGCTTCAAGAGCGTCGTCTTGCCGGTGGAGTGGGTGCCGAGAACGCCGATACGGACGGGATGGCTGGTGTTCACCACAGGGTGGGGTCCTCTTCTGGTTCGGGGGCGCCGGGCAGGCCGGGCGGCACGGCCGCGGCGACCAGCCGGTCCCAGGTGTCGTAACGGGAGGCCATGGCGATGAGCAGCTGCGCCGTGGCGAAGGCGTCGAAGGTGGCCCGGTGCCGGGCGCCGGGGGCTTCGCTCAGGTCGGGCTGCGCGTGCTCGATGAGCTTGTCCAGGCTGTACTTGCCGAGGTCGGGGTAGGCGTCCTTGGCCAGCCGGAGCGTGTCCAGGACGCCGGCGGGCTCCCAGCCGGGCAGATGGGCGCGCAGCACGCGGTAGTCGGTGTGCGCGTTGTGCGCGCAGATCCAAGCGTTGCCTAGGAAGGCGCCCACCTGGTGGGCCACTTCGGTCCATGCCGGCTTGTCGGCCAGCTCCTCGTTCGTCAGTCCGTGCACTCGCGCGGCGAAGGGGGTGACGGGGCGGTTCGGGCGGGTCAGCCACCAGCCCGCGGTGCTCTTGTCGGGCCGGCCGTCCCGGATGGGCAGCGCGGCGACTTCGACGAGGTCGGGCGGGTTGGTGCCGTTGCCTTCGACGTCGACGACGAGCAGCGCGGGCCAGGTGGCGAAGTTCATGACGATTCGGGTCCGTCCTCCGCCACCCAGCCGATGGGGGCCCGGCCGTGCTGGCGGTAGTGGTGGGGCTTTAGACGTCATCTCATTTGGCGTGTTCGATACCCTGTTGACGTGGGAATCGTTGAGCGGCTGGTGCCGGACGAG
>NZ_JBEXPK010000145.1:0-9272 GCF_040612015.1 Streptomyces sp. NPDC006476 | reverse complement strand
CGTGAAAGGGAGGTCGTCGTCATGTCCGGAAGATTCCCGTGTGGGTGAACGACTCGAACCTCAAACGATCACCGAAGGTTTAATTTCAAGCTTAGGGATACCTGGTATGGAATAGGTTCCGTCCGCCTGGGTCACCGCGGAGAAGTCGGCACCGGGGAAGCCGGAGGAGTGGCCGCCGACACTGACGGTGACCCCGGCCGCCGGCGCGCCGGACAAGTGGTCCACCACCCTGCCGGAGAGCGTGAACCGTGGGGTCTTCGGGCCGGGGGGAAGCGAGAAGTCCTCGTCGGGCTTGGTGTCCAGGTCCGTTAACGTGGCGGCGAAGTAGCCCATGCCTCGATGTGCGAAGACCTTCCAAATGCGGTCGTGGGCACGCCCACCGTTGACCACCGTATCGGCCTGCATGATGGCGTTGCGCTCGTCGAGGAAGGTCGGTCCGGCGGGTGACAGCTCCATTGCCCGGGTCACCAGCGATTCGGTGAGCTTGCTGCCCAACGTGGTGCGCAGGTCCCACAAGGTCTCGCTCCAGATCTCGCCGTCGTAGTGCACCTCGGGTCCGCCGCGGGCAATCTTTCCGTAGTCGCCGTACGTGTATCCGCCGACGCCCGTCGCCTTGGCGCCGGGGCACTTGGCCGACGTGGAGCCGACCGGGCAGTCCAGCGGCTGCGAGCGCAACCTGACTGAACCCTGCCAGCCCGGCGGCTCCATCGACACATCACCGGCGAGGCGCGGGTCGTCCCTCACAAACCCTTCGTCGGCCATGAAGTCCAGGGCGTACCAGTCGCTCCAGGCCTCGCCCATGGCCTCGCCCTGCTGGCCGGTCAGGGTCGAGACACCGTCTGCATCGACGACCAGCCGCTTGGACAGGCCGTGGGTGTACTCGTGATAGACGATGGGGGCAACATCGCCAAAGTTGCCCGACGGGTACACGGAGTTCGGGACGCCCGGGTATGCACCGGCCAGGAACATATACATCGACGGCGGCTGACCGTCGGGTGGGACGCTCATCGCGGCTTGGTTGATGTGGTCGCTGTCGGGCAGCCCGTCGTTCATGGCCGCGCCGTCGTCGGTTTGTGCCTGTATCGCGTCGCCGTCCCGACCGTCGAAGTTGCCGGCGGCACGGGTGAAACCGATCGGGGCGGCTGCCAGGTGGTCGTGGAACTTCCCCAGGTAGTAGTAGACCTGTACGGCGTTCTGAGAACGATTGGCCTTCCAGGAGTACGCCTTCGCCTGGTCCCAGGAACAGGGAGTGGAACCGCATTCGGCACCGGTGAAGGGCTTGAAGGGAAAGGAGAACGTTCCGTCCGCCGCCGGGGTGATCTCCTCACCAGAATCCGGCTCGCCGTTGTCGTTGACGTCGCTGTAGACGTGCGCGACGCGCCCGTTCAGGATTCGGGCGTCCTTGGGAAGCCAGCCCTCGGCGGTGAGATCACGGGTGCGCTGTCTGCTGCCCGTCGGGGCGCCCGGGGAATAGTCCCAGACCAGCACCTTGCCGGTGCGTGGCAGCGGGCCGCGGGGAGAGGACAGCGGCTGCACGGCACCCTGGGCTGCCGTGGCAGGCGTGTCGGTTGCCCGCAGGTCGAAGGAGAGGTTCTGCCGGTACAGGACCCGGCCTGTGGTCGCGTCCACGATGTGCAGCCACATGCCGTGGCCCCGCGGCGAGCTGACGGTTTGCCAGGCCCGGAGGAACGTACCACCTGCCGTCGGGTACACCATCTGATGAGCGGTGGCGGCGGATGCGTCGTCGCCGCCCGCGATGTCGCGGATGGCGGCCCGCTTGGCCTCTGCCCCGGTGACCCTGGCGGGAGGAAGTTCCGACGGCAGGTCACGCACCGGGGAGCCGAGCACACTGATCAGTCGGCCGTCGCGGGAGAGGTTCGCCTTGACGCCGTTGCCGAACACTGGGACACCGTCGACTGACTGGACGAACGACAGCTGCCGGATACCGGCTACATCGGTGTATTGCTTACGTAGCGTCAAACCGTCCACCTGGTTGGCGGACAGGCCGAACACGTCTGCATGACCCCGCAGATACTGCCGGACGATGCCGGCCGGGTCCTCGTCACTGGGAGAGGTCAGATAGCCATCCAGCCTGGCCACCTCACGTGGGGTGCCGGTGTCCGGGTCCAGTTCGAGGACACCCTCTGTGCCAAGCTGTTTGCGCAGCTTTCGTACACCGGGCAGCTGTTCGGCCTTCGTCAGACTGGCGTCGCGACGAATCAGCGTCTGCTGCGAGGGTATGGGCGGTGTCCGGACTGTCGGGTTGCCGGTGTCGGCGTGGTGTGTCGCCTGACGCGGGGCAGCGCTCACGCCACTGGGAAGAAGAGCGGCGGCCAGAGTAAGGCCCGCCGCCACTGAGTAAACGCTCGCGCGCGTTCGGCGCGAAGAGAAGGCTTTCACCATATTGATGTCTCACGGGGGGAGGGGGCCAACGACCGTAGAGGGCGCCTAGTTGTAAGTCCCAACCTGTCAGCTCATCTTGCGGCCCCGGAAGGGGCACATGCCTCTACCGTCAGTGAGGGGGGTGCATCGTGAAGTTGCAGTTCACGGATCTGGTGTGTGCGGGTTGCGGTGTGCTCGGGCTGGTCACGGGCGGATGACTTCGGTGTAGATCATCGGTCAGCGGGAAACTTCGCGGTTCGTCAGGACGAGCAGGGCCCTCACGAGCGCGGTTGCCCACTTCGGGTCGGTGCGGACCTTGCTGAGCACGCGCCAGTTCTTCAGGTGCGCGAAGCCGTGCTCGACCGGTGCCCGGACCGCGGCCAGCGCCGTGTTGGACAGTTTCTGACCGCGGGTGAGCGGGCGGTTCCGGGCGGCCTTGTAGCCGGTGATCACTGCCGGGTCGGAGTCCGGGCCGCTGTCGTCGAGGCCGACGAACCCCAGGTCGGCGATGGCGCCGAGACCAGCCGCCCGCAAGTGGACGGTGAGTTTGTCGTGACGGCAGGCGGTGATCTCCGACGTGCGTCCCGGCCGGGCGGCAGAGACCCAGATCAGCCGTCCCTTGTCGTCGGTGAGCGCGATCACGAGCAGGCCGTGGCATTTCTGCTTGCCGGAGTAGTTCTTCCGGTTCGCCGCGCCGGTGCGGCGTCGGGTGCGGATCAGGGAGCCGTCCAGCAGTACGATCCCACCACCCTTTCGGGCGATCTTCTGCAAGGCGCGGTCCAGGCGCGGGGCGCGGGCGGCCAGCAGGCCGACGACCTCGCGGACCCACCGGGTGACGGTGGTGCGGTGGATGCCGTTGCCGCCGGCCAGGTCGCCCGGGCGCTGGTCACAACGCAGTACCGCCAGCACGATGGCGGCGATCTTCCCCGCGGGCAGGGCGCGCCACGGCGAGCCGATCTTCTTGAGGTGGCCGCGTATCAGGTAGGCGAGCCAGTTCAGGGTGGCACTCGACAGTGGCAGGCGGGCGGTGTAGACAAGGCCGTCAGGGCCCTCGACGGAACTGTTGTTTTTCTTCACACCAAACTCAACTGCCGTCGGGGGTCCGTCAGTTACGCCCCCGTCCCGCGCAGTTACGGACGTGCGGTGAACTGCCCGTCAGGACGTTTGTGCAGCCAGCCACGGTCGGCGAGCTTGGTCATCTTCGCCCGCAAAGGTTCCAGCTTGCCGCGCACCGAGGCGTCCAGCCCCAGCCGCTCGCCGACCGCCCGGACCTGCACCGGGCCGTCGGCCTCCCGCACGATCGCCAGGATCTTGCGGTAGTCGCCGGGCAGCGCGCCCTCGTCGACAGCGTCGCTGCGGTGCGGGATGAGCAGGACTGCCCGCCCGGCCACCTTCGCCGACGCCGGAGCGAGCGGCCCCGGCGTCGGCCCGGGCCTGCTCGGACAGGCGGTTCAACACCCGCTCCGCGATCGCCAGTTCATCCCGCTCGGCCTGGACCTCCTGGAGCTGCTTGGCCAACTCCTCAGCGAGGGCATCCAGTTCGCTCCGGCGGGCGGTGATCCACTGCCGCTCCTGCATCCCCCGCGCCCTCCCGCGTTCTCACGGCGTGTCGACCTGCTGACGGATCGTAGGCGGGGGCCGGTCGTGGGCGCAGCCGAACCCGGCATCCCGCCGGAGCCGGACCCGCCCGATGATCTACGCCCTGGTCATCGGCCGCCGACCGGCACGAGTACCCAACTCGCCATTCACACCAGACTCGCGACCTGCGACTTCACGATGCACACCGCTCTATGGATTCGACACCCACGAGTTGTTCAGGAGGCCCCGTCCTGATGCCCCGGCCACGGCAAGATCACCCGACCGGGAAACCGCGTTCGACTGTCACCGCTCAAGATCGAAAAGACAACACCCTCTTACACGTGCGTCACCGCGAATGCCGCAGCAGGCCGCCCCAGTGCCGAGAGCCCTGGTTCGTCGGCGGGACCAGAATCTTTTCCGCCGCGGCGATGAATTGTCTGCGCGCATCGGCGAACGCACTGTCCGCCTGGCCGTTCTGCACGAGGCGGTCGTCCAGATCCATCCGTGCACGCCAGACGTCCGCCTGCCGGGCGATCGCCGCGTAGACGGCGTCCGCCAGGTCGCCCATGGGAGCGGGGCCAATGATGGCGACGTTCGTCGCGGCCCGGAGTAGTGCGCCCAGGGTGGCGTCCACCGTCTGCCACAGTTCCAAGTAGGCGTCCTCGCTGCGCCATTCGGGATCCAGGTGGGCCTCGATGACAGCGTTGAGGCTCTGGCGGCACTCCTCACACTGGTCGAGCATGGCCGCGAAGACGGCGCGTCGTTCGTCGCGCAGGCGATGCTGGATCCAAAAGACCTCGTGATCGCGGGCCTGCCGACGCGAAGCCCTCGCCTGGAGAACCGGTCCGATCAGTCCCCCAGCCAAAGTTCCTGCGATGCCCAGGGCACTCGCCCAGACGATTGCGTCGGCTTGGTCCATGGCGCCCATCATGCCGCTGTCGTACCGGTCAATGGCTGAATTCAACCAACTGCGCACGGATTTGAACCCCTCACCATGTCGCCGACTCGTACCACGCCGCGGTAACCGGCGAGCGGAGCGTCCCTGGAAAGGCCTGGTGACTGGCTCTTTTGAGCGGCAGTGCAACGGAGTACCACGGCACTTCGTGTGGCGCCCGACACAGGCATTACGTGTCCCGGCGGTCGCGGGTTTCCTGTCCTGGTTGCGTAACGGCCGCACCGTCGAGCACGCCCTACTGTAGTCGAGCCCGAACAGGCCCCGGAGGCCGGGACGTTGGAGGCGAGGCTGGCTGCGTTGATCTCGTTCTATCGCTGGCAGGAGGCGGTCTTTTCGTTCCGGTCGCGGGTCGGCTCATGCGCGGGACGCCGCGCCGGGCCCCTGCTCGGGGCCTGCTCGCGCACCTGGACGCCCGCACCGCTCCCGCACCGTCCTCGCTGGTCAGGGTCCGGCACCAGCGGCATCGTGGGCGCCCGCCGCTGCTGCTGCCCTCCGAGATTCAGGCGATCCTGGACGGCTGCGCGATGCCGGACGCCACGGTCAGCGACTGGAGAGGGAACCTGCGCGACCGGCTGCTGTTCGCCCTGCTCGCGGAGACCGGCATTCGGCTGGGCGAGGCCCTCGGCCTGCGGATCTGCGACTTCGTTATGGGCCGCGACTCCACTCCCTATGTCGAGATCGTGCCCCGCGAGGACAACACGAACGGCGCCAGGGTGAAGATGATGCGCCCCCGGCGCGTCTATGTCGGCAGCGACCTGGAGCGACTGTTCGCCGACTACCTCACCCACCTCGCCTGCCGCGCGGGGCGTACCAATCAACGCCCGGGGGCCAGCCGCGCTGGCGAATCAGCCGCCTCAGCCGACCGTCGTGTCGGCGGCGTCGAGCAGCGCCACGCGGTGGTTGTACTGGATGGTGACGTACTTCTTGGTCCCGAAAACAACTGTATCCGCCGGGTGCTCACCCGACGCCTTGGCGAAGAAGTCGTCGGCCGGAACCGCGGCGCTGGTAGCCACATAGGCCTGACCGACCGGGACCGAGTACATGCTGAGCGGCGCCTGAGTGGACGGGGTCAAACCGGCCGGGTACTCCGATGCCTCCGGATATGCCTGCCCGTAGACAGGTGCTGCAGTGACGCCGTCTGCGGCCTTCAGGATGGTGACGCCCTTGGCGGGCGTGGTGTTGACGCCACCGGGGTTGTAGAACCAGACCTTGGTGCCGCTGTACCAGATCGCCGTCCAGTCACCGCTGACGTCGGCAACGACGAACTGCTGGCCCGCGACGATGGTGCTGCCCCAATCGTCGATTTGGTCAGTTCCCGGGGCGCCGTTCGGATGCAGGGCCTGGTCGCCGAAGAGCGGGGCGTCGTCACGAGGCGCCGTCCGCACGAACAGAACACTCGACGCCTCGGTCTGCGGGGTGCACGACGTGGACGGGCTGGGTACTGGCGCTGAGGCACCACCATCTCCCGACGACGTGGACGGGCTGGGTACTGGCGCTGAGACACCACCATCTCCCGACGACGTGGACGGGCTGGGTACTGGCGCCGGGGCACCACCATCTCCCGTCGGCTGGCCGCAGACCTCAATGGTCTGCTTGTTGGCCGCAAAGTCAGGCGTGATGGTGACAGCCGAGCCGATCGCCGGGACGCCGCCAGTCCCACCCTGTGGGATGCTCACACCGAGCAACTGCATGAAGTGCGTCCAGTCCCAATACGGCCCCGGGTCGAAATGCATACCCGATACGAGCTTGCTGTTCGGACCAGGCACGTTGTCGTGGCCGATGATGTGCTCGCGGTCCAGCGGTACGCCGTAACGGGCGGACAGATACTTCACCAGGTCGGCCGTGGACCGGTATTGCGCTTCGGTGTACCAGGTCGCCCCGTCCGCGGCGAACCCCTCATGCTCGATACCGATCGAGTGCATGTTGAACCAGAAGTTGCCGGCATGGAAGGCGACATCCTTGTTGGGCACCATCTGGGTGACAGCTCCCGTTGAGGAGCGCATGACGTAGTTGGCGGCAGCGCCGGATGAGGGGTCTTGGAAGGTGGACACCGCGCTGTCGAACGAGCTCTCGGTGTCGTGGATGACGATGTAACGGACATCCAGACGATCTTCCGGACGATTCGCCGACTGGAAGTTGGTATCGGCGGCCGGAGTAAAGGTGCATGCCACCGTCGGGGGGCATTCCGGGGCCGGGTCACCGGTGGTCAGCCCCAATGCGTTGAGTTGCCCTGTATCGGGTTTACCGACCGAGGTGGCGGTGAGTCTGACCCGCTGGCCGCTGTCCGTCGTGGACGTGGCTCCGTCAGCCAAGGTCCTGAATACGGAGTGCGCGAACCGGAGAGCACCTGTCTTGTCCGTGTTCTGACTGTAGCGTGCCACGGCTCCGAACCAGGCGGCCGGATCGGCTGGGGTACCGCCAGTGAGCTTCTTCTCATACATGGCGAGCAGCGCCGCCCCGCCCCGAAGGTTCTGGCGGTCATCGGTGCGGAGTTCAGACGTCGAGACACCGATCAGTTTCGCTGCGGTCGGCAATGTGTGGAGGGCGGGAGCGGCGGCCAGGTTTGCGAGTTCGTGCCGTCCGACTGCACCTGAGCCACCTGCTCCCAACATGGACGGGGTAACGTCCGTGAGGTTCATCAGGCCGTAGCCGCCGTCGGTGCTGTAGCCGCTGCTGTGACTCTGCCACGCGGACTCCTCGTGCGAAACCGCTAGCAGCACCGGCAGGGGCACCTTGAACTCCTTCGCCGCAGCGGCGAAATCCTCTTGTACGGCAGAGGACTGGGGTGCGGGGCTGGAGGCCAACGCGGTTTCCCAGCCAGCCACAAGACCCGTCAGAGCCACGGCGACCGCCGTGCCCACCAGTACCCGCCGCCGTTTCAGTCGATGAAAGCCCTTTTGGTGCACGTATTTTCCCTTCAACACCTGGTGCCGTGAAGGCCAACCGCATGGTTGCAGGGCTCAGGCACACTAGGCGCCTGATTATCATGAGCCTCACAGGCTCCAACCAGGGTCAACCGACCCGTGTGTGCCCCGGGGAACGATGGCCCTTCGCGGAGAGGGACAGCACCATCTCGTCGACGCCGGTCAGCCGCCGCTGCCGCTTCTTGACGTTCTGCGGCTCGAAGGGGCCGGCGGTGTCACGCGGGACCTTGACCTCGCCCGGGCCGACGTCGGTCAGTACGGTCTTGGACCGGCCTTCGTTGCGGGAGTTGCTGCTGCCCCGGCCGCCCGCATCGTGCTTCTCATAGCCGAGGTGATCGGTGATCTCACCTTCCAGCGCAGCTTCCAAGACCCGCTTGGAAGCCGATCAGAAAATCGATGTCTGGGAGGGCAGGCGGCAGCATCCGGGCCGCTTGCGGACCGGATGTCGGTGGGGCGGTGTGTCAACGGCGATTTGTACTCAGGTTGAATTGGCGATGTCCGGTTCGTCGATCAGCCCGTCGAGGGCCAGTCCGGTGGTCGGTAAGCAGCCGACGATCAGGTGCGGCCGGTACTGGATCTTCTTCAGCTTCCGCTTGATGACCCGGGTCAGGGGCGGGAGGTCGGTGTGACAGTCGGCGGCGGCGAAGTCGGCCAGGGCCTGTTTGAGCAGGCTCCAGATGCCTTCTTGCGGATTGAGCCCTGGCGCGTACGGCGGCAGGTGGAAGATGACCAGCCAGTCCGTGTGCTCCGCCTCGAAGTCGAAGAGCTCCTGCTGCAGGTGCACGCTGAGGATGCCCAGACCCACACCACCGGGGTGCCGAGTTGCAGGTGCACCATGCGGATGAGTCCCGGTAATCGCGCCAGGAGAAGGTCTTCGGCTCACCCCTGCGGCCGTGGTGGACGTGCAGTTTGAAGAACATCCGCGGGCGGTGGCCGGGACGGAAGCACACCGCGCCGGCGATGTTCACCCGCCCGCCGCGCCGGCCGGCCACCCGCACCACCGGCCGGGCCCCGCGCGGCGCCCAGGTGCGCCCCCTCGGCGAGATCAGCGACTGCCCGCTCTCGTCCGCGAAGCAGATATGGGCGCCCAGGTCGTGCGCGGTACTTTTACCCGCGGCCACACCTCGCCCTTCCACACCTCGATCGCCGCGTCGTCGCGCTCCACCGCCCGACGAACCGGCACCTGGCAACTCCAGCCATGCCGCCGCAGCAGCCGCCACACCCCCTGGGCGGTGTAGCCGACGTGGAACAACCGGCCGATCAGCAACTTCACCCGCTTGAGCGTCCAGCCCTGGTCCTCATCATCGAAGCCGTGCGCCAGCGGGCCCCGCTTCAACTCCCCCTCCAACCGCTGCCACTGCACGGGCGACAACCGTTCGACCGCCATCGGCCCCGCCGACTCCAACGCGGCCACACCCCCGCGCCGCCAGGCC
>NZ_JBEXPK010000144.1:0-9536 GCF_040612015.1 Streptomyces sp. NPDC006476 | reverse complement strand
CACCGCGCCCGCGACCGTCACACCCAGCAGTCCCGCGCCGAGCGCCACCGCGAAGACCGCGCCGACGGTGGCCTCCGTCAGATGCGCCTGGGACACCCGACGAGCGAAGAGATCGGCGGAGACCGATTCGTAGCGGGCGAGGTGTACCGCCAGGATGCCCACGCTCGCATCCGCTAGGCGAACCGGAGATCGGCGCACCCAGGGGGCGCTGGGCTTGCTGCTCAGCTTGTTGTCCGGCCGCACGTGTCGGATGAGCGATCCGGCGTTAGCGTGGTGAAGTGGTTTGACGTCGGGGCGTAGACCAGGTCGTACAGCTTGGAAGCCCCGTCTTCTCCAAGTTTTCGATCGATGTGCTTGGCCATGTCTCGTACGCCGATGGACCGGCCGGCGGTACCAAGCTTGTTGACGGCTTCCTTCAGGAGCTCGCGCGGAATCATCCGGTCTATTGGAGTGCTGCGGCCGCTTCAAAACCGGTTCGGAGGTTGTCTGCCCTCAGCCCGCTCACGGGGTCTTCGGAGTGCGATAGGCTAATCACCCAAAACCCCCACAGGCGGCTATATCTGCGGTCTCGCCAGGATGACCGACTTTCGTTTCGGTCACATCAGAAATCTCCCCAGCTTCCGTAGCGTCGCGTGTCAGCCACGGCTTGTTTCCATCACAGAGAATTTCCCGTCACACTCGATCACAAGGCGATATGAATCGATCGAGCGTACCGTCCGAGCGCGACCCATGCGAAACAAGACGATCGCAAACAGCGCCGATCCGGTCGGCTTGCCGGGGTAACACAACCCGTGGCGTGCAATTGCGAGATCATTTGAAATTGCACGCCACCCTGGCTCTGTCACAGCGCACAGACACGCTCTGAAGCCTCCATCCGCCCCGGCAACGAGCGCTCAAGTCGCTGCGGGCGACCCGCGCGTCCCCGAACCAGGCAGGCACCCTCATCGGCCTGCGGCCGTGGTTGCGTCCAGGGAAGTGGTGTACGGGAGGACCCCGACGAGGGCGCCCGACAGCCGCCCGCCCTCCCCGCCGACACGGGGGTGTTCCGCACCGCGAGGCCCTCAGCCTCCTGGAGTGCGTTTTTCCCGCCGACGTGGGGGTGTTCCACGCATGGACTGGCGCTGGCGCGATTGAGAACCCGGCGCGGGCCGTGCCACCTTCCTGTTCGTACGCGGGCCGCGTACGCCATGATGGAGGTGGCCCGAGTACCTCGCTTCATCCTTCGAACATCCCGGGGCCGCGAGTAGAAGGACACCCCAATGGACCTCGACATCACCGCTGACCAGCACGACCTGCTGACCCTGTGCGCGCTGCGCGCCGGCGATGCCACCCTCGACTGGAGCCTGCTGGCCCGCAGCGCCCAGAGCCCGGAGGGCCTGGCCGCGCTCATGGAGGGACAGCTGCGCGAGGATTCGCGCGCCGCGACGAAGAACCGCCCCCTGCTGCAGCAGGCCCTGGCCGATGGCCTCGATGACGCCCGCGCCCGCGTTGACGAGGAGCTGGCCGCGGCCGGCAAGGCCGGCGCCCGTCTGGTCACGGTCCTCGACAAGGACTACCCGGCGAACCTGCGCCTGATCGGAAACCTGCCGCCGTTCCTCTTCTACCGCGGCGAACTCGACGAACGCGATGCCCGCTCCGTCGCCGTCGTCGGCACCCGCCAGGCTTCCGAGGACGGACTGCGCCGGGCCGCCCGGATGGCCCGGGAACTCGTCGAGCACGACGTCGTCATCGCCAGCGGTCTCGCGAAAGGGATCGACGCCGCCGCTCACCAGGCCACCCTCACGGCAGGCGGCCGGACCTTCGCCGTCATGGGCACCGGCATCGCCGCCGCCGTCTACCCGGCGGAGAACCGGCCGCTCGCAGGCGCGATCCTGACCGCCGGCGGGGCTTTGCTGAGCCAGTTCTGGCCCACCAGCCCGCCAGCGAAGTACACCTTCCCCCGCCGCAACGTCGTCACCTCCGGAACCACCCTGGGCAGCGTCGTCATCGAGGCCTCGAGCACCTCCGGCGCCAAGATGCAGGCCCGCCTTGCCGCCGAGCACGGCAAGCTCGTCTTCCTGATCCGCTCCCTCGCCGACACCCAGCCCTGGGCCAAGAAGATGCTGGACGACGGCCGGGCGATCCTGGTCACCGCCTCCAGCGACATCACCGACCGCCTCTGCCAGGCCGCGGACATGCAGCGTGCCGGCCGGCAGCGCCAGCAGCTGGCCTTGGCCGGCCTGTGACCGCACATCTCCCCGACCCGGCCGGTTTCCCCGAATGCCCGGTGTGCGCCTATGTCCTGACCGGCACCGCCCGCCTGTGCTCCGACTGCGCCGGACGCACCCTCCAGCCCGTCGCCGACCCTCGCTGCCCGGTCTGCTCCCAGGCCGTCGCACCCGGCGGACAGTGCGGCAACCGGCTGTGTGCGCTGCCGGTGGCGCAGCGGGGGTTCTCGCGCGTCGATGCGGTGGCTGTGTACTCCGGAGCTCTCAAGGACAAGATCCACAAGCTGAAGTACGGCGGGAAACACGGCTGGGCGATGATCTTCGGACGGCTCCTCGTCGGCTGGATGGCAAGCCACCCCGAGCAGATGCAGGATGTCGACCACGTCGTCGGCAACCCCACCCACGCCGGGCGCCAGCCCCTCCAGCACATCGAGGCGATCATGGACGCCGCCTACACCGAGGACGTCACCCGCTCCTTCCCGCTCTACCCTCCGGGCGCGCACCGCCTGATCAAAGGGAGCGAGACGCCCCGATCCGCGAACCGGAGCCTGGACGACAAACGCGCGGCCGCGGCCGCACACGCCGCTGCCCTCACCTGGACCGGCGACACGGGCGACCTCAGGGGAGCCACGATCCTGCTCGTCGACGACGTCTTCACCAGCGGCTCGCAGCTCCGACAGGTCGCCCTCCGGCTCCGGGCATCCGGCGCCGCCGACGTCCGCGGACTCGTCCTTGCGCGCGTCCCCTGGAGCGGCTGATCCGGCGGCTCTGCAACACCCTGGCCGGCAGGGCAGCAGGGGGATCACTTCCATCCGGCGCTGAACAGTGCGTATTCGAGCAGGTCGGGCGAGGCGTCGGACGGCCAAGCGCCCGCGGTCGCCGCATGGCGGGCAGCGGCGTGCATGAAGGAGAGGTAGACCGCGTAGTGGTGAGGCGACCAGTTCCTGTCCCGCCAGACCCAGCGGGCGACCGACCCGTCGGGATCGTGACCCGTCTCCCGGCCCACTGCCTGGGCCAGAAACCGCAGACGCCGGGCCAGAACACGGTCGAGGACGAGCGGCCCGGGGCCGGTCGCCGGCGGCACCGCCTTGCCGGCGAAGTACAGAAATTTGGTGTAGAACGACGGGCCGAACCAGGCAACGCGGTCCCGAAGTGTCGCGTAGGCCGCTTCGGCGCCCTGCTCATTCAACGCGGTGACCGCACGGGCCAGCACCGCCTCCAGGTTTTCGGCGGTCAGGATCTTGTGCAGGGTGGCGGGTCCGCTGCCGCCGGGAGAGCCGCTCTTCCCCTTTCCCCACACGTAGGTGGCGACCAGCGCCTCCCGGTAGGCCTCGCGCTGCAGCGCGTCCGCGACGATCGACGCCACCTGCGCCCGGCTGATGTCCGCATCACCGACGTGGGTTACTGGCATCAGCGTCGAGGGCCAGGGGGTGATCTGCGCCCACCGGCTGGGGCTGTAGCGAACCGTGTGCGCACCCGGCGTCCCGTCCGCCAGCCGTACTGCATTCCCGCTCCACCAGCGCCCCAGCGCCTCCAAAGCGACATCGGGCAGCAGACGCGCGGCCATCTCCAGGTCCACCGCATTCGCCCGGTCTTGCCTGCTCACAGCTTGCCCCCTGTCCTGCCCCGTCCTAACCCCTGCGCTCACTGGAGCGTACGAGGGCACCACGTGGGGCACTCCCAGGGACGTGCGGCCACAGCGTGGTTTTCCGCCACCAGGCTGGCGCTACATCTGGAAGCGCCCGTGGGCCGGGTGGCTGTGAATGTGCCACCGCCGGCGCGGCGGGCCAGGCCCTTTGAAGCGCGACTGCGCCGCGTACCACGCCGGCGTGTGGATGGAAGTGCCCGCTCCTGGATCCGCGGCTCCTGGCCACTTGCCTGCCCCTGACTGATCGGTGACGGGAGGCAGAGACGCGGAGCCTCTTCTTCCGGGCGCTCCCAGCGCGCCGTGTGTGCTTCTTTCAGGCCCTTCGTGCGCTCCAACTCACCCTGCCTGAAGGTGCCTTGCGCTTCGTACGTTGACCTGTTCGCCTCACGCGAGGCGGCTCCGGCGCGAGACGGGCCGGGTTCGGCAGCCGGTTGGTAAGGGGTGACACGTGGAAGCCATCGCGCGGCAGGCCCGTCGGGAGAAAGTGGCCGCTGAAGCACAGCAGTGGGCCGATGCTCTGGTCGACTTCGGCCCCTACAACACGTTGTTGCACTTCAAGGACACCAAAACCGCGTCGCTGGATGTGACCGACGCGAACGGGCAGGCCCTGACCTCGCTCCTGGCCGGACGCAAAACCCGCCTGGCCGCCTTGTTCCCCGCTGCCGCCGACCACGGTCCTGCCTGCACCCGGGCACGGAGCCTGCGCCGCAGGATGGTGGAACTGGACGAGGAGCAGGGCATCGAGGCCGGGCGCCTGGCTCTTGGCGTGATGCGCGTCGACCCGCCGCCGACACGCGGCAGCACCCCTGTGTCGGCACTGCGCGCCCCGCTGCTGCTTCAGCCTCTGACCATCCAGCCGCGTACCGCGTCCGAGAACGACTTCGTCCTCGAGACGGCCGGCGAGGCTGAGATCAATCCGGTGCTGCTGTACGCGCTCAGCCGCCAGTACGGCATGGACGGCGACACGGAAGCCCTCGCCGACAAGGTCTCCACCGCACTGGAGGAATGCGCGGACCCGGCCGACCGCATCCCCCTCGCCTACGAGATCCTCGAGGCCGTTCTCGTCCGCAGCAACCTGACGGCCGAACTGGAAGAACGCATCGTGGCAGGCGTCTTCAGCTTCGACCGGCTGCCCATGGTCCAGGACCTGCGTGGCGCCACTGACCTGCTGGCCGACCACCCGGTCATCGCCGCCCTGGCCGGCGACCGGGAAGCAAACCGTGCCCTGGCCGAGGACACCGTCACCCGCGCTCCAGCCGGCGCCGACGACATCCCGCCCCGCTCGGAGTACCTCGTTCTCGACGCGGACGCCTCCCAGCAAAAAGCCATCAGCACAGCTCTGGCCGGCTCCCACCTGGTGATCGAAGGACCGCCGGGCACGGGCAAGAGCCAGACCATCGCCAACCTGATCGCCACCTTCGCAGCCCAGGGCAAACGCGTCCTGTTCGTCGCCGAGAAACGCGCCGCGATCGAAGCCGTCACCGACAGCCTCGCCACCGTGGACCTGGACGGACTGGTCTTCGACCTCCACGGCAACAAACTCAGCCGCCGCCAGATCGCCCAGCAACTCCACGACGCCCTGGAGCGCGCAGGCCAGCAGGCTCCGCCCCGCCCGGCCGACCTGCACACCGGCCTGGCCCACTACCGCAGGCTGGCTGCGCTGCGAGACGGCCGCGATCCTCGGCATCTGGCAGCCGGCCTACGCGATGCTCACCCACGCCGCGGCGGACTTGCCCCTTCCCGACGACGTCGGTATGGCCCCCGCCCACTACGGCGTCCACGTCGAAGCCCGCCGCAGCGACAACACCGGCTACACGCTGCTCCGCCGCGGCCCCTATTTCCAGACCTGGCTCGCCTCCCGCGACGCCGACCGTCTCAACACACTGAAGGGCCGTTCGGCCAACGTCATTCCCGGCTTCACCGTGACCGCGAAGGCCGCGCCCTTCCACGTCAGCGACCACGAGAGCTACGCCGACCCGCACGGCGCCGACATCGCCGCACTCCTGGCCGACGCCCTCGCGGAGGTGAGCGCCACCGGCCTCCCCAACCCCGGCAGGAGACTGGCACCCGCAGCCGGAAGAAACCGAACTGGTCACCCAGTGCCGCAACCACCTCTTCCGCCTCCAGACGACCCAGCAGGCCACCCACGGCCTGACCACCGGCGGCGCTGCCCAGATCCTGAGCCTGGGCACCAACCACACCACGTCCGTCTCTCCAGTCCCCCCGAACTACCCGGAACTGGTGGAAGAGTTCCACCAACTGCTCAAGTGCATCGCCACTGAGAAGGTCGGAGAGGGCAAGACCGTCGTGATCGCCATCGACGAAGTGGACCGCCTCGGTGCGGACACCGAAGCCCTAGCGTTCCTCCGAGAGATCAAGGCGATCCTTGGCGTTCCCTTGGTCCACTACCTGATCTCGGTAGCCGAAGACGTCGGGGCCGCCTTTGTCCGCCGGGGCCTGCCGCACCGGGACGTGACCGACAGCTCCCTGGACGACATCATCCACGTCCAGCCCAGCACCCTCAAAGAGTCACGCGCCATCCTCGCCAAGCGCTCCCAGAGGCTGAAAGACCCGCACGTCATGCTCGCCCATGCCCTCTCGGGCGGCATCCTGCGCGACCTGCTCCGCTCTACGGGCTGCAGCTCCGCGAGATACAGGACAAGACACAGTCGTACGAGCTCACTCACATCTCCCGCCACCTCATCCTGGAAGAACTCGCGGAAACATTCGCTGGCTTCAGGACCCTGCTGAGCAAACAGCAGTGGACCCACGACACCAGCAGCGTCCTCGCTTCCTTCCGCACCCTCTGCGGCTATCTGCGCGACCCCTGCCCGTGCGTAGAAGCCGACATGCTGCGAACTCTGGATCAGTTCGCTTTCTACACCGAGGGCCCCCGACCACGCCCCGCGGACGCCGGCGACCCACCGCATATGCCAGCCGATCCGGACCTCAGCAGCGATGCACGCCAGCTCATCGACGAGGCCTCCACGTACGCCTACTTCTCGCTCACCCTGCTCGACATCTTCAGCACCGAAGGACTTGAGCGCCGCACGCAACTGGCAGCTGAGCACGGCCCGGACGGCGACCCTGAACGACTGGCCGACGCACGTCAGGAACTCGGCATATCGCCCTACAGCGCCCGACCCCTGATCGACACCGTCCGCAAGGCATGGTCGCTACCCCTCGGACCGCCCCCTGGCGGTCGCGTTCCGCCACCAACCCGGGTTTGCCCCCGCCACAGACGCCCGGTCATCGAATGAGCTCGGCCGTTGCGCAGCATTTACATGGCCTCGATCAGGCGGCGACGGTGCCCGCCTGACGGGCCCGGTGCCGCCGCCGGCGCCCGCCGTACGGGATCGGCAGTGAAGTTCCGGTGACCTGTCCCGCCGGTGGACACCGCGCTCGCCTCCGTCAACGTCGCCGCCGTCGTCTTCACCGTGCGCGGCACCTTCGCCCGCCGTCACGTCCTGGCCGAAGCCCGCCGTCACTTGCTGGAGACCCTGCGCGGCCAGGAGTTCACGCGCGGCCTGGACGGCTACATCGCCAACCGCGCACTGTCCCACCACTCCCGTCAGCTCACCGTTCCCCAGCCCGGCCGCTGGACCCCGGCCGCCGACCAGATGACCTACACCGCCGACTTCGCCTGGCCCGGCCGCTGGTGGATCGCCGGTGCCGACGGCAAGCCGCCGCGGGCCGCCACCCGCTACGAGCGGGCCAGGGTCGCCAGCCTCGCCGTGCGGAACGCGATCCGCGTCACCCGCACCGCGCCGGCCACACCCACCGACCACCACACCGAGGCGCCGCACGGTGTCGACCATCCCGGGCGGGACGCCGCGCTCACCCCGGCGCAGCGGGGCGCCGCCGTCCAGGCCCACCAACAGGCCGCGATGCTGGAGCAGTTGGAGGGACGCACGACCGACCCGGAGACGTGGATGCGCACACCGGCCAACCTGGAGCGGCTCGCCGCCATCACCCGCGCCGCCGACGCCCGCCGCCGCGCCCTCGAGGACAGGGAGTTCCCGGCCCCGGCCGCTGACCCGGTCGACCCGCGCCGCCACGAGCAGCATCACCCGCAGCCTGGTCCCGGCCAGGGCTTCCAGCCGTGATGGCCGGGGACCGTCCGGCGGGATGGACGACCAAGTCGCCGTGCCAGGCGCTGGGAGACGACCGGCCGCCCGGCCCCGGCGCCACCCGGCAAGTCCAAGGCGGCTTGGGCAGGGCCGCGTTGTCGGTGGCGGCTGCGAGGCTGGACGGATGAACGGAGACGAGCAGTTGCTGAACGGCCGCATCTACGGCGCGGACCACGACGCCCCCAACCCTGGCCCGCTCCCGCACCGGACCTACGCCGAACTGGTCGGCGGACCGCTGGACGGCCTGCTGCTGGACATCCACGGCTGGCGAACCGTGGAAGTTGACGACGGGGTTGCCCTGGCCACCGAGCTCGGGCAGTTCCCCGGGGGCCGCGCCCTGTATGACCCGCGCCCCGGTGAACCCCGCACACCCGGCCCCGGTGTGAGCTGCCGCTTCTACTACTCCGGCGACAAGCCCTGAGCCTCGCCCCGACCACGAGCCCGACCACGGCAGGCCAGAGCACTGCTCGCCCCACCGGTGCACCTACGACCTGCCCTCGGTCAGCTGGCTGGCGGTGTTCTCGATCCACAGCAGCGTCCACTCGACTCCGGCCTGCCATCCGGGCTCCGCACCGACGTACCGGCCTTCGGCGTCGGTGCGGATGTTGGCCGCGAGGGCACGCAGTTCGCTCTGGATTCTCTGCCGCAGGGCCGCGTCCATGGCCTGCCACATCTCAGTAATGTCACCGGGTCGGAGTTCGCTCATCGCCCCACCTTGGATGACTGTCCCCACCGATGGCCAGACCGACCACGGCACCGACCACGCTGCCGCCAACCCCGGCCACGGCAGGTCAGCGTGTCGGCGTACCACGCCGACCGCCTGCGCGCCCGGCGGTCCTCGAGGAAGCCCTCGGGGAAGGCGCCTTCTTCACGGACTTCGCCCGCGCCTCGGACACGTCCCTCTCGCCGCGTGCCGCCCGGGCCTTGCTGACAGCGGCTGGGCGGAGATCCGCTGGTGGACGATCAGGGGCGCCTGATCGTGGCTTTCCTGAGCGAGAGGCCGCCCCGGCCGGGTGACGTCGCCGACGGTGCATGCCCGCTGAGGACCGGGGCCGCACGAGGCCTGAAAGATCGTGGTTCTAGAGTTTCGTTTGTGACGAAAATGGGCCCCGAGGGTGGGCAGAGCGATACCGGCCGGAGCGCGGACCGCGAGGCGCCGACCACGCGTGAGCGGCTCGTGGAACGCACCTGCGCGTGGTGCGGCAAGCCTGTCGCGTACAGCGGCCGGGGTCGGCCCCCGCGCTACTGCAATGCTGTGCACCGTCGACGCGCCTGGGAACTGCGTACGGCGCAGGACCGTGCAGATCGTCCGGTGAGCGAGGGCGGCAGGGACCAGGAACCGGTGCGGGAAGTCGTTCAGCGCACCGTGGTGCGCACGGTGCGTGAAGAGCCTGCCCCGGTCCGGTCGGCGCCGCGCCCGGCGCAGCGGCTGAGTGGAGAGCCCTACACCCTGCCCGAGGACGCGGTGGAGTGGGTGGAGGCACTCGCGGCCCTGCGGCCCTGCAGCGGGGCCACTCCGCCGAACGAGCCCTCCTGCTGGTCCCCGTCGGC
>NZ_JBEXPK010000143.1:0-9677 GCF_040612015.1 Streptomyces sp. NPDC006476 | reverse complement strand
CAACGTCCGCTCCGACGCGAGCGACAACGACTCCATCACGGGCACACACATGGCAGACTGACGATTCACCGAAGCTCCGTAGGCACAGGGCGACTTGGGAGGTCACCCCGCTCAACCGAGCTTCGGTCTTCCACATCACGGACCGCTCACCTGCGGAAACGTCTCAATCCCGGACCTTGCGTCAGCCCTGCGTCCTCCAACGGCACAGGACATTACAGGCGAACAGCTGCATCGATCAACGACCGAAAGCCGCTGACGAATCGAGGTTAGCCTTGAGCCCGTCACCCACAAGTGGCATTAGCCACAGCGAACCACTTCTCTCCCTGATGGTAAAAGCCTACCGTATAAGAATCAAGAAACCCCGATTGGCAGCTAGCTGCAGCATTATTCAAGGCCCCGGCTTGCGCGGTGTCTTGGTTCGTACTGATAGCACTGCCAGTGACGCGGGAGCCCTTCGGGATCCCTCCTGCGGCGGACGCAGCCCCACCAGTCGCAAACATCACACCCCCTGCGATGACAGCGACAGCAGTAGCGTTTGTTGCCAGCCTTTTCATGACTACCTCTTCACGTCGTTTCTCTGTGCACAAAGGGCGATGCAGAGCCCTTCGTTGAGATCTGCGTTGATATCGTCGAAGACGTGTGGCCGCTGGCGATAGGGGCATTTGACCCGGATCAGCCTCACGGTCCTTTGGCGGCCGTAGCGGTGCTTGTGCTTGCCGAGCCAGGCGCACACCCGCGGCCGGTCGGGGGCCTTGGCGGAGCTGCATCCGTCGAAGGCGACGGTTCTCCAGCGCCGGTAGCACACGCCCGGGGTCCGGGGCCCGGCAACGGGCCCGGCCAGGACGGTGAACAGCAGCTCCAGCGGAGCCGTCCCGAGTCGGCGGCGCAGGTCTCGCAGGGACTTCTCCGACGTACGCCGCGTGCGTAACTGCCGTAGGCCGGCGGTGAGTTTGTCCCATACCCGCGCGTATCCCAGGCCGGGGAAGAGCGCCAGGGCCAGGACGAAATACACGCCCACGCGCGACGGCAGACTGCGCACTCTCGTCTGCATGGTGCGGGTCTGGAGCAGAACATCATCGACGAGTTCGAACGGGAACTGCCGTGTCAGTTCTCCCAGATGTCCGGGCGCGTACACGCCCTCGGCGACAGCGACGGAGTGCGTGAGCACGCTGGTGGCACACTGGTTGGGCAACGGGACTCCTTCGAGCCGGAAGACCTTGGTCGGCTTCCTCGCTGTACCAGGGGTCCCGTTCTCGTATATGGCAAATGCCCCGATCCGTCCCACCCTCTTGACAACCGCGATCTCGCCCTAACTACGCGGCCTTGTAAATACCCCGACGAGCTCCGTGAGCGTGCCGTCCGCGAGGTCCGCACCACCGGCCGTCCGATCGCGCATGTCGCGAAGGACCTGGGCATCCACAAGGAGGCCCTGCGCGGCTGGGTCCGCCAGGCCGAGGCGGACAGCGGCGAACGCGACGACCGGCTGACCAGCGCCGAGCGGGAAGAGCTCAGGCAACTCCGTGGGGAGAACGCGGAGTTGAGGCGGGCGAACGAGATTCTCAAAGCGGCGAGTGCGCTTTTTGCCAGGAGCTCGACCGTCCCCGGACGAGGCCGACCAGGTGATCGACAGCCTGAAGGACAGCGGCTTCGGGGTCGGGCCCGTATGCCGGGTGCTCGGCTGGTCCGAGTCCGCCTACTACGCCCGCAAGAAGCGGCCGAAGTCGGCCCGCCGGCTCCGTGACGAGCAGCTCATGCGGCTGATCGAGCAGGTTCACGCCGAGTCGGGCGGCACCTACGGGGCCCGGCGGGTCACCCGCGCCCTCAAGCGCAAGGGCGTCGTCGTGACTCGCTGCACCGTCGAGCGGCTGATGGGCGAGCTGGGTCTGGAGGGCGTGATCCGCGGGCAGCGGCGGCGGACCACCGTGCCGGAGGCATCGGCGCCCCGCCCGCCGGATCTGGTCGACCGTGACTCGGTCGTAGAACTTCTGTGAGTTCGGGTCGTGTCGGACGCTGACCAGCGCGGAGGTGTAGAAGACGCGCTGGAGTCTGCGGTGATAGACGAGCGGCCGGTGCAGGTTGCCGCTGACCTTGCCCGAGTCCCTAGGTGCGGGGGCGGTGCCGGCGAAGGCCGCCAAGGTGTCCGGGGAGTCGAACTCGTCCAAGTCGCCGCCGACGGCGGCGAGGAACTCGGCGCCGAGGGTCGCGCCGATGCCGGGGACACTCAGGAGGATGTCGGCGAGTTCGTGCTCGCGAAACCGGCCCTCGATGAGCTTGTCCGTCTCGGTGCTCTGCTCGTTGAGGGCCATCACCTCCTCGGCCAGGGTGTGGACCAGCTTGGCTATGGTTTTCTCCCCGGGGATGGCGGTGTGCTGGCGTTCAGCGGCCTCGATGGCCGTCTCGGCCAGGGCTCTTGCGTTAGACCTCGCGGCCGTCGGCGAGATCCAGGACGTCGCCAATCAGTTTCAGCAGCTCGGGCTCGTCATTGGCGACCCGCCGCGACAGCAGAGTCTTGCCGTCCACGTCCAGCGCAAGGCCGTGATGGTGGCCCTTCCCGCTGTCGATCCCCACCCATATCCGGCTCATCGTGCTCCTGACATACGTGTTCATTCTGTGCGTGCCACGGACGAACTCGCCGGCATTGCTCTACACAGCGACTTGTTCGCACTTCCTAATCGGCGGCCGAGCCGTCGTGGGGTGCCGGGCGACGAAGCCACAAGAGCCACGAGACGGCAGCGGGCTGATAGCCACACCCAGCACCCCTGGGCGCCCCAACCCTACGAATGGCTCGATCAACCCGATCAAGAAGGTAGAGCGGGCTGAGAGTGAGCCTCTTCCAGTAAACGATCATGACTGATCGTGATCGTTCAGGTGGTGCGGTCGTACTCGAGTTGGAGCAGGACGAGGGCTGCGGCTGCGATCTGGTTGATGCGGCCGGGGTCGAGGCTGACCCGCCGCAGCGCCTTGAACGTGGTCTTGAGCAGGGAGTTCGCCCGCTCGCACACGCCGTGGACGCCTCGGATGACCTTGTTGAAGGTCTGCTGGGCTTCGGTGAGTTCACCGCCCGCAGGCTTCTTGACCGGGTGACGGAAGCCGTCCCCGGCGTTCTCGTAGCCGAGGTCGACCAGGGTCAGGACGCCGAGCCCGGCGGCGAGGCGGTTGAGCGCGTCGATCAGGCCGTGGCGGCGGGCGCAGGTGGTGTCGTGCTCGCGGCCGGGCCGCACCGGCGAGACCCAGATCGGCCAGCCGTCGGGGGTGGATATGACCTGCACGTTGCCGCCGTGATGGCGATGCTTCCCGGACCACCACAGGTCCGCGCCGTTGGGGCCCGGGGCCGCGACGCGGTCGGTGCGGATGACCGTGCCGTCCAGGTTGAGGTGGGTCAGGCCGGCCGCCTTCGCCCGCTCCAGGGCGGTGGCGAGGTCCGGGGCTCCGGCCGCCAGGACCGACAGCCCTTCGTGCAGGTAGCGGTAGGCCGTAGAGGTGGACAGGCTGTTGTCCCGGGCGAGTTGGGCAAGGCGGGTGCCGCCGATGAACCAGCGAAGGATGAGCACGGCCTGCTTGAAGCAGCCCAGGGCCCGGCGCCCGCACCGAGTACCGATCTCGGCTCGACGGTCTCGCAGGAGCCGGGCCAGGTGCTCGGCGGTGGACCGCCGCACATCGAGCACGGCGGTGTATGTGACCCTGGTCGGCACGTGAGGCCCCCCGGTCGGATCTTTTCTGTCGCAAGATCGTTCCTACCAGGGGCCTCACGCCTGCCGGGAGTTGAGGTCCCGGAGTCACAGAGTGATCACACCCCGTGAGCATCGCTTACCGGGAAAGGCTCAGCGAGGGCGGGTCGTATGACTCTGTGGGGACAGGGGCCTATGGGTGATCATGGAGGAACCACAGCGTGCGGTGACGTCACATCTCGCGAGCACTTGGTGGGGAGCCTTGTGCTGCTGTGGTGTGCATACGGACCCGGGGTGTCTCTTTCCCCGTGCACCTCGGGTCGTATGTCTTCTGATACTGCCCATCCGGCATCCTGCCCTCCAATTGGGACGGTGGGTGGTATCGGAGAGCGGCCCGGGAGATGGACGTACTCCGGGCCGCTCGATTATTCCGCTGTTGCGGGGCATGACGGAGCGTCGCGAAGTCCTCCTCAGTCAACTTGACCCGTTTGTTGGCGGATTCGGTGACTGTCCTTGGTGATCTTGTTTGGTGCGGCAGTCTGGTGGGGTTCTGTTCCGTCTCGCGGAGAGGCAAGGGAGGGGCTGCGATGTCGCTGCGCCCTGTGCCCGCTCTGTCCATTCCGGAGGCTACCGCGCGGGTGAACCGTCCCCAAGGCCGGGTAGACCATGCGGTGGACCGGGACGAAGTGGACGACGATGAGGAGGTAGACCGGCGTGGGCGCGCAGGTTCGGCCCGTGCTCCGCCCGTCCGGCCCCGGACCGTCCAGCCGCCTCGCGGCGTGCACGCGCCCGCAGCCGCACACCGCCGCGTGCTGGTCGTACTGCGTGACCGTCACGGTGATCAGGGGCATCTCGTGTCGCTGGTAGTGGTCGACCACGCCCAGGTCCACCGCGTCGGACAGGTCGGCCCCGCACCCGCAGACGCCCTGGGGGTAGCGGTCCAGGCGCGGGTCGAGCTCGCCCGGCTCCCGCCAGCGCAACGCGGTCCCCGGCGCCCCGGCTGCTGCCCTTGCCCCGCCCCGTCCCCTTGGCGCGGCGCTGCTTGCGTGGCGGGGTGCGCCCCGGGCCGTCGTCACCGGAGGGCGGCATGGAGGAGTTGGAGCTGTTGCGCGACACCAGGCCGGAGCCGCTCCAGTTCGGCCGCCTGCACCTCGAAGTTCTTCATCAGCGCAGCGAGTTGCGTGGCCAGCATCTGTGATCTGCCCGTCCTGACGCTTGATCACCGCTGCCTGGGCATCGATACGGACCGTCTGGTCCTCAAGCTCGGCCGCCTGCTCGCGGGCGAGCTCGACCAGCTCACCATGCGACCAACGACTCCAACTCGGGCACGAGGTGATCCAACCACGCCCGACAGCCGGGCGTCACACCGGGCATCACGCACCGTCAGCAGCCAAAACCCATCGATTACCCGCTGATGGTTTACTTCTGATCAGGTGTCGAGGGAACCGTCCACGAACTCGCTGGAGCCCATCGGGCCCGCCGCTGCCGCTACCGCGGAACCGCCAAGACCCACATCCAGCACGTCCTGACCGCGATCGCCATCAACATCGACCGCCTCAGCGAACAAGAACCCGAAGACTCCGCCTACCGCCCGCGCCGCCCCACGGCCTTCCGGCAGTACCTCGACACCCACGCCCTCCCGCGCCCCCTGGGGTGGCGCCAAGGAAAGTGACAATGGAATCCCAAGATCCCCACAGAGTCTCCCATTGAGCCTGTTTCAGCCTGAAGTTGCTGGTCGTGGGGCTGGTGTGATGGCTTTCCAGGGTGCTCGTGCTGGTCGTGGCTGGTTGGCCGGGCTGTAGATCGTCTGTCAGCGGGCGACCTCAAGGTTCGTGAGGACCAGGAGGGCACGCAGTAGCGTGGTGGCGTGGCGGACATCCAGGCGGAGCTTGGCCAGGATGCGCCAGTTCTTGAGGTGGGCGAACGCGTGCTCGCAGGCGGCTCGCTCGGCGGCGATCAGCTTGTAGACCTGTTTCTTCGCCGTGGTGAGGGGCTTGGTGCGGGCGGCCTTGAAGCCGGTGATGATCACTGGGTTGTCGGGGTCGTCGTCCAGGCCGGTGAAGCCGAGGTCGGCGAGGGGACCGAGTCCGGCCTCGCGGAGATGTCGGGTGATGTGGTTGTGGCGGGCGGTGGTGATCTCAGAGGACCGTCCGGGGCGGGCGGCGGAGATCCAGATCAGCCGTCCGTGGGTGTCGGTGATGCCGAGGAACAGCAGGCCGTGGGACTTGTGTTTCCCGCTGTAGTTGCGGCGGTTGTCGCTTCCGGTGCGGCGGTGGGTGCGGACGAGGGTGCCGTCGAGCAGGACGGCATGACCACCCTTTCGGATGATTCTCCTCAAGGCCCGGTCGAGGCGTTCGGCGCGGGCGGCCAGCAGACCGGTCACCTCCAGTACCCAGCGGCGGACCGTGCTGGCGGAGATGTTGTTGCCGCCGGCCATGTCGCAAAGCCTCTGGTCGTGGCGGAGCACGGCCAAGACGATGACCGCGATCCGGCCGCGGGCAGCTTGCGCCACCGCGACCCGATCTTCTTCAGGTGGGCGCGGATCAGGTGGGTGACGGTGGAGATGGTGGCCGTGGACAGCGGGAGGCGGACTTGGTAGACAGGGGCCTCGGTGCCCTCGGCGGAGTTCAGGTTCTTTCGCATACAACCCCAACTCTCGCCGGGGGCACTCCAGTTACGGCCCGAGTAACCAGGCTTCGCAGCCCGGCTCACAGCACGGTGATGAACCGCCCGGTCGGGGTCTTGTGCAGCCAGCCCCGGTCGGCCAGCCGGTTCAGCCGGCTCCGCATCGCTTCACGCAACCGCGGCTCGACATCGATCGAGAGCAGCCGGCACACGTCCTGGGCCATCACCGGCTCGTCGGCCGAGCGGACGACGTCGAAGACCTTCCGGTACTCCTCGGGCAGAGCCTTCTCGTCCATGCCTTTCTCCCGGTGCGGCACCAGCAGCACCGCCCGGCCCGCGACCTGCCCGGCGGCCGGCCCGGAGGTCTCGTCCGTCTCTGCTTCGGCCTGCCCGTGCAGCCGGATGAGCACCCGCTCCGCGCAGGCGAGTTCCTCCCGTTCGGCCCGGACCGCCTCCAACTCCTTGACCAGCTGTTCCTCCGCCGCGTCGAGTTCCGCCCGCCGTGCGGCGATCCGCTCCAGCACGTCGTCCACGGCTGCCCCTCCCAGAAGATCCGGACAGAGCGTATGAATCCGCCGCCCGCTCCGGCAGCCGAACCACGGAAATCCATCCCATCGACTGGCAAACGATCAACATGCACGGCAACCGCCCAGGACCTGCGCGAGCAACCACCACCTCACTCACACCAGCCCCACGACCAGCAACTTCAGGCTGAAACAGGCTCATTGAACTTTTCAGCGTTGCCGCTCCGCGGTGCGGATGGCCTTGACGATTGAGGTCAAACGGTTCCGACCGCACCAGGCTCGGGGGAAGATCTCCCAGAACTTCGTTGAACCGGCTGTGGATCGCGGCCGTGAGGTGGCCGTGGACAAGGGGGTAGGCGTGGGCCAGGCCGGCTGGTCGCCGGCTGCGGGGAGGAGAGCCAGGACCGGCCCTGCCATGGCCGTGGTGACCAGGGACATGACCACCATGACGGAGTAGAGCCGGCTGTCCAGCACCCCGATCTGCACACCCATGGTGAGGACGATTAGTTCGGTGAGTCCTCGGGTGTTCATCAGCGCGGCCAGTACCGCGGCTTCCCTACGGTCCATCCCGTGGAGCCGGGCCACCACGAACGCCGTTCCGGCCTTCCCCGCGACAGCCGCGCACAAGATGCCTGCCAGCTCCAGGAACCCACGGGTGCCCAACGAGGACAAGTCGACGTTGAGTCCGGCCAGCAGAAAGTACACCGGGAGCAGCAGCGTCGAAGAGATCCGCCTCATACCGGGTGTCCATGCCGTGCGGAGCGTCAACGCCCCGTCGCGGGGCAGCACGGCGCCGAACAGAAAGGCCCCGAACAGGAAGTGCAGGCCGATCCACTCCGTGGCCAGCGCGGACAACAGCATCCCGGTCAGGACGATGGTGAGCGCTGCGTTCCCCGAACGGAGTCTGTCGCTGCTGTCCAGACGGCGTAGCAGGGGCCTGACCGCACACAGCATCACCATGCCGTAGACGGGAATCAGCATGATCCGCCCGGGCTGCTGTCCCTCCCGGGCGACGACCGTCATCACCACGGCGAAGACGGACCATGCGATGACGTCCGTGAGGGCCGCTGCGGACAGTGCGACGGCGCCGAGGCGGTCCCGGTTCAGCCCGCGGTCGGCGAGGATTCGGGCCAACACAGGGAATGCCGTGATCGACATGGCGACACCCATGAACAGGATGAATCCCGGCCGTGACACGGTCTCGTGGTCGGCGAAAAGCCAGAACCCCGTGCCGGTGCCAACCATGAACGGCACAGCAACGGAGGTCACGGCGAGTACAGGGACGACGAGGGCTCGGCCGCGCAGCAGCCCACGGTCGAACTCGATGCCCTCCCCCAATAGGAACAGTGCCACGCCGAGATTGGCCAGTGCGCCGAGCAGCGGCCGCGCGTAGGGTGGGAACACCGCCTGAGTGAAGCCCGTACCGAACAAAGTTGGCCCCAGCAGGATGCCGGCGGTGATCTCGCCCAGCACAGGAGGCTGGCCCAGCCATCTGAACAAGCCCCCCACGGCCCGGGTAACCATGACGATCAGCGCCAGGTCCAGGAGGAGGAACTGCATCTGATGCGGTGTCATCGCACGCTCCACTCGGTCCGTATCAGAAGGCGCGGTATCGCATTTCGCTCTCGATCAGGCCTAGTTGGCCTTTCCCGTTGTGGATCCCATTCATACGGTCGAACAAACAGGCGCCTGTAGCCCCGTTCCAGAGCCTGGTAAGTGTTTCCCCTGGCGTATTTCTTCTCGTCCACGCCCCTTCGGCACGTGACCTTGAAGTGCCCCCTGATCCTGGACAGCGGCTGCTTACGCTGCGGGGGGGGTAAAGTCGTGCTGCAGCCTGGTCGCCGACGCGCTCCGGGCCGCCGCCGCGGACCCGCGGCAGCCTGGCCGGCGCCGTCTTCCACAGCGATCACGGAGCCCAGTACACTTCCCGCCAATTTGCCGAAGTCTGTGCCGAGTTGGGCGTGCGGCAGTCGATGGGAGCGGTCGGCACCAGCGCGGACAACGCACTCGCCGAGTCGTTCAACGCCGCCTCAAACGCGAGACACTGCGCGGCGCCCGCCGCTTCGGGACGGCGCCCGCGCCTGCCGCTTGGCGGTCTTCGGCTGGATCACCCGCTACAACACCCGCCGACTGCACTCGGCGGCGGACGCAGTCCCACTGGTCGTAAGGATGGCACCCCCTA
The DNA here is from genome assembly GCF_040612015.1 of Streptomyces sp. NPDC006476. Classification (NCBI taxonomy): domain Bacteria; kingdom Bacillati; phylum Actinomycetota; class Actinomycetes; order Kitasatosporales; family Streptomycetaceae; genus Streptomyces; species Streptomyces sp. NPDC006476. Next base: position 678 of record NZ_JBEXPK010000143.1, on the reverse strand, counting down.
CGATGACAGCCACAGCAATAGCCTTAGTTGCTCGCTTTTTCATGCACACCTTCACGTCATGGCCAGTTCTCTATGCGACACGGTGTAGCCTGCTCTAACAAGGCATCAGAGGGCACACGAGTTGGAGGACTCACAGATCGGACGCAGTCGTGCCTGTCCAGGCCGAGCCCATCCCGGTGACGAAGGTGCCCTTGGAAAACGCCTTTGTTGACATCTTCGAAGACATACGGCCACTGGTGATAGAGGCATCCGACCCGGATCATTGTCCGCGGTACGGCGCATGCCTTCCGTACTGTAACCACGACATAGCTCTGCTAACCTCGATTCTTCAGCGGGTTTCGGTCGCTGATCAGTGCGGCTGTTCGCCCGTAATGTCCTCCGCCGTTGAAGGACGGGCCGTCGCGTGACGCCGCGGGGTGCGCCGGGTTCCACGGGCCCGGAGGGTGCGGGGTGTCCTCCTTCCTGGTCCTCGTCGGGGTGTGAGCCGGCCGTCAGGTGGCGGCCGGAAGTTGCGTGAGCCTGTTCCAGCTGGTGGTGAACGCTGCCGCCCAGGGCCAGGTCTGCTCGATGCGGAGCAAGCGGCGGCGAGCGTGACGCGCGAGGCGGGCCGGTAGGTGGTAGAGGCGCAGGCGCATCGTGTCCGGCTCGGCGTCTTCGAGGCCGTCCTGGTCATGCAGG
>NZ_JBEXPK010000142.1:0-9789 GCF_040612015.1 Streptomyces sp. NPDC006476 | reverse complement strand
CGTTGGCGGTGACGCCGATCCGCCCTGGCGGCGCATCGGCTTTCCCTGCCCTGCTCCGCAGGAGTCCGTTTCCTCCCCCGCCTGAAGGCGGGAGTCCTGAGTTCCGCAGTTCGTAGGCACGTACGGGTCCGTCGATCGGTGTCTGCGCAGGTCACGGTGTTGCGGTGTATGCACGGCGCGTGAAACGTGTGGGCACACGCCTGCTCGATGAGGCATTGATCTTCTTGCTGTGATCGTCGATGCTGTGGGCATGTACTTGCGGACCACCCAGCGGAGGAACAAGAACGGCACGACGGTCCGCTATGTCCAACTCGCGCACAACCGGCGGGTCAACGGCACCACGCAGGCCGAGGTGGTGCACAACTTCGGCCGCGAGGACCACCTCGACGCCGACGGCCTGCGCCGTCTGGTCGCCTCGATCAACCGCTACCTCGGCGAGGACGGCGCTGACGCCACGGCCCCGGCGGCCGGCGGCGGCCTGGAGGTGACCGGCTCGCGCCCGCTCGGGGCGGTCTGGCTTCTTGAGGGCCTGTGGCGGCAGTTGGAGATCGACCAGGCCCTGAAGAAGATCCTCGGAGCACGTCGGTTCCGCACCGACGTCGAGCGCGTGCTGTTCGCGCTGGCCGCCAACCGCGCCATCGCTCCGGCCTCGAAGCTGTCGGCGGCCGAGTGGGCCGGCCGCGACGCGGTGATACCGGGCCTTCAGACGATGGACGAGGACCAGGCATACCGGGCGATGGACCTGCTGGTGGAGGCCGACGCCCAGGCCGAGGTCCAGGAAGCGGTGTTCTTCGCGGTCGCCAACCTCCTCAACCTCGAAGTCGACCTGCTGTTCTTCGACACCACGAACACCTACTTCGAACGCGACGAGCCCGACGCGGGTGAGGCCCCGTTCCGCGCCTACGGCAAGAGCAAGGACCATCGAGACGACCTGCCGCAGATCACGATCGGACTGGCTGTCACCAAAGAGGGCGTCCCGGTCCGGTGTTGGTGCTGGCCCGGCGGGACCAGCGACCAGGCGATCCTTCCGCAGGTCAAGGACGACATGCGCGACTGGAAACTGGGCGCGTGATCACCGTGGTCGACCGCGGCTTCTCCTCCGCGGACAATCTCGCCTACCTCACCCGCGCCGGCGGCCACTACATCGCCGGGATGCGCATGCGCGACGGAGGCGACCCGGCCGAGGCCGCGCTCGCCCGGCAGGGCCGCTACCAGACCGTCCGCGACAACCTGCGCGTCAAGGAAGTCAAGCTCGACCAGGCCCCGGGCCGGCGCTTCGTCATCTGCCACAACCCCGCCCAGGAGGAACGCGACCGCCGCCACCGCGAGGAGGCCATCAAGCGGATCGAAGCCGAACTGGAGCGGATCCGTGCCCAGCGTGAACGCGACGCCAAACGCGCGGCCACACCCAAGGCGCGCGAACGGGCGGAGGCGGCCCACGTGCGTGCCGAGTGCGCGCTGATCGAACATCCCACCTTGAAGCGGTGGTTGAGAACCTCGAAGAACGGGCGGCTGGCCATCGACCGCGCCAAGGTCAAGGCCGAGGAGCGTCTCGACGGCAAGTACCTGCTGACCAGCTCCGATCCGCACCTGACCGCCGAGGAGATCGCGGTCGGCTACAAGGCGCTCCTGGAAGCCGAGCGCGGATTTCGTGATCTCAAAACGGTGCTGGAGCTGCGGCCGGTCTTCCACCGTCTCGAACACCGCATCCGCGCCCACGTGTTGCTGTGCTGGCTCGCGCTGCTGCTGATCCGCGTCGCGGAACGCCGCACCGGACAGACCTGGAACCGGATCAGCACCGAACTCGGCCGCGTGCACGAGGTCACCCTGACCGGCGACGCCGGACAGATCACCCAGACCACCCCGCTCACCAGCCAGCAGGCCACCCTCTACCGCGACTGCGGCATCAAACCGCCGCCACGGATCACCGCCGCAGCCCCCGCCTGACCAGCCACAACGCGTCCACGTGGGCACACGCCTACGCGGGCGCTATCCCGACGTTTCCGCAGCTCAACCCCTGTTTTCGACTCATCCGCATGCCCACCAACTGCGGAACTCAGGGGAGTATCCACGGAGGAATCCCGATGAAGGTCTACTCGCCCGAGTTCAAGGCGGACGCTGTCGCGCTGTAGCTCCGTACGTCGCGGGTAGCTCGTTCAGGTTTCTGGCCAGCGGGGATGCGTTGGTTCCAGGCCGAGGAGGTCGAGGAGATGGAGCTGCGTCGGTGGTGATCTCGGTGTGCAGGCAGCCGGTGACGCGGCGGGTTTTGGCGATCACGCCGATGCGGGCGGCGGTCTTATGGGCGGTGTTGTCGTAGCGGCCGCCGGCGCCGCGCTGCAGCTTGTCGAGTTCGTCCCGGGCCTTGGCCAGGCGTTTGTCCCGGGCCCGCTGCTGGCCTTTGGCGTTGCCGGTGGAGTGCACCAGGATCCGGCGGACTTCCACCCGCGGGTGTGATTGCAGCGTGCTCTCGGTGGCCTTCCCCCGTCTGGCGTCGGTGATGGTGGAACAGGTCCTGGTCGACGAGGGCGGGGTGGTGCTCACGGCGCGTACGGCGACCCGGGAGGCTGCCTGCCCCGGGTGCGGCACGCTGTCTGGCCGTCTCCACGGCGGGTATCAGCGACGGCTGGCCGACCTGGCGGTGGCCGGGCAGAAGGTCGTGATCGACCTGGCGGTGCGGCGGTTTGTGTGCCAGGCGGCGCCGTGCGCACGCCGTACGTTCGTCGAGCAGATAGACGGGCTCACCGAGCGGTTCGCGCGCCGCACTCCCGCACTCCGTCGGACGTTGGAGCGGATAGCACTCGCGCTCGCGGGACGTCCGGCGGCCCGGCTGGCCGCGCACCTGTCGATCCCCGTCAGCGCGAACTCGCTGATCAGGATGGTGCGCAGGCTCCCGGACAAACAGTCCTCGGTCGCCCCGCGAGTGATGGGTGTGGATGATTTCGCGTTCAAGAAGGGACACGTGTACGGCACGATCATCTTGGATGTGGAGACCGGTGAGCGTGTGGACGTGTTGCCCGACCGCACCTCCGAGACGCTCTCCGCGTGGCTGCGCGCCCACCCCGGCGCCGAGATCGTGTGCAGAGACCGGGCCAGCGCCTACGCCGAAGCAGTCCGCACCGTCTGCCCCGACGCCACGCAGGTCGCGGACAGGTACCACCTCTGGAAGAACCTGTGCGAAGCCGTCGAGAAGTGCGTCGCCCAGCACCGCACGTGCCTCACCGGGCCCGCCGAGGACACGAGCACCGACAACCCCGCCGCCGTGAAGGCCGGCCCGGCCGCCGACGACGTACCAGAAGAGCCCGTGGAAGGGCCGCGCGCGATCAAGCGACGCCAGCGCCATGGCGCGGTGCATGCTCTGTACGACAAGGGTGTGCAGATCGAGGTGATCGCCAAGACCCTCGGGCTCGACCGCAAGACCGTCCGCCGCTACGCGCACGCCGCCAATCCCGAGGAGGCACCTGCGTCTGTCCTGGCCGACCGTGATGGACGCCTTCCGCGCCGTCGCACACGAGGTCATCGACGCCCCCGCTGCCCGAGGTGAAGGTGCTGGGCATCGACGAGACCCGGCGCGGACGGCCGCGCTGGGAACAGGACCCCGCCACGGCGCTCGGCACCGGCGGCCTGCTCGGCCAGGTCGAGGGCCCTACCGTCGCCGATGTGCTCGCCTGGCTCGCTGTCACCCCGCTGACCTGGAGAAAGAGCATCGAGTACGTGGCCATCGACATGTCGGCCACCTACCGCGCCGCCGTCCGCACCGGTCTCCCGCAGGCCACCGTCGTGGTCGATCACTTCCACGTCGTCCAGCTCGCCAACAAGATGCTGTCCATGGTCCGGCGCCGCACCACCGCCGAGATGCGCGGCCGACGCGGACGCGCCAGTGACCCGGAATGGAAAGCCAGGCGGCGCCTGCTGCGCAACCGCGAGGACCTCACCGACGAGCAGTTCGCCACCATGTGGAACACGCTGCTGGGCGAGGGGGCGATCGGCCAGACCCTGCTGACGGCATGGATCGCCAAGGAGAACCTGCGCAACCTCCTCGCCCTGCCGAAAACCGGCGCCGACCGCCACCAAGTCGGCCACGCCCGCTGGAAGTTCCTCACGTGGTGCGCGGACTCCGACATCCCCGAGGTGCGGCAGCTCGCCGTCACCGTCAACCGCTGGTGGGCCGAGATCGCCGCATTCATCGACACCGGGCACAGCAACGCCAAGAGCGAAGGCATCAACCGCGTGATCAAGCTCGTCGCCCGCAACGCGTTCGGCCTTGCCTTCGCAATGCCGACAACCAACGGCTACGGACACGCTGCGTCACCACCCGCCGGGCCCGCGGACACCTCCGCACCGCTCAACTTTGAAGACCCGGGCAAGCCGCCTCCCGGACCGCGAAGGCCAGCGCGGCATCGTCCACCACGACCTCCTCGACCACTACAGACGACAGATGGCCAAAGACCGCCGAGAACACGCTGCAATCACACGAATGGCCATCCTTCCAGCCGCCTGTGACTACCCGTCACCGGACCACAACAAGTGGATCAGAGCCGCTTGTCATGGCCGCCGTCAAGCGTTTGCCTGGATCGCCCGGGCCTGGGCTGGTTGATCATGCTGGCGTGCCCCGGAAACAGGTGAACACGGCACCGGTGGATCATGGGGTTCTCTACGCTTCATGATCCACGAGGGTGCCGTGTTCGTTCCTCCATCATCCCCTGGCACCGCTCCTGCCTCTGCGGCACCCCGCCTGGAAGCCCTCGGCCCGGGTGATACGCGGGACCAAGTCCGCGGCCTGGTAGCCCAGTTCGCGTCGGTCACCGATCCTCGCGGGGCGTGCGGGGTGCGGTATCGAGTCTCGTCGCTGCTGGCCCTGGTGGCCTGCGCGATGACCCCGGCGGGCCATGACTCCATCACCGCGGCAGCGGAGTGGTGCAGGCGCGCCGCCCCCGAGGAACTGGCCGCCTTGGGCCTGCCCTACCACCCCGGATCCCGAGCGAGAAGACGTTGCGCACCGCCCTGGGTTGCTTGGATCCCGGCGAGGCCAGTAGGCCGGCTACGACCACCTGCGGCCCCTGCTGTCCACCCGGCCCTGCCCGCCGGGGCCGCTCATGCCCGACGGTGGCATCGAGCGGGAACAGCGCCGTGCTCACCGGGCAGCCGCCCACGCCGAACCGGTGCGCTCCCGGCGCCGGGCCATCGCGGTGGACGGCAAATGCCTGCGCGGCGCGAAACGCCCGGACAGCAGCCAGGTCTTCGTGCTCTGCGCCGTCCGGCACGGCGACGGCATCACCCTCGCCTCCCGCGAGATCGGCGCGAAGACCAACGAAATACCCGCGTTCGCAACCCCAGCCCGACCAGATCGACGGTGCCGGCCTCGCCGGGGCCGTCGTCACCGCCGACGCCCTCCACGCCCAACGCGACCACGCCGCCTACGAACTACCGGTAGGTAACCATCGCCAGACAGGTGAAGCACGGACAAACCATATGAAGCGGCGAAGAGCCGTTCAGACACGTGAGGCGTGCTGAATCTGCTGGTAGAGGTGGGCGCGTAGATCGGTGAAATTCCCAAGGGAGCGGGTGTGCAGCTGGTCACGTTCATGAGGCAGGTCGATGGGGACGTCCATCTGCACGACCGTCGGTGCCCCGGAGAGAACGATCACTCGCTGGCTGAGGTAGACCGCCTCGTCAATGTCATGAGTGATGAACAGGACCGTGACCCCCAACGTGCTCCACAGATGCCGGACGAGGTCTTCCAGCTCCCCTCGGGTCTGAGCATCGACAGAGGCAAAGGGTTCGTCCATGAGCAGCAGTTTCGGTTGGAAGGCCACGGCGCGGGCGATGGCGACACGCTGTTGCATGCCTCCTGAGAGCTGCCAGGGGTAAGCTCTGTGGGTATCGCTCGACAGACCGACGGCCTGCAGCGCGGCGTCGACCCGCTCGCGCTCCAACCTCTTGCCTAGCTTCTCTCGACGCAACGGCAGCGCTACGTTGTCTCGGACGTTCATCCAGGCGAACAGGGAGCGGCTGTACTCCTGGAAGACCATCCCGATACCGGGTGGAGGCTCGAGGACCGGGTGACCTTCCAAGGAAACCGTGCCACGAGTGGGACGCAGCAGCCCGGCTATGCATTTGAGCAGTGTCGTCTTGCCGCAGCCGGACGGACCAATCAGGCTCACCAGTTCTCCATCACGGACGTCGAAGGTGATGCTCCGCAGTGCCTCCACTTCACGAGTTCGGTCACGATACGTTTTCTGCAGGTCTCGCACCTTGAGCAACGACGCCTCCGTCATGTGCGACCGGGCGGGCGGTCAGGAAATCCGTTGGTTGCGGCGCAGGCCGAAGTGCCAGGCCAACAGCCTTTTTTCCAACAAAGCGAAGAGGAAGGAGAGAAGGAAACCGAGCATGCCCAGCAGGAGGATGCCGCTCCACATCTCCGGGATGGCGAAGGAACGTTGGAATTCCACGATGGTGAACCCGAGACCATTGCTCGCCGCGAACATCTCGCTGATAACCATGACGATGATTCCGATGGCCAACGACTGGCGCATACCAGTGGCGATCCGTGGGCTGGCCGAACGCAGAACCAAATGTCGCAGGCGGGCCGACCCGTCGACGCAGTAGCACCGGCAGGTGTCGCTCAGCACCTCGTCGACAGAGCGCACACCCTCGACAGTGTTGAGGAGGATCGGCCAGAAGCAGCCAAATGCGATCACAAGGACCTTCATCGTGTCACCGATGCCAGCAAACAGCATGATCACCGGTACGAGTACCGGCGGCGGGATGGCTCGGAAAAGTTCAAGGACCGGCTCCAGGACCTCACGTACGAGGCGGCTCATCCCGATCAGCAGGCCCAGTCCAACGCCAGCCGCCGTCGCAAGGAGGTAGCCGGAAGCGAGTCTGAGAAGGCTCGGCGCGACATCCGAGCGCAGCCGAGCGGGCGTCCACACCTCCCGAAAGCTGTGCAGGATGGTGGACAACGGGGGGAAGTAGAAGTCGGAACTGTGGGCGGAGCCGAACCACCAGGCGGTGAACAGCACCGCGGGCAACCCCAGAAGAAGGACGATCCGGCGGACCGCAATGAGAAGCCTCATTGACCTACACCTTTACCCGTACGGACTGGTGCCAGCGCAGCGCCCACCGCTCAACCGAACACATCACCAGGTTGAGCGCGGCTCCAAGCAGCCCGGTGAACAGGACCAGGGCGTAAACCTGCGGCACCGCGCCGGAGACTTGTGCGACGGCTAGCCGGTGGCCAAGGCCGGGTGAGCCAATGATGAGTTCGGCAGTGACAGCAAGGATCAGTGCCACACTTGCGGCCAGTCGCACGCCGGTCATCACGTACGGCAGACCGCTGGGCCACAGCACATACCGTATGCGCGTCCGCCTACGCAGCAGGAAGCTGCGGGCCACGTCATTCGCGACCGGGTCGACGTCCTCCAAACCCGCGAGAACCTGAATGAGTATCTGCCAGAAAGCCGCGTACACAATGAGCAGTAACGTTGACCTCACGTCCGCGCCATAGAGCACGACAGCCAGCGGTATCAGCGCGACGGAAGGGATCGGGCGCAGGAAATCGATAGTGGACGCGGTCACCGCCCGGAGAAGGGGAACGGAGCCGATGACCACGCCAACCGCGACCCCTGCCACAACAGCGATGGCCAACCCCAGGCTCCAACCCGTAAGTGTGTCACCGACATCCGTCCAGAAGGCCTTCTGCCTGAACATACGCCACAGAACAGAGCCCGTCTCCGAGGCCGGCGGCAGGTACGCGGCAGAAACCAGTCCGGTGCGCGACAGCACCTGCAGCAGCCCCGCCAGTGCGAGCAGCCCCGCCACTCCACGCAGCGGGGCCGCCAAAAAGCTGGTACGACGGACCGGAACGCGACCGGAGGCGAAGTGGGCGCCACTTCGTGCCTGCTCAACCGCCTCGGAGGTGGCTATCGGAGGCATCACGAGAAAAGAGCCGTGAGATCAGGCTTCTTGCCATCGAAGATGCCGTCCTTCTCCCCCAGTGAGGCGAGCCTCCTCACTGAGGCCATGTTGATCTTCGTCGGCCAGCGCGGCAGTGTCAGCCTCTCAATGACGCGATCGTTGATCTGCGTGTAGGTGGGGATGATCCCGCGAACCTCGTCGGAGTGACTGGAGGCATACTGCGAGGCCTCGGTCATCGCCAGGGTGAAACTCTTCACCAGAGCAGGTTTCTCCTGGATCTCCCTGGTCGACGTGAAGTATGTCGCCGCCGAGAGATCCGGGTAAGTCGCCACGAACGGCCATGCCACGATGCGAGCACCCTGCATTTTGGCGATCGTCATCGTCGGCTCGCCCATCTCCGCTGCGTCCACCTGGCCTTTGGCCAACGCAGCCGGCATCTGGTCGAACGGCATTTCAACGAACCTCAGCTTGGACGGGTCACCTCCGTCCTTGCGCACCGCCTCGCGCACCGAGGTGTCCATGATGTTGCGCAGGGTGTTCACCGCCACGGTGTGCCCAGAGAGCCCCCTTGCCGATCTGATCGGGCTGTCCTTCCTGACCGCAACTCCGTGGCAGTCCGCTCCCCACTTTCCGGTGGAGGAGACGCCGTTGAGCAGGGCCTTGATCGGCATTCCCTTAGACTGGGCAATCATCAACGAGGTGACGTTGCTGTACCCGATCTGCAGTTGCCCGCTGACAACTCCCGGCACGATGGCCGCACCGCCCTGCGCAGGAACCATGTCCAGGCTGATCCCACGCCGATGGAAGAAGCCCTTCTTCACGCCCAGGTACAGCGGAGCCACATCGACGATCGGCACGATTCCTATCTTAATCAACGCCGCTCCGCCGCGTTGCGACGACGATACGCCGCTGGCCGTGGAGGCCGATCTCTGGCACCCGGGTAAAGTCGCCGCTGCCGCTGCCGCCAATGGCAGCGCAAGCAGACGCCGCCGTGTGGGTCGACCGTCGGATAGCGAAGGTTGCTCGTCCTGAAGCATGTAAACACCTATCGAATCAATGAAACGGCAGATGAGCCAAGGTGAGATTCCGCAGGGGCCAGCCTGATGACGACCGCTGCCGCTCCTCGGGATGGTCTCCCGATCACCTGAGCGGAATTCGGAATATCCAGAAGCGCCCCGGCAAAGTGTGTACAAGAAAGAGCCTGCACTCCACGGAGGACAAGGGCCAGAGTCAAATGACCCTTGAGAGAGGGTCACTCCTGATCGAGCACGTTCCTCAGCCAACGACTCTGCCGCCCGCCCATCCTTGCCGAGGGCCCTCTGCCATCAAGGGCGCTCTCAAAAATGCGCATGAGTACTGGTGGGGCGCCGGCGAGGTGCCTGATCAGCAGGCTCTTTTCCCACGGCCCCCAGCATGAACGACGCATGGGACTTGTCATCGCACGTCGCTCTCCAGTGACTACTCCGTGAGTGCAGCGACAGGTTTCCTGCCATGGATGTCCGCGTATCAACGTTCGCGGACCACCAGGGCTTTGCTATGTCACGCGGACATGAGATCTGCCCATGGCGGCCGGTCTTCTGATCGTCCGAGATCGGCAAGCTTGGCGACGTGAGGACCCTCGCCGCCTGGGTGCCGGCGTGCGTGATGAGCGTCTTCTCCGGCGACAATTCCAACTTGAGGTCGTCACGCAGGAGTTGCGTCAGGCGCTTCTTGATTTCCTCAGCCTCTGCCTTTGGTCCGGCGAACCCGAGCACGGTGTCGTAGCATTGACTTCCGCTCCCCGGGCTTCTCAGGTTGAATCGGTGATGTCCGGGCTGCGGTGACGGGTCGTGATCCCTGCGGTACGACGGCCTCATGCGGTATGCGCAAGGG
>NZ_JBEXPK010000141.1:0-9895 GCF_040612015.1 Streptomyces sp. NPDC006476 | reverse complement strand
CGAAGCCCTCCGCGCCATGATCCTGCTCTGCCTCGCCGGCTACAGCCGGCCCCTCCCCGGACGCACATAACACCCACAGAAACGAGCGAAGAGCCCGAAATACCATCCCCCGTCGGGCGCAAGCTACAGCCACAGGCCGACCACCAGCAGGAACATGGCTTTCCTGGCCTGCGCTCACTGCCACACCCTCACTGACGCGAAGCCGACACATCGCACCCGAGCGGTGCAATACGGGAGAAGTACGCGTACTTCCTCGAGGGCGCCCGCACCAAGCTGGACGCCGCCGCGGCCGCGGAAGCCCCCGCCGACCAGCCCACCGTCGACGGCCCGGCGTTAATCCTGCTTCAGTGACCCACAGTGACGGCTCCCCGTGATCGCTGCCAGGGCCCGGCTCACGTGCTTACAGACAAGGGACATTACGGGCGAACCACCAGGCCACTCAACGACCGAACCCCACCGAAGAATCGAGGTTAGCTCCCCGGCACTCTCATGGTCGCCACGAACAGATCCGGACGCGTGTGGAACTCGTCGTTCCAACGGATGATCTGCTGCTCGGCCAGCGTCCTGCCGGTCTTGACTATCTCCTCCAGAGGTTCGAGGAACCGCGCGCTCCCCGGTTCCTCGAGGCCGGCCGCAACTCTGGCTTCGATCCCATCCCTGGCCAGTCGGACGAGTTCGGCTGCGAGATCGATAATGCGATCCGGCCCGTAACGCGCGCGGAGACCGTACGTAGCGGCCTCACGCATTGCCCTCTGGTAGTCCTGCGTTGTCCGGCCTGCAAGCAGGCGTAGAGCAGCCTCCCGGCTCGGTCCCCAATAGGTCAGCCCGCTCCAGAAGGCTGGAACCGCCGGAATTTCGGAAAGAGTTGGGCCGTCCATGGCACGCAGCTCCAGGGTTTCCCGTACTCGAACGTCCGTCCAGATCTGAGACAGCAGGGATTTCCAGTCCTCGTCCGTCGGGAAGGTTCCGTCACCGAAGCCCTCTCGAAGAAGAGCGGAAAACGGCAGCGGTGGGGCGGCGACGTACTCCTCCTGCCGCAAGCGGTACACCATCGAGATGCTCGAAGCCCATTCGATGAAGCGGCGAAAGCTCAGTTCTCCGGACAGTGCTATATCGGGCACGCCGCAGCGGTGTTGCGGAAGTTCGAACCAGTACTCCAGCCGTCGGGAGAGCGCGCCGGAAATCTCTCCTTCTTCGAGAGGCGAGTTCACGAACAGCGCCGCCGCCACGGGCGCGACCAGCACCTGCATCCGGAACTTGGACCGCCAGTCTTCCTCTGAGAGGTAATCCAGCGTTACCTGCGTCGAGAGGGTACGTGTGGTGACCGGTGGGGTGTTTGACGTGGCACCGCCGAACTCGGTGAAGTACCGCCGCATGATCCAGGACCGGCTCTTCGGGATCCATGTCACCTCCTCCAGGGTGTCGAAGGGCAGGTTCCCGTTGGGCAGCAGTGCGATATCCATTCCTTCAGCGACCCGGGAGATGGCTGTCAGTTCGCTGCGCAACGAGGTCACGAGATCGGTCAGGTTCGCCATCGGCGGCGACGAATACTCGATCGCTCCGCTGTGCTCCAAAGTGATCTTCGTGCCGTCCGCCCGTCGTAGTCCGGTGAGGAATGTCCCGTCCATGACCAGAACTCCGCCCCCGTGCTCCCGCACGGCCTCCAGCAGGGCGCGGGCACCACGGGGACCCTCGTACGGGCGGGCGCGACCGGTTTGGGGATCCACCACCCCCAGTTCGACCTCGATGCCGATCATCTCGGCCGGGCCGTGACGTGCTTGGAAGACCTGCTCCATGATCGCGGGGCCCAGCCGGGATGCGCTGTCCACTCTCACCACCCTTGTCGGATGCCACGCTACTTCTCGGTACCGTCCCGACTGGCGCAACGACGCATGTCCGAACGACGCGGGCGTAGTGCTGTCGACGTCGCAGCGAAGCCGTCACCCTCCTCGCGGCGGGCGAGCCAGGGCGTGGTAGCCGAAGCGCGCCCGGGCATCGGACAAGCGCTCGCCGTCCAGGGTTGCGGCCACGATCTGGCGTTCGACATTGCGTACCTTGGCCACCAAGTCCACGACGGCAGGCATGGCTTCCTGGGGGACCACAATGGCACCGGAACCGTCAGCACACACCACGTCGCCGGGTACCACCCGCACACGGCACACCTCGACCGCGCCACCGACTTCCGCCAGGCGCACCCGGTTTTTGCCCGAGCGCATGTATCCGCCGCGGGCCCACAGGGAGTAGCCGAGTTCTCGGGAACGGTCCACGTCGCGGCAGACTCCGTCGATGACGGTGCCAGCAACGCCCTTGGCCCTGGACACGGTGCTGAGTACGTCGCCCCACACCGTCCTGTCCATCAGGCCACCGTTGGCGATCACGACGATGGAGCCGGGCGGCACGTCATCGATGAAATCGCCGGCGGGCCCGCCCTCGGTGGGCTCCACAGGCCGGTAGCGAACGGTGAACGCGGGACCCGCCACGAAGCCGGATCCCGAGATACGGGCGAGTCCCGGCAGACAGCCGTCGATCCCGAGTAGGTCGAGGGCGTCGCTGATCGACGCTGTGTCTGCGTCGATCAGCGGATGAGGGAGCAGATTCATGACGGTGGCTCCTGCACGACGCGGACCGCGAGCTTGCGGCCTCCTTGGAAGACATTGACGCGGGCCCCGGTACCGGCCTTGGCACCGAATCCAGCGAATCGACCACCCCAGACAAAGGAGTCAAGGCTCACCGACATGGGCTGGAAGGTCCCGTCCGCCGTCAGCACCGGGAAGGCGAGCGGGGGGACGTACTCTTGCACGAGATGGTTCTCCTTGAGCCCACGGGCCACAGCCGCAGCCCAGGCATGCGCGTCGACCGTGCGCCCCACCGTCACCCCTTCGCCCCTGATGTCGTATGGGGCCTTGAGGACCAGTTCCTGGGCCGGTCGTTTGGCGACGGCGCCGTTGCCCTCGGATTGGGCGCACCCCCCGCCGAGGCGACGCGACCACGGGAGCACCGATGCCACCAGACGACGCTGCTCGTCGTTGAAGTGCCCGGCCAAGCCGGGTTCCTGCACCATCGCCAGGGATAACTTGCTCTCCGTGACATAACGAGAGCCCATGGGGTTCACGTGGACGAACCCGTCGTGGCGTAAGGCCCGGCACCACGTATCGACGAGGTCCTCGTCAGTCTCCACCAAGGCGCTCCAAGGGCCGGTGTTCACCTTGTTCCAGCACAGGTCTGCGGGGCGCCTTGCGAACCGTACGCCCGTACTGCCGACTTGCACACTGCGGGGATCCGCGAGGAATGCATCGGCACCGAGGGCGTTCAACTGGGAGACCAGCTCGACGGATTCGACGCTCGCCGCCCCTTCCGGCTGCAACACCGCAATCCGGACCCCCTCAGCGGGGAGGCCCTGGCTCACGCCGTGGCCGATCAGAAACCGTGCGAAGGCGGTGTCATCGTCAAAGGAGAACGCCGCAGTATCCGGCCTGTGGTACCCCGAGCGCCGCTGCACCTCGTCGACCAGCGCGTTGATACGAGGCGTGAAGAGTGCACCGGCCGGCGCGTCCGTGTTGTTCTCCAGGAAGCGCACCCCCTGCGTCGTGGCATCGAGATAGCCGTCGATGCGGGCCACCACGACCCGATCCCGTTCAGCAGGTGTGGCGTCCACCAGACGCTCCGCATTGGATGCGAGTCCGAAGAAGGCACGAACACCCGCGTCTTCGCGGTAGAGCGCCAACACGTTGTCGAGCAGCCCTGTGTACTCCTCCACACGTCGGCAGTGTTCGTTGGCTGCTTCCAGCCGTAGGTACATGGCGCTGGCAGGAAGGGGGAACGTTCGGTTCTGCACCGGCGGCGACGATGCGAGCAGCACCTCGAGTTCCCGATACACCCGCCCCGGATCCGCGGCCAGGACGTCCGCTGATGCCTCGGTAGCCGCGCTGTCAATCACGGTGCCACCGCCCAAGGGCCGTGGGCGTCGACCGATTTCGGGCTTCGGCGAAGTACTGCCCCACCAACCTCTGGAATACGTGGGTGTCGCCCGCATCGGGGAAGGACGCGGCGTCTATGCTTCCAATGGCGGCGAATTCGAGGCCGGTGCCGCAGAGAAACGCCTCGTCCGCTCGGTACAGATCCGATGGAGCGAGACGCCCGACGCGCACGGGGATGCCGAGCCGCATGCACGCGGCGATCACCCAGGCGCGAGTGATGCCGGGCAGTGGCCCGTCGGCCAGCAGCGGTGTGGTCAGCGTTCCGCTGTGCACCGCGAACAGAGTGGCAGTGGGTGCCTCGCTGACGAAACCGTCAGACGTGCTGAGCAGGCAGCTGTCGAACCCGGCCGCTTGTGCGTCCAACAGTGCCAGCCTCGCACCTGCGTACTGGCAGATGCTCTTGACGTCTGTCGGGAACGCCTCTGCCACTGCGCGCTGACGCGTACTGACGGCCAGCCGCATCGCCCTGCCCTGCGCCAGCCACTTCTTGCGGCCCATGGGGCGCACCGTCACGCTGAGCAGTGGCTCCACCGGGGAGGCAAGCAATCCCACGTTGCCCGCGTTGATCACGATCCTGCAGTAGCAGTCGTCGCTGAGGCTGTTGATCTCCACGAGCTTGGCGATGATGACGGGCAGTCCAGACAGATCAGGCACCGGCACGTGCATGAGTGTCAGCGAGTGTGCCAGGCGCTCCAGATGTTCCTCGAGCAGCCAGGGCCGCACTGTGCCTGCGTCCGTCCGATACAGACGCACCCCCTCGAACACGGACAAGGCATAGCGCAGCGCCAGGCTGTCCACCCGAACCGTGGCGTCGGCGGAGGGGACGAACTTCTCGTCGTGGAAAACGACGTCGTCCGGAAGGCTCACGGCGCGACCCCATAGCGGAACACCGGCTCGGCTGCGTCGTAACCAGTGCGCAGAATCATGTCGAAATGCTTGTGCCTGAGGTCCAGTGCTCGGATCAGTGCGGCGCGAGCCGCATCGCGCCGCTCCGGAGTGTCGCAGTAACGCCTCAGCAGCTCACGTGCAGCTTCAGCATGTTCGTCTTCCAACTCGCTGACACTCTCCGCGTCGACGTCGCAGGAGGCGTGGTGGACGAAGAACTCAAGGCCCTCCGGTGGAAGGCGATAGGTGTCCCGCATCACCGTGAGCATGCTCGATCCAGTCGCGCTGACGATCGGGGGCTGGCCCTCCATCAGCAGGAGTACCGAAGCGACGCCCTCGGTGAAGTGTGCAGAGGAGTTGCAGACCGCGACATTGTGTTCCATTATCGCGCGAGTCTCGGGAGCCGGCTCTGCCTGATCAAGGTCGGCCCTGTCCACGCCGACCACGCCGGCGAAGTCCGCGAAGGTCTCCAGGTGGCGCTTTGACCGGGTAAGGGCGCCGGTCTCTTCCTCGTAGACGTTCTCCACGAGCAGGGCCCGTAGCCGGTAGTCCGCGATCCGTGAGGCGATTCCCAGGATGTTTCGCGTCCAAAGACTCTTGATCGGCCAGCGATGCAGAACAAAGCTTTTGAGGAGCCTCTCGGTCGCCTTGCCCGCCAGTATGGTCTGGTACAGCTCGCTGGTCATCTTCCGGCGATCGCGGATGAGTCGGTCGAGGTCGTCGACGAATTCGGTCGCGTCCACGTCAGTCTCCAAATGGAAAATGGGCGCGTTGAAGAGCCCAGATCGTGTCGGCACGCCTGTTCGTGGAACCGGACAGGCTCCTGGCCCACGAGGCGGCTTCGGACAATCCGTGCAAGCCGAGGGCCTGCTCGTAGTCCAAGTCGCCGAGGGCCGCGATCTGGGCAGCCGTGGCTTGGTCACGTTTGATGCCGAGTTCCTTGTCGACCGTCGTGCCGACCGGCTCGAGGGCCGCGACCTGCAGGTCGCGGCGACCAAGTCCTTGGAGGTAAGCGAGGAGCCTCTCAAGCTCCAGGTTGCCGCCGCCCTTGCCTATGCCTCGACAGGAGGCGTCGACGTGCGTGGCGCCCGCAGCGAGGCCGGCCAGCGCATTGGCGAAAGCGAGACCGAGGTTGTCGTGGGTGTGGATGCCGATGGGCACAGGGAGTTCAGCGCACAGACTACGCACGATCCGGCCAATGGATGTCGGAAGCAGGCTGCCGTTGGAGTCCGCGACGCAGAGCGCGTCCGCTCCCATGCTCACCGCCTCCGAACCGGCCCGCACCAACGAGGCGAGCGTCTCGCTACTGGTTCGGATCAAGTTGACGACGGCGTGCAGTCCGGCATCGGTGGCGCGGGCTACGACGTCACGCAGTGCCGTCACCGTGCTGACACTCGTCGGCAGCCGCACGGTACACACACCGGCTGCGCCGACCGCCGCGAAGTCGAGGGCACGGTCACGGTCCGTGGTCCGAGCCATGACGACCACATGGACGTCGTCCGTCCGCTCGGCGAGTTCTCGGATTGCCTCTGTGGTGATCCCTGACCTGCGGGCCTCCAAGGGTCCTGCGCCGTCGACGTAGCCGACTTCGATCCGTTTGACTCCGGCTGCGGCGACGGCGGACACCACCTCGCGGCGCTGGGCCGGCGTCCAACTGTGGCCGTTGAGGTAGCCACCGTCACGCAAGGTAACGTCAGTGATCACCACATCCTGCGGCAGCGCGGGCGGTGCCGACTGTTGCGGGCCGCCACCGGTGTGCGCAGCTCCTGTCACCGTCATGCACCCCCGCCGTGTGCCAGCACTCGGGCGAGCACACGGCAGACACGAGCCGCTTCGTCCATGTCCACACGTTCATACGGCGTGTGCGCCAGGGCCGGGTCACCGGGGCCGAAGTTGGCGGCGGGAATGCCCATGTGGGCCAGACGCCCCACATCGGTCCAGCCGAGCTTCGGCCGGATGCGTCCTTCCACGCCGCGAACCAGGGCACCGAGCAGCGGATGCCCAAGGGAAGGAGGCGCCGCCGGGGAGTCCAAGGTGACCTCGATGTCATCGGCCTCCGGCCCCACCAACCGCCTGATTTCATCCAGCACTGCATCGTGCGAGCGGGAGTGGGCATAGCGAACGTTGACATGGAACGCACAGCGGTCCGGCAGCACGTTGCTGTCTCCCCCGCCCTGAACACCGACCACTTCGAAAGCCTGCGGGTACTCGAGCCCGTCTAAAACCACCTGCTCAGACCGATAGGCCGAGCATCTGGCCAGAGCCGGCGCCATCTGGTCGATGGCGTTGACCCCTGTCCAGGGACGGGCAGTGTGCGCGCTCCTGCCGCGGTATCCGATCCGCACCCGCATATTGCCCTGGCACCCCGGTTCCAGCCAGCCGCCCGTCGGTTCCAGAAGCACGGCGGCGTCGGCCGCCAGCAGGTCCCGCGCTTGCTGCGCCAGACGGTTCATGCCGCTGGTGTGGCTGCCTGTCTCCTCTCGGTCATAGAAGACGAAGGTGCTGTCCAGGACGGCATCGGCCGCCACGGTCAGAGCCAGCCACACCATGACGGCCACTCCGGCCTTCATATCGACCGCACCCCGCCCCTCCACGAAACGGCCCTCCCATACAGGAGGTTGCGGAGGCTCTGTCGGCGGCACGGTGTCCAGGTGTCCCGCCAGCAGCAGACGCTGCGGGCGGAGCATTGACGTCCGGGCGACAAGACAGTTCCCGGTCCTGGTGACGCTCAGGTGGGATGATGCCTGGCGAAGCAATTTCTCGACGGCATCGCAGATCCGCTGCTCACTGCCGCTCACCGACGCCATAGCGACTAGCCGATGTGTGAGCACGCCGAGTTCCTCAAATGAGGGGATTTTCAATAAATTTGACGGCGCGTCATTGGAGGGAATAGTCACGATTGGGCTTGACCTCTCTGCTGACTCGCGCCAGACGCATCCGACGCGCGCCTGCCTCACGCATGGGTAGGGGACCGTGCATCCGTGCCATAACATGCCTTCGCAGGGAACGCTCTCAGATGGCCGAACATCGGATCCGAGCTTAACTCCCGGAGATGGATGGTCACTGGCCGTTAAACGCCATGAATTGGGATCACTTGGAATGCGGTTGTTCAGCAAGAGACATTCGGTTCACCATGACATTCCCTCAGCGCCGAACTTGTCAAAGAAATAAGCGAAATCACGAGGAGGCGCTTGGCACGCACTTGATGCCGAAAACACCTATGGGTCAACTTTCCGAGTCGCTCATTAATCTGATTCAGGGCCGGCTCGATGCAGAGTAAGAAGGCACTGCACTGTGCGTCAAGACGCCAGATCCGGCCATCAGAAAACCAAAATGAGCCCTGTCGCCAAAACGATCAAGTAGCTCCGCTTTACTATCAAGATCCGGACACCGCGGCAAGTGAAACGCGCAGGCTAATGTCCTGCGCCAGTAGTTCGCGGGGAACTTGGGCAGTCGAACTAGGGCGCATATTGAGTCGCGATCAAGGGGTGGTCCGGGTGAGGTCTTTGATCCAGATCATCGAGGCGCGTAGGTGGAGGCCGACGAGGTAGCTGTCTGGGGTCTTGTCGTACCGGGTGGCGATGCCTCGCCAGGCCTTGAGCTTGTTGATCAGGCGCTCAAGGAGCAAGCCGTACTGCACACATAGACGAGTTGGCGGCGGGGAATGTCCCGGTCATCGGGGTTGATGGCTTGCTGGACGCTGCTGCCGTCGTGTGTCGGCTGCTGGAGCGGCAGGCTGGGGTCGTTGAGGACGGTGAGTCGCGGTGTGCGAAGACGTCCGCGCTGAGCTCCCCAGAGCGGTCTGTGGGGGACGGTGCCGGAACTGCGCCGGGATCTGGTGGTGGGGCTGCTGTCCGAACTGGTGGCACGGATCGTGACCGCGGCCGGTCAGGGCGGGGGAACGGGTGATGACGACACCGGCGGCTCCGTGGAACCGGGTTGAGGGCAAGATCCAGCCGTGGCACCTGGACCGTCTCGCGGTCGTCTATGTGCGCCAGTCGACCCCGCAGCAGGTCATCGATCACGGCGAGTCGACCCGGCTGCAGTACGGACTGCGCCAGCGGGCGGTCGAGCTGGGCTGGGACGCGTCGCGGGTGCTGATGATCGACGAGGACCTCGGCCACTCGGCGTCCGGTCTGGTGGCCCGGCCGGGTTTCCAGCGGCTGGTCTCCGAGGTCGGTCTCGACCATGTAGGGCTGGTGCTCGGGGTGGAGATGTCCCGCCTGGCCCGCAGCGGACGCGAGTGGCACCAGCTGCTTGAGCTGTGCGCCCTGGCCGGGGCCCTGCTGGCCGACCCGGACGGGATCTACGACCCGGCGGAGCACAACGACCGCATGCTCCTGGGCCTGAAGGGCACGATCAGCGAAGCGGAACTGCACCTGATCAAGCAGCGGATGTGGAACGGGCGGATCGCCAAGGCCCGCCGCGGCGAACTCGCCGTGCCCCTGCCGATCGGCTACGTCCGTCTGCCGGACGGCCAGGTCGTCAAGGACCCCGACGAGCAGGTGCAAACCCTCGTGAAGCTGGTATTCGGTCTGTTTGACGAGCTGGCCACGATCAACGCCGTGCTGCGTTTCCTGGTCGATCACGGTATCGAGATCGGTGTGCGGGCCCGCTCGGGTCTGGGAAAGGGGCAGCTGGAGTGGCGCCGTCCCAGCCGGATCGTGATCCAGAACATGCTCCGGCACCCGGCCTATGCCGGAGTGTTCGTCTATGGCCGCAGCCGCACCGACCCGCGCCGCCGCCTGGCGGGCCGCCCGTTCACCGGCCGCGTCCGCCGCCCGCGCGAGGAATGGCTGGTCTACCTGCCCGGCGTGCTGCCCGCCTATATCGACCTCGACCGGCACGAGCGCACCCTGGCCAGGATCGAGGCGAACCGGGCACGCTCGTTAAGTATGGGAGCGGTGCGCGACGGGCCGGCGCTGCTGGCCGGAGTGATGTCCGCGTACAAGTGAACGTGCACCACCTCGTACGGATGAGAGTGCACCGTTCTTGATGCGGTGAGGGGCAAGGGCCGCGAGTCTGCTGCTGTC
>NZ_JBEXPK010000140.1:0-9950 GCF_040612015.1 Streptomyces sp. NPDC006476 | reverse complement strand
GGAGGCCGTGCGGTTGGAGGCGGCCAAGTGGTTCGAGGCCGGGGCGGCACGACGCAGGTCGCGGCGATGTTGCGGGTGGCGGACCGGTCGGTGCGCCGGTGGCGGGTCTGTACGGTCTCTTCGGTGTATCTCCCGATCATGGAAGTAGTACCTGATGAGCGACGTGACTGTCTCTGCCGAGGCGGTTGAAGAAGTCCGGCCGGCCGAGTTGGCGGCGGATGTGCTGGACGAGCAGTTGATCGGGCAGTTGGTCGACCGGGCCCGTGCGAGCGGCCTGCAGCTGACCGGTGAGGGCGGGTTGCTGCAGCAGCTGACCAAACGCGTGCTGGAGTCCGCTCTCGAAGGCGAGATCACCGACCACCTCGGCTACGAGAAGCACGACCCGGCCGGTGCGGGCAGCGGCAACAGCCGCAACGGGACCGGTCCAAGACCGTGCTGACCGACGTCGGCCCGGTTCAGATCACGGTGCCGCGTGACCGTGACGGCAGCTTCGAGCCGCAGATCGTCAAGAAGCGGCAGCGGCGGCTGACCGGCGTCGACGAGATGGTCCTGTCGCTGTCCGCCCGCGGTCTGCGGCGGTGACCTCGGTCGTATCGTCGTGCGGGCCGAGGCGGACCGCGTCCAGCGGCCCGGTCCACGACGTGCGTCCCCCGCCGAGCGCGGCGGCGACCTGGTAGGGCCAACCGGAATCGTCTACCGGGCCCCGTCGCAGCGGCACGGCCGGTGGCAGTGCAGACGCTGCGGCGAGCACTCCGCGTCCGGGCGTGGCCACGGTGTCACGTCCAGCGCGATCGAGATCTGCCGGTCCGTCCCGTGCGGCAACGCCAGCCCGGCCAGCGCCAACCGCAGCCGCGACACATTCAGCCGACCCTGCGCGAGCGCGTCGTACATCGCCCCGTGACCACGCCGGTGCACCGCCTGGAGCGACAACTCCGGCAACGACACCACCGGGCCGCCCGCACACAGCACCGCATCAGTCAACTCGAACAACGCATCGGCACGACGGGGCATCGCCGCGTACAACTCCATTCGAAAGGAGGACAGTTCGGCAAGCGCCTGCCGATGAGCGGCTTCGTGGACGACACTCGACACCGACGACCTCCTGGCCCGTTGTGCGACTTGACATCACACAGCGTGAAAGGGAGGTCGTCGTCATGTCCGGAAGATTCCCATGTGGGTGAACCACTCGATGCCCGAACGATCACCGAAGGTTTAATTTCAAGCTAAGCCGGCCGCCTGCAAACGCCACCGCTCCGCCTCAACCAGACTCAGCTGCCTGCGAGTTCGAGACCCCATACATCTGGCATGCCGTACATGGCCGACTCGTCAACCACGGCCTCAAAGATCAGTACCCACACTTCACAGTCACCCTGACCAGCGAGACAGGTTATTTGCCCCTACTCGGCTTTCACTCGACATGAGATGCTCGCCTGGCAACCAGCTTTCGCAGCGAAGAGCCCAAAAGCACTCCGTAACTTCGAAAGGTGTTGCCGATGCCTCAACTTTGCAACCAGGGCAGCGGACGGGCGTCCGCTAGCCGAGTTGCAGGGATCAATCAAATTCCGTCACTGTTACGTTCTATTAGCTGAGTTGAGAGCCCGGACCATCCGATGACTGGTGATTCCACTCTGCGATCACAGCCAACAGGCTTCACTCTGGCTGGGACCGACACACACCATCAAAGGAGTGACGTGTTCTGCGTCGGACCTGCGGGTTGGCCAGCGTGGCCAGCTGCTCCGATAACGGACTCGTCGCGCGATGTTCACGGGCGGGCAGCTTGACCAGACGGACGGTGCCAGGCTGGCGGGCATGTCGAAGCTCCGTTGTAAAGGCGACTTGGAAAGTCACCTCCGCAACGGAGCTTCGATGCGTCAGGTCGCGCGTCCTCCCGGCATCACCAAACCACCGCGTCCCGCACACCACAATAATTCCATCACAAATCGCCCCGCGGGCGGAATTATATTGGCGCTTTCCATCACCTGTCCGGGCACGTCCATCACAGCTCCAGAAGGCCAGTGAAATGAACACTCCTCGCATACGCAGGACCGGATACCGGAGATCCACCATTATCCTGGCCGCTTCGTCGTCCGCGCTCTTACTCACCGCGTGCGCCGCCATCGGCGGAGGCGACACCAGGACAAGCTCAGCATCTCTGTATCGTGAAGACATCACAGTGGGACTTCTCCTGCCTGATCGGGATACAGCACGCTTCGAGAAATTTGACTATCCAACCGTCAAGAGGGAAGTCGCCTCTCTCACACGCGGCAAGGGAAAGGTCGACTACGCCAACGCCGAAACAAGTGTGTCCAAACAGAGTCAGCAGTTCCGGCGCATGGTTTCAGAGAAAGTGGACGTTATCCTCGTCGATGCCTTGGATCCAAAACGCATCGCCTCGGAGGTGCAAGAAGCACAAGACGCCGGCATACCAGTTATCGCCTACGACCGTCTTGCACAGGGCCCGATCAGCGCATTCGTCTCGCACGACAACGAACTCGTCGGCGAGGAACAGGGACGCGCGATCGACGAGGCACTGGGCGATCGTGCATCGGGGAGCAACGTGGTCATGCTGAACGGAGACCCCGCTGATCCGAACTCAGCTCAGTTCAAGATGGGTGCACTCGGCGAACTCACCAACAGGGTCGACATCGTCCAGCAGTACGACGTCACAAAGTGGTCGCCCGCGGTCGCCAAGAGAGATATGAACCATGCGATTCGGTCCATCGGACTCAGGAACATCGCCGCCGTCTACGCGGCCAACGACGGCTTGGCCGGCGCGGCCATCGACGCGCTGAAGAAGGCGGGAGCCATTGCCATCCCGCCGGTGACCGGCCAGGACGCGAACTTGGACGCAGTGCAGCGAATCGTCGCAGGACAGCAGTACATGTCTGTCTACAAGCCCTTCGTCGATGAGGCCACCGACGCAGCAAAGCTGGCAATAAACAAGGTACAGGGCCGCAACATCGAGTTCGACGGGCTGACGCCAGACAGAGTCGACAGTCCGACTCAAAAGGACATCCCCACGAAGCTCGTACCAGTGATCGCCCTCACGCGGAACACCATCAAGCAGACCGTGATCGCCGACGGCGTCTATACCATCAGGCAGATCTGCACCGCGCCCTACGCGGCGAGATGTGTGGCCATCGGGCTGGAATAGAAAACAGCCGTCGGTATGACCGCTCGCCGCTCATGAAGTTCCCCCAAGGCGGGTCTGTCCCGGGCCAACGGTGTACCGGTAGTTCGTTAAATCCGGAGGTAGAGGTCGATGCCGTGTCCGGTGGTGACCGCGTCGATCAGGGCCTGGAGCTCATGGGGTGGATCCGTGTCCGTCCATGCTTGCCACCATCGGGTGAGGGTGCTGGCTGGGGTGAGCCAGGACCGGATGGCGCGTAAGGCCCTGGGCCAGCAGGGCTGTTGGGCCTGGTGGGGTATGTCTGGTCCCCCTCTCTGGCCCCTCGTCGGGGCATGGGTCCGGCGCGGTGACATCCAGGGGTCCGGGTGGGGCGAACCACTGGTCCCAGCAGAAGGAGAAGGCGCAGTTGACCAGGGTCTGGTGGCGGCGGATGGCGCGGGCGGAGCGGACCTGGAAGTCGGCCCAGCCGAGTTCGTCCTTGATCTGTTTGTAGCTCTGCTCGATCCACGGTCGCAGGCCGTAGAGGCGGACGATCTCGGCGAGGTCGGCCGGCGGGTGCGGACTGGCCGTGGCGTGGGGTGCGTCGGGGTGGGGCAGGTTGGTGGCCAGATAGCAGGTGGCTTTCTCCGGCAGCCGGGCCGGGTCGGTGGTGGCCACGACCAGCCGGCAGGGTGAGTCGGGGCCGTATCCGCCCAGCCGGGCATCGGCGGCCCACCAGGTCTCGGTGTGCCCGTCGCGGAAGTGACGCTCCACGGGCGTCCAGTCGCCGGGACGCCTGGCATCGCACCAGGTCAGGGCGTGGGCGGCGTCGATGGGGGTGTGCGGCTGGTCGGCCGGAGCCCAGGTGCCGCGGTGCGGCTTGAGCGCGACCACGTAGGCCAGGCCGGCCTCACGCAGCGCGAGATACCAGTCGTCGCTGACGGAGTAGGCGCAGTCGGCGACCACCGCCCGGCAGTCGAAGCCGCCGCCTTCCCACGGGCTGCGAGAGCAGCAGACAGTTGCGGTTTCGTGCGGAAGGCCGGGTCGGAGCGGCCGCGGGTGAAGTGATGGGCAGGGGTGTAGGGCGTCGCGTGCAGCGGGTAATACACGCGGCCGTCGGTCCACACCGTGGTCACCGTGACGATGCCGTTGTCCGTCTTGCCCAACCGGCCCAGCCACTGCCGGCCGACGTGCGCGGTCGCCGTCCCGTCCTTGCGGTCCCCGGAGTCGTCGATCACGATGACCCCGCCGTCGCGCGGAGCCGTCGCCGGCTCCTCGCGCAGCAGCTCAAGCCGCCGGTCGTTGACCTGCTCGGCCTCCCAGGGCGACTCCGACAGGAAGAACTGCAGCCGCTGGACCCCTGGCATCCCCGCACCTGCCACCGGCTCCCCCCCTGCCAGGCAAGTGATCGTCTTGTTCCGCTCCCGCGGCGCCAGCAGCCCGGTCAGGTACTCGCGAAACCCTCGCCGCTGGGCCAGGCTGAAGAAGAGGTCGTCGAACCGGGCCGCGTAGTCCTCCAACGGCCCCGGCGCGGGCGGACACGGACGGCGAGCAGTCATCTTCAGCCCCCAGTAAGGCAGTTGACTCCCACCACCGGCCTACGACCAACCCGACCTGCCGTCAACCCACACCACCACCGAATTTAACGAACTACCGCTACTCAGGTTGAACTCGTGGAGTCCGGTGGCCCGTGACGGTTCTTGATCGCTGCGGTACGACATCGTCATGCGGTACGCGCATGGGGGCGGGCTGACGCCCAGGGAGCAGGAAAAGCGGGAGCGGGTGCGTCTTGAGGCGGCCGGGCGGTTCGCTCGCGGTGAGAAGACCGAGGCCGTCGCGAGGGAGCTTCGGGTGACGTCGCGGTCGGTGCGACGTTGGCGGCGGGAGTGGGAGGAAGGCGGTGCGGACGCCCTGCGCTCAAAGGGGCCGGCCTCGGTGGAACGGCTGAGCCCCGGGCAATGGGAACGGCTGGAGGGGGAGTTGAAGCGGGGCCCTCTCGCGCACGGCTGGGACGACGAGTTCCAGGGGTGGACGCTGAAGCGGGTCAAGCTGCTGATCGGGCGAATGTTCCCCGTCGGTTACACGATCCAGGGCGTGTGGAAGCTGTTGCGGCGGCACGGCTGGTCCGGGCAAGTGCCCCTGCGGCGGGCGATCGAACGCGACGACGAGGCGATCGAGGTGTGGAAGGCCGAGGTGTGGCCGCAGGTAAAAGGACCGCGGCGGACCTGGGCGCCCACATCTGCTTCGAGGACGAGGCAGGCCAGGGGCTGAGGCCGCCGAAGGGACACACCTGGGCGCCGCGCGGAGCCCGGCCGGTGGTGGGGGTGCGCGGCCGCAATCGGGGACGGGTCAACATCGCCGGCGTGGTCTGCTACCGCGCCGGGCACCGCTCCCGGTTCTTCTTCAAGCTGCACATCTGGCACGGGCGCCGAGGCGAGCGGAAGGCGTTCTCCTGGCGTCAGTACCGCGATCTGATCGTCATGACCCGCGTGCAGCTCGGCACGCCGGTGGTGTGGTGCTGGGACAATCTGAACGTGCACCTGGTGAAGGAGCTTGCGGACTTCGCCGAGGAGCACAAGGACTGATTACGCATCTTCCAGATGCCCTCCTACGCCCCGGATTTGAACCCCGCCGAGGGGATCTGGTCGCTCCTCAAGCGGCACCTGGCCGACTTCGCCGCTGCCGACCTCGCCCACCTGACCCGCGTAACCAAGCGGAAGCTGAAGAAGATCCAGTACCGGCCTCACCTGATCGACGGCTGCCTCCCGCCGGCTTGGTCATCTTCGCCCGCAAAGGTTCCAGCCTGCCGCGCACCGAGGCGTCCAGCCCCAGCCGCTCGCCGACCGCCCGGACCTGCACTGGGCCGTCGGCCTCTCGCACGATCGCCAGGAGCTTGCGGTAGGCGCCGGGCAACGCGCCCTCGTCGGCCGCGTCGCTGCGGTGCGGGATGAGCAGGACTGCCCGCCCGGCCACCTTCGCCGATACCGGAGCGATAGCCCCGGCGTCGTCCCGTGCCTGCTCGGCCAGGCGGTTCAACACCCGCTCCGCGATCGCCAGTTCATCCCGCTCGGCCTGGACCTCCTGGAGTTGCTTGGCCAACTCCTTAGCGAGGGCATCCAGTTCGCTCCGGCGGGCGGTGATCCACTGCTGCTCGTGCATCCCCCGCGCCCTCCCGCGATCTCACGGCGTGTCGACCTGCTGACGGATCGTAGGCGGGGGCCGGTCGTGGGCGCAGCCGAACCCGGCATCCCGCCGGAGCCGGACTCGCCCGATGATCTACGCCATGGTCATCGGCCGCCGACCGTAGCGAGTACCCAACTCGCCATTCACACCAGGACCGCGACCTGCGACTTCACGATGCACACCGCTCATTGGAGGTCGGCCCGGGCTGACTCAACGCGGGTGCGTTGCAACGGCGTCAGCGGCCCTCTGGCGGTTCGTCGGGCACACGGCTCCGTCCCGAGGCTCTGGGGCTGCCTGTGGGCGCCTCAGCGCGATGCAGGACAGCGGAGAGCCGGGCCGCCCCCAAACGCCTGGGAGCGTAGGGCGGCCCGGCGACCGTACGGTGGCCGCACCGCACGGGGGATGACGGGGCGGCCACGCATCCGGGGCCGGCGCATGCACCAACACCGTTCCCGGGGGCAGCGTGGCAGACGGTCAGTCTTGCCGCAGGGCCTTCACGATCAGGACGTGCGAAAGGATGCGGACGGCGTCGGCGTCGGCGTCGGGATCGACGAGGGCCGCATGTTCCGCGTGCGCCCACACCGTCCAGCCAGGACCGGACATGCCCATTTCGTGGGCGACAGCAACAGCATCGTCAGGGTCGATGATCGGACCGTCGCAGTAGCGGCACACCTGCAAGGTCACCGTTGACCTCCGAGTTCCTCGTAGTGCATACACAGGGCGAGCAGAACGCAAGCCAGGCGGCGGGCGTAGGCGACGCGAGAGCCCAGCTCGGCACGCGGCTGAATGGTCAGCCTCCTGCGGGCCTCGCCGACGCAGGCGAGGGCGCAGTACGCCTTGACGGTTGCGGGGCGCGGTCCGGCCGCCTTCTCGACGTCAGGCAGGATCAGCTCCAGGTGGCCGCGCAGGGCGAGGGTGAGGGTGTCGACGTCGGCGGCTGGCGGGAGGGCGTCGGGTCCGTCGTCCGGGCCGAGCAGAAGGCGCGCGCTGTCCCTCATCGTTTCGACGTCCGGTGGAGCAGATGCCAGGGCGCTGAGCGGGGTGTCGCGCGTCGTGCTGGTCGTGCGTCCGCCCCTCGGTGAAGGACATCGGCCAGGCGCTGGGCGACGTCGGGGCGGACGCGCCCGAGCTCGACGAGCCGCACCCGCGCCGTGGCCTGCGGGTCTACGCCGAGGGACGGAAGGACGATGCCCGTCCTGTCGAGCGCCGCCCGCAGAGACTCCACTGCGGTGAACGGGTCGACGCTGGACGCGTCGGGCATATCCAGTGCAGAGGTCATGAACGGGACCGTAAGGAGCGGCCGTTGACAGCGGCGAGGCAATGTTCTCGAATGTTCTCGGTCGGGAGTGAGATGTTCTCGGATGGTCGCAATCGGCAGCGAGCAAGGGGTAGATCGACCCGGACACCCTGGCGATGCTAAGGCGACCGGCCCCATTCCGAGGGAGGCATCGTGGCACGACGGCTCATTTTCACCGGCACGGACAGCAAGAACGGCGGCTGCCCTGCACTGCACACCGACGCGGATTCCGGCGACATCATCGTGCAGGGACCGCCGCTCACCGACCCCGACGACCTCGCCCGCCTCAAACACTTCGGGCCTGACGACGCAGCCGTGGTCGTACCGGCCGAACTGCTCGTCAACCACGCCCCGAAGGAGCTGCACCGCGTGCCGAAGATCATCGACCTGGACGAGTTCGGCCAGCTCTTCCGCACCTTCGAGCACACGGCATGGCGGCTGGAGACCCGCCGCGGATACGCCTCCGACCGCGAGGACCCCACCTACAGGGAGTTCGCCGAGACCGGCAGCATCACCCTCGACTACGACGACGAGTGGTCGCAGAACATCCGCCGCCAGGTCAAGGCCGGGAAGACGATCGGCCGCGTCCGCATTGTCGACGAGCCGCCGACCGAGGGTCAGCTGTTTCTCTTGGCCGATTCGCCCCGCAACACCGCGGCCGGCGAGACCATCCTCTGCCTGCCGCGCAGCGAAGCCGACGTGCGAATGCTGCCCGCCTGGGACTTCTGGATCTTCGACAGTCGTATGGTCGTCCGGCTCAACTTCGACGAGCAGGACGTGCTCCACGACCTCGAGATCATCACTGAGCCCGCCGAGGTCTTGCGGTACTGCCAGCTCCGGGACGTCGCCGTGCACGAAGCCATCCCCTGCGGCGAGTTCGCCGTACGCCTACCCTGACGAGCTGCCGGTGAGCACGGACTACCAGCAGGCCCGGGAAGCCCTCGGAGCGCGTCTCCGTGAGCTTCGGCTGACCGGGCCGGCCGGGCGACTCACCGGCCCTCAACTTGCCGAGCGGCTCGGCTGGCCACACTCCAAGGTGTACAAGCTGGAGAATGGCCGCCAGACCGCCGCGTCAGACGACCTACGGGCGTGGGCCGCGGCCGTCGGGCAGCCTTATGTCTTCGCCGAACTGGACGCCCGCCTCAAGGGCTTCGAGTCCCACATCCGGTCGTGGCGCCGCCAGCTTGCTGCCGGTCACCGCCCCGTACAGGATGTGTGGAACCTCGAGGTCGACCGCTCCCGCACCATCTACGCGTGGGAAGAGTCCGTCGTCCCCGGCATGCTCCAGACCGCCGACTACGCCCGCGCGATCTTCGTGCGGTACGCCGACCTGTACGGCTCCGTGCAAGATACTGAGGAGGCCGTCCGTACCCGCGTCCTGCGTCAGCAGTGGCTCCACCAAGGCGGCCACACGTTCCATGCCCTGGTGTGGGAGGCGGCTCTGCACGCCCTGATCTGCCCGCCCTCTGTCCTAGCCGCGCAGCTCGACCGGCTCGCGGGCATGGTCGGGATAGACACGGTCGAGCTGGGCATCGTCCCGCTCGGGGCGTCGCTGAAGATTCCTGCGGCGAATGGGTTCTGGGTCCTGGACGATCGACTCGTCATCGCAGAGGACTGGCACGCCGAGATCTGGCTGGATGACGCCGACAGTGTGGCGACCTACCTGAAGGTGTGGAACACGCTGCGGGACTCCGCCGTCTACGGAGCCGACGCGCAGAACGTGATCAGCAGAGCGCAGCGAACAGTGCGCCCGCGGGCCTGACGTACGCAGGATCCGGACGGGATCCTGACCGCCTCCAGATGCGGGCCTAGCCGTCCGGCATGATCCTGAACTCATGTCTGGATCATCCCAGCCCTGGCCAGAGTGGGGCGAGCCAATCCAGCCGCACCCAGGCTTCTTCGTCCCGGACGGCGCCCCGCCCGACGCACAGCAGCAGCGCTTGATCCTCGACTGGGCGGTGAACCAGAGGATAGCGACGGGGTGGCGGGTGGAGTCCCGCTCGGAGACGCAGGCCGTCATGGTGCGAGGCAAGCCGATCAATCACGTCCTTCACGCGATCCTGACCGTCTTCACGTGCCTGGTCTGGGGGATCGTGTGGGGCATCCTGGCCGCGACGAACCGAGTCGAGCGCGTGGCACTCACAGTCGATGCCCAGGGGCAGGTGGTGGCTGTGAATGCGCCTGCGTCCCCGAATGTGTAGGTGACCGTGGTTTCCACGGCACCGGTGACCGTGTACCCGCCCGTCGAGGACGGCGGCCGACGCGTATCTGGGTCTTGTTGGCGTTCGGGTCGACGATGAACGTGTACTTGTTCTCGTCCAGGAGCGCGTAGCTCTTCTCCGACACGACCGGCTTGAGCAG
>NZ_JBEXPK010000139.1:0-10232 GCF_040612015.1 Streptomyces sp. NPDC006476 | reverse complement strand
TCACTCACGGCGGCGCGGGCGGCTGCCTCGTCAACGAGGTTTTTGCCGGTGGCGAAGGCGGCGACGAGGGCCTGGAGAGAGAGGTTGTTGACCGCCCGCGGGTAGCCGCGCGAGGTCGTGTGGATCAGCGTGAGGGCGTCCTCGGTGAACAGCTGGTCCGAACGCCCGGCGATCTTCAGGTGGTGGGCGACGTAGCTGGTGGTCTCGGTGGAGGTCATGCCCGGCACCGTGTAGCGCAGGGCGGTGCGCTGTTCCAGGGCTGCGAGGACGGCGAGTTTCATGGTGCGTCTGAGGGTGGGCTGGCCGACCAGCAGGCAGGACAGCGGGAAGTCCTGGTCCATGCCCTGGTTGGTGAGCATGCGGATGGATTCCAGCAAGTCCAGAACCGTGATCATCAACTCCCCGAAGGTGTTCGAGGCGGACGAGGGGGTTGGGAAGCCGTTCCGGGACGGCATCGCATCCTGGAAGGAGACGGGTGAGGGACGCGTCCCCTGCTCCGCCTGCGGCGCTTCGGTCTCCGTCACCGAGTGGCGGTGGGACTCCAACTTCGCAGTGGGCGCGCTGGCATTCGACTTTTGGGGCTGGCCGCCGCTGTCCGTCAGCTTCTGCGAGATGTTAAGCCGGCAACTGGGGCACTGCACGGTGCAGCACATGGGCAAGTTCTGACCAGAACCTCCGCTGGCCCACCCTCTACTCACGCACGGGGCGCCTGCGGTCGGGGGCTGGCGGTATCACGATGAGCCCTCCTCGGTGTGCAGGAGCTGGACCAGGCCGACCAAGTTTTCCTTGTCTGCCTTGATGTGGGTGGCCCGGACGCTCCAGCGGCCGGCAGGCAGAGGGACTTGCGCCTGATCAGGCACCCCGCCGCCCGGATACTCGATGCCCAGTTCGGAGCCCGCTTCGGCGGAGTCCATGAGCACGGCCGGGCCGTCCGACACCCACGTGCCGCACCCCTCCCACTCGGTGGCCGGGTCCGCAAGGACAGCCTCTGCTGCGGCCGTCAGCCCGGCCTCGGAGTCGGCGGCAAGCCACCGCAGGAAGAGTCGATGCTCGGGGAGATAGCAACTGCTGGCCGGCTCGTCCGCCAGCACTAGTGCCTGCGGACCGTTCTCGCCAACGGTGATCACACCGGCCAGACCGTCCACCGCACAGGCCCGGTCGTAGTCGTCTGGAGCGGTCGCGTCTCCCGCCAATCTGCGGCGCTCTCGGCGCCGTCACCTGCCTTCCGCTTGCCGTGCTCGTCAACCGGCACCGCACACGGCCGCTTTCCCCCACCACCCCACGATGAAAGGAACTCCTCGCATGCGTACGACGCACCGCTTCATCCGGTATTCCCTGCCCGTCGCTCTCGGCGCAGCCGCCACCGTCGCCGCCCTGGCCACCAGCCCGGCCAGCGCCGACTCCGGCTGGTGGTACAGCACAAACGGCGGCGCCAAGGGCCGCTTCATCGCCGCCGGCGACAAGACGACGGCCTGCGACATCAAGGCGGATGGCTACCTGGCGCTCGTGCAGATTCTGACGATCAACAACTCGCTGCTGAACCGGGTGGCCGACACCAAGGTCGACGGCAAGTGCACCACGAAGGGCGCCAGTTACTTCGACCTGCAGGACGGCGCCACCTACAAGATCGAGGCCTGCACGGTGAAGACGGGCGGACGGCCCGTCAACTGCTCCAGCGCGCACCAATTCACCGCCTGACTCATCCGCCCGGCACGCCGCTGCCCGCCATCCGCCGGCAGCGGCCTCGGCCCGGGCCGCCATGTGCCAGCCCCTTCTTTCTGGAGTCCTTTCGTGCCGTGCCTTTCTGTCACTGCCGACGGTGCCGTGCGTTCGGTCGGCTACGGCCAGGTGCTGCGGGTGCCGTATGCCACCCGGCTGTTGCTGAGCACGCTGCTGGGCCAGCTGCCGTCGGGGATGGCACCGCTGGCGGTCGTTCTGGCGGGTGGACACCGTGACGGCTACGGCGCGGCCGGGACTCTGGCGGCTGTGCATCTGGCGGCCAACGCCGCCGGGGGCCCTGTGCTGGGCAGGCTGGTTGACCGGCTGGGCCAACCGCGGGTGCTGACGGTGAGCGCGGTGGTGGCCAGCGCGGGTTTCGGTCTGCTCCTGACCGACGGCGCCATGCTGCTGGGCGCGGTGGTCGCCGGTCTGGCGCGGCCGCCGCTGGATGCGGCCCTGCGCGCGACGTTGTCGTCGCTGATGCTGTGACCAGGATCGGTAGTTGGCATCAGGCAACGTTCGCGACCTGCACTGATGCCAACTACCTTCCTCAGCTCTACGCCCGGGTTCAGAGATCTAGTTGGCACTTTGGTACACCGCAGGTCATAGGGGTGCCGGGGCGTTCCAATGGATCACTTGGCCGTTGAGACAGGCATGGCGTCGACCAGCGAGCAGTCCTCGTCTCGGCCACGGCCGGCATCGCCCCAACCGTCGGCGGCGTCATCACTGCCGTCCGCGACGCAGATGCTCTCCGTACCGACATTGCCCAGGCCCGGCGTCTGGAGTGCCAGGGCGCCGCGGGCGGGGACGTGGACGCGGTGCCGGGGCGGTGCCGTCGGCGGGAAGGGACGGGGATGCACCGGGCCCGGATCGCGGGCAGTGAACAGGTCGAGGCCGGTCAGGTCGGGCCGCCGCAGGAGTTCAACGGCGAGTTGATCTGCTGGAAGTGCCCGGTGCCGGTCACGGCCGTGGGAAGCCACATGCGGGCCGGGGTGCTTCAGCCGGCCCTGTTCCGGCCCGCCGCCCGGCACACCCACGAGGATGACTGCCCGCCCAACCCTGTCTCGTTCACCTACCGGATTGCCCGCGGCGCGTGCGGCCTGGCCGACGTCGACGCCGAGGGCGTCCTGCGGCGAACCTGCCCGCCGACTTCGCCCGCGTCCCGCCCGTCCCGCCCAGCGGGGGCCCGCTTTCGGGACCCAGTGGACCAAGCCCGGGTTCACATGGTCCGGCCGTTGCTGCCTGCGGATGTGAGCGACCTATCCTTCACACAGTCTCGGACGCTGTCATACGTGTTCCAGAGTCCGGGTGCTGGCATCGGAGCCGGTGTCCGCCGCGGCGGGCGGGACCCGGCGGCGCGCGGCCAGAAGCCGGACCGCTCGGCAGATCAGGGGCCAGGCTCCCTGCGGGGAGAAGCGCACGATCACGATGAGCAGGATGCCTTCGATGACCAGGGACAGAGTCTGCTGGTCCTGAAGGGACCGGGTCAGCCCGTAGTAGACGACGCCCACGCCGACGACGGGTCCGAGCACTGTGCCCGCGCCGCCGACCACGGACATGAGGACCGCGTTCAGGCTCCAGTTGACGCTGGCCACGCCGTCCGGGGAGATGACAACGAACTGGAAGGCGATCACCGCTCCGGCCAGGCCCGTGAGCGCGCTGGTGGGGATCAGCGCTGCGAGCCGGTGCCGGTAGACGGACACGCCCAGTCCCGCTGCGGCCGGCTCGTTGTCCCTGACTGCGGCGAGCCGTAGGCCGAAGGCGCTGTGCCGGACGTAGAGGGTGAGCGCCATGGACAGGGCGGCGACGACGACCGCGATCTGGTAGAGGTTGCCGCCGCTGGGGATCCTCTCCGTGGGGAGGGTGAGGCCGCTGGCGCCGCCGGCCCAGTTCCAGTTGCTGAGCAGAGCCTGGATGGCGATGGAGATGGCCAGGGTGCCCACGGCGAAGTAGTCGCCGCGCAGGCGCAGCAGCGGTACGGCGAGCAGTAGGGCGAGCAGGGCCGCGCCGACGCCCGCGCCGAGGAAGGCCACCGGCCAGGGCAGGCCCGTGTGGACCAGGAGGAGGGCGGTGGTGTAGCCGCCGGTCGCCATGAACGCGGCGGCGCCGAGGGAGATCTGGCCGCTGAAGCCGGCGAGCACGTTCCAGGCCTCAGCGATCGTCAGATACGTCAGCAGGGTGACGCTCAGGTCCAGCTGCCCGAGGCCGAGCAAGGGGGCGAGCGCGAAAGCGACGACCGTGCACAGGGCGAGGGTGGTCGCGGGCCACAGGCCCGCCGGTTTCCCTCGGGGTATCGACCGGGTTGTCATCCGGTGGCCGCCTTTCGGAACAGGCCCTGGGGGCGTACGGCGAGGACGAGGAAGAAGGCGAGGTAGACGACGACGTCGCGCATGCCGCCGCCGAACAGTTGGACGCTGACCGACTGCAGGACGCCGAGGGCCACACCGGCGAGGAAGACG
Source organism: Streptomyces sp. NPDC006476 (assembly GCF_040612015.1). Lineage (NCBI taxonomy): Bacteria > Bacillati > Actinomycetota > Actinomycetes > Kitasatosporales > Streptomycetaceae > Streptomyces > Streptomyces sp. NPDC006476. Next base: position 6,054 of record NZ_JBEXPK010000139.1, on the reverse strand, counting down.
CCGCCGACGCTGCCGATTCCGGCCAGTGCCATCACGGCCATGCCGGTCAGCAGCAACGGCATCCCGCTGGTGGGCGTGAAGCTCTGGGCGACGCCGGTCAGGACTCCGCCGGCCGCGGCGAGGGCCGCGGCGCCGGCGAAGGTCATGGCGTACACCGTCGGCACGTTGATGCCGAGCACGGCGGCCGTGGCCGGGTCCGCCGAGGCGGCTCGGACCGCGCTTCCGGCGCGCGTGCGGGTCAGGACCAGGTGGGTGGCGGCGCACAGGAGGGTGGTGAGCGCGAAGGCGATCAGATAGATCGTCTGGATCCGTACGCCGAGGATCGAGATGCCTGAGTCGGCATACGGGGCGGACAGGCTCTTGGGGTGGGTGCCGAACACGCCCTGGAAGAGTGCCTGGGCGAGCAGGGACAGCCCGAAGGTGCCCACCAGCGGTGCGGTATTGCTCCCCTTGAGGAGTGGTGTGAGCAGGTACCGCTGGAGCGGATAGGCGATCAGCGCGACGCCCGCCATGGCGAGCGGCAGGGCCAGCAGTGGGTCCCAGCCGGCTCCCACCACCAGCAGGGAGGCGAGGTAGGCGCCGCCGATGACGAGTTCGCCGTGTGCCAGGTTCATCAGGCCGAGGACGCCGAAGACCAGGGAGATGCCCAGTCCGATCAGGGCGTACAGGCCGCCGGCGAGGATACCGGCGGCCAGGACGTCGAGGCTCACGATGTGCTCCGTTCGATCACGCTCGCAGGGGGTCGTCTCGAGCTCATGCCGGGCCTCAGTTGAGCCCGGACAGCGGGGTGAGCGGCTTCGCGCCCTTGGCCGGCCAGACCTGCTCGATGACGCCGTTGTTCCACTGTCCGATGAAGGTCGGGGTCGCGCTCTTGTTGTCCACGAACTTCACCGGGCCCTGTGCGGAGACGGTGGTGCTCTTGGCCAGCGCCTTGTTGACGGCCTCGCGGTCGGTGCTGCCGGTGGTCTTGATGGCGTCGAGGAGGATGGTCGCCTCGTGCATCCCGAGGGCGACGGAGCCCAGGTCGGTGAGGTTGGTGTACTTCTTGCCGTACTTGCTGACGATGAGGTCGGTGTCCGGCAGCCCTGCCGTGTTGGACCAGTTCAGCTGGACGAGGGTGCCGTTGCCGAGAGAGCCGAGGGAGCCCCAGCCGGGGGTCTGGGCGCAGTTCAGGCCGATGGCGACCTTGGGCTTGTAGGCGAGCGCCTTCATCTGCTTCCACATGGCGAAGCAGTCCTGCGGGGCCATGGAGGCGATCAGCACCTGCGAGTTGGAGGACTTTCCGGCCTTGATGACGTCGGAGAAGTCCGTGGTGCCGGCGGGCACGGCCTTGGTGGCGGAGATGGTGAAGCCGGCCTTCTCGCCGGCCGCACCCCACATCTTGCCGGCGGAGATGCCCTGGGCGTCGTTGCTGGTGACGAGCAGCGTCTTCTTGTTGGTCTTCGCCCCGGCGGCGACCGAGTAGAAGCCCTTGGCCCCGTCGGCGAGCGACTGGAAGGAATCCCAGGTGTAGCCCTTGCCCTTGGGCAGCAGTTCGATGGGCAGGGCGCCCATCACCAGCGGCACCTTCAGCGCGTCGGCCTGGCCCTGCATGTCGATGTTCTGCTGGCAGCACGACCCCAGCAGACCCACGGCCTTGTCGCTGAGCACCAGGGAACGGACCTGCTGGACCATGGTGTTGGTGTCGCTGCGGTTGTCGAGCACCTTCAGCTCGACCTTCCGCTTCTTCCCGCCCACTTCGAGGCCGCCCTTGGCGTTCACCTGCTGCACCGCCAGGAGGTAGCCGTCGCGAATCTGCTTGTTCACGAAGGCGCCGGACAGCTGGATGCTGGTGCCGATGACGATGGGGCCGTCATCGCTGGAACCACCGCTGCTCGTCGAGGCGTTGCCCGCGCAGCCCGCCGTGAGAGCGAGGACCGCGGTGGTGCTGAGTGCGAGGGTGCGCCGGGAGGCGGTTCTGATCACGAGGGGTCTCCTTCGGAGGCACTGAGCGAAGTGGGAGTGGAGGAACAGGAGGGACGGGACGGAGAAGCGGCGCCCGTGGCGTTGTCGTCGTCGGTGCCGAAGTAGGCGGCGTCGAGGGCCTCATCAGTGAGCAGGCCGGCCGGGTCACCGCTGTAGGAGATGCGGCCGCGGGAGAGCACGACGGCGTGGTCGGCGATGCCCAGCGCCCGTTTGACGTTCTGTTCGACCAGCACGATCGCGACGCCCTGGGAGTTGATCTCGGCCAGTGCCCCGTACAGGGCGTCGATGGCCACAGGCGCGAGGCCGAGCGAGATCTCGTCGCAGATCAGCACCTTGGGGTCGGCCATCAGGGCGCGTCCCACGGCCAGCATCTGCTGCTGGCCTCCGGACATGGTCCCGGCCTGCTGTGTGGCACGCTCGGCCAGCACCGGGAAGATCTCATGGACCCGCTCCATACGGGCCCGCACCTCGTCATTGCCCAGCGCGAGCGGAGCGCCGAGCTTCAGGTTCTCGGCGGCCGTGAGGGCAGTGAAGATGCGGCGTCCTTCCTGGCAGTAGGCGATCCCCAGGCGCGCCCGGTCGTGGGTGGGCATGCCGGTGATGTCCTTGCCAAAGGCGTGCACGGATCCCGACCTCGCCGCGACGGCGCCCATGACCGTGGCACACAGCGTCGACTTGCCGGCCCCGTTGGCACCCAGCACCGTCACGATCTGCCCCGCCTCGACGCGCATCGAGAAGTCCCGCAGGGCGACCATGTCGCCGTACCCCGCGCTGACCGACTCCAGCGCCAGTACGGCACCGGTGTCCGAGGTCGTGGCCGTGGCCGTGGCCGTGGCCGTGTCAGGCGTACGGGCGGGCTGCGCCTGAGTCTTGTCGCCGTCGCCGAGGTAGACGGCCCGCACCTCCTCGTTGGCGGCGATCTCGGCCGGTGTTCCCTCAGCCAGCGGTCGGCCCCAGTCGAGCACGAGGACGCGGTCGACGAGTTCGCGTACGACCCGCTCGATGTGCTCGACCAATAGCACGGTGATGCCCCGGTCGCGGACCTGGCGGATCAGGTCGATGGCCTCGTCCAGCTCGCGGCCGACAAGCCCGGCCGCGACCTCGTCGAACATGAGTACCCGGGGACGGGTGGCGAGGGCCCGCGCCACCTCCAGCCGCTTCAGGTCCAGGACGCGCAGGGAGTCGGCCGGGCGGGACGCCTTGGTGTCCAGCCCGCACTGAGCGATGATTTCGTCGATCTCACCGGCGTGCAGGTGGGGTCGGCCCGCCATGGCTCCGATGCGTACGTTCTCCCCGACGGTGAGGCCGTGGAAGGGCCGCGGGACCTGATGGGCCAGCGCGACACCACTGCGGGTGATGCGGTGCGCCGGCATCCGGTCCAGCCGCTGCTCCCCCAGCCAGACCTCTCCCTCGGTCGGGCGGTGCACGCCGGCAATCAGCTTGAGCAGTGTGCTCTTGCCCGCGCCGTTGGGACCGATGACGGCGATGGCCTCCCCGGCCGCCACCGAGAGGTCGACGCCGTCGAGAGCCGTGACACCGCCGAATCGCTTGGCGAGTCCTCTTACCTGAAGAGGGGCGCCGGGCGAGGTGCCCGGCAGGGTTGCGGCCGAGGCTGCGGTACGAGGTTCGGCCCCTGGCAGGGGCGACGCACCGGCATCGCCGCCCCCCAGGTGGGGGGTCGTCTCAGCATCCAGTTTCTTCACGCCCTGACTCCTCACCGCCGCGCTGGGAATGCCCCTGATGTCACGCGGCGAGTGGCTGACCGTAACTTCCGCGAAGCGTACGGTCCCTCATGTCGAAACGCTAGTCCTAATTCATGGGACATTCAGAAAGATCTTGGATGCCGTGCACCGCCGGCCGGGCGGGTGGCCGCGCCACCGGGCGCCGGCAGTGACATCAGCGCCGCAGGGGCCGTCAACTGACCGCCGGGGGCGGCGGGTTCCTCGTCCCCCCGCGATCGCGGCCGCCGCGGGTGCCCGAACTCCAGAATCGGCGAGGACGGCGGCCCGCCCGCTCCCCCTCGACATGACCACCCAGCAGGTCACACGCGCCGACCGCCTCGGGCGTCACCCCCCGACACCCTCGCCCGCAGTCCTGGGGCCTCCCGCACACACATCGCCGTCGGCCCCATGGTCCACACGGCTACGCCTCCGCCATCACGACACAGAAGGCCGCCTCGCTGTCTTACCCGTGAGCGCCACACCGCGACCTGGGAATCACCCGGTCAAAGGGGAGCTGCAGCGCGACACGCGAACCGCCGTTGCCCCGCCACGCCGGAAAGGAGAGTCCGGGTTATCAGGAGTCTGGTCCGGGTTATCAGGATACGCTTCTCGGGGGCACCCGTCCGCAGGGGCAGGCGTGAAACGCCTTGCCAACCCAGCACACCAGGCCAGGGGGCGCGCCTCAGCCCTCCTGGTCGCGTAGGGCCTTCATGCCGGTGGCCACCTGTTCGAGTTGCTGAGCTCCCAGCGGCTCGAGGACGTAACGCCGGAGGCTGTCGAGGTGCACCTGGAGCGCACGGTCGAGGACACGCGCACCCTGCGGCGTGAGCCCGGCCAGGGTGACTCGGCGATCAGTGGGACTCGGCCGCCGCTCGATCAGGCCGCCCGCGACCAGCCGATCGGTCATCTTGGTGAACCCGCCGCTGGAGAAGGCCACTTCCTTGGCGAGGTAGGTGAGCGGGAGTTCGCGGCCGGGCGTCCGCGAGAGCCGCAGCAGAATTTCGAACCACGGCCCGGGCAGATCCGCGACTTCGCGCAGGTCCGCGTCGATGCGGCCATGGGCGTGGCTGAAGCCCTCCAGGATGAGCCCCCACCAGGTGACCAGCGTCTCGTCGTCGACAGACACGGTCCGCCCACGCCCGCCCCGGGGCCGACCTGACGTGCTCATACCGCGCTCCCTCCATGACTGCGGTGCACCTGCGTGCCTGCCGGCGACATCGCCTGCCGCAGCCTACCTTTCTCGACAGAGTCTTGCGAGCGAGAGATTAAACCAAATACCTTTCTGGCGAGATACTTCCAGGAAAGAGGAACTCGTGAGACCACTTACAAGGGCGCTGGCCGGCGCCCTCGCGCTCTCCGCCGTTCTGTTCGTCGGCGAACCGGCCGTGGCGGCATCCCGGACCGCCGTAACGGCATCCCAGGGCGACGCGTCGCAGCTCGCCAGCAGCAAGGCGCTGGTCATGGATTTCGTGGAGCGGCTGTACAACCGGCATGACCTGTCGGCCATCGACGCCTACCTCGGCTCGGGCTTCGTCCAGCACGATCCCCGCATCGCCGACGGGCAGGCAGGACTGCGCGACTACCTGACCGCGCAGAACGCGACCCACCCCCACTCGTACGTCTCGGTCAAGCGCGTCATCGCGGAGGGCGACCTCGTCGCCGCCCACAGCAACCTGGTCCTTGCCCCGGGCACCAGGGGCTACGCCGTCCTCGACCTGTACCGCCTGTCCGGCGGCAAGATCGTCGAACACTGGGACACGACCCAGGAAGTGCCGGCGACCACGGTCAGCGGCAACGACATGTTCTCGACACTCAGCTGCCCGCAGGTGAGCAGACCGGCCCCGTACGCGCCCACCACGTCCAACAAGCAGCTCGTCACGGACATGTACAGGCAAGTGTTCGTGGACAAGGACGTCACCGGGTTCGACCGCTACATCGTCGACCCCTATTACCAGCACAACCCCGGCTTCGCCAACGGCATCCAGGCGGCCAAGGACGGGATCGCCGGGATGTTCTCGGCGTTCCCCGACTTCCGCTCCGACATCTTCCGGGTCATCGCCGAAGGGGATCTGGTCGTGATCCAGTCCCGCGGCACGTTCACGTCGGACATGGTCTCCGGTGTCTTCGACATCTACCGGGTGCGGAACGGCAAGGTCGTGGAGCACTGGGACATCGTCCAGAACGTGCCCGCCACCTCCGCCAACGGCAACGGCATGTTCTGACCCGAAGCACGGGGGCTGGGGCGCTGCCGTGCGGCAGCGCCCCAGCTCACACCTAGGCACTGTTTCTCGGATCTCCCTTCGCGGGGTGGTGTGTTGGGGGCAGGCTGGCTCCATGGGACGTGGAGACCTGACGAATGCGGAGTGGG
>NZ_JBEXPK010000138.1:0-10455 GCF_040612015.1 Streptomyces sp. NPDC006476 | reverse complement strand
CTGGTGTGGCGGTCACGCTGAAACCGTAGATGCGCCGCGCCGGACGTCGCGAGCGAAATATGGATGGCGCGGAGAGCTCCTGGAATCCCTCTTCAGTAGCAGGTTCGTTCAGTCGCCGACCACCTCACTCACGGCGGCGCGGGCGGCTGCCTCGTCAACGAGGTTTTTGCCGGTGGCGAAGGCGGCGACGAGGGCCTGGAGAGAGAGGTTGTTGACCGCTCGCGGGTAGCCGCGCGAGGTCGTGTGGATCAGCGTGAGGGCGTCCTCGGTGAACAGCTGGTCCGAACGCCCGGCGATCTTCAGATGGTGGGCGACGTACTGAACTTGATTGAGTGATGTCGGGGGCCGCCGCAGCGTGGCAGGAACCGGCTCGCGCCTTCCCGGTGTGGCCGGAGCACGAGGATGATGCTCGCGTGATCCGCGACTTCCCGCCGTTGCCGTTGCCCCAGTACGCCGTGGTCCGTATCGGCTGCTCACCAGGGGTGCCTGCCGAGATCGCCGCCGATCTGCGGGAGGTCGGCGTCCCAGCGGGGCTGATCGGTTATGAGTACCAACCGCTGACTGAGGCGACGCTCCTGGACGGGATGGGTGAGAGAGGGTTGGTCATCTTTGGGTCTAGCGGCCTGTTCGGTCCGCGGCACGGCTGGAGCTGGCAGCAGCCCACAACCTCCGCCTGCACCTGACCGCTGGCATGCGTGCGTTCATCGAGGCGAACGCCGAGTGGCTCACCGTGTTCCACTTGCCCGCCTACGCCCCGGACCTCAACCCACAGGAGGGCATCTGGTCACTGGTCAAACGCGAGATCGGCAACCTCGCCGCCGCGGACCTCAGGAAGGAAAGGCAGACACCGCTGTCCCGGGATGCAAGCTGACCGTAAAGGGGGCCGTGTTCCACGTCTCCGACCACGCGGCCTACCACGACCCGTACGAGAACGACACCGCTGCGCTCCTGGCGGCCGCCGTCACTTCAGCCAACGCCGCGTGAGCGCCCGACGCCTGCGCATCACCACCTGACGCCGACCACGGCGGACAGCACCACCCCAAGGGCCCCGGCCTCCGTAACCACGGAGGCCGGGGCCCTTTCGTGTTTCTGGCGCGTGGGGGTGAGTCAGAGACGGCGGGGCTGCGCGGCTCTCGGACTCGCCGTGCATCGTCAGCATATGTTGACGAAAACTCAGCCGTCAGCATATGCTGACGGGCATGCAGACAACACTCGAAATCGCCGAGGGCGCCGCCAGCAATGACCCCGAAGTCGGGCTCCGCGCGGTGGCCGCCCTGCGAGAGCTCAGCGAACGGCTGGAACTCCTCCAGGTCGACAACGCGCGGAAACTGGGATGGTCCTGGCAGGACATCGCCCAGCGGCTCGGCGTCACCAAGCAGACCGTGCACCGCAAGTACGGCCCGCTGATCGGGAGGCGATGATGTTCGAACACTTCACCCCCGACGCCCGCACCGTCGTCGTCCACGCCCAGGAGCACGCACGCCGGCTCGGGCACCACCACATCGGCAGCGAACACCTCCTGCTCGCCCTCGCCCTGGCCGACCAGCCCGCGAGCTTCGTCCTGCGCGAGCACGGCCTCACGCCGCAGCGCGTCGAGGAGGAGATCGTCCGCCAGGTCGGCCTCGGTGCCGGGTCCCTCCTGTTCGGCACCCTCAACCGGGACGCGCTGGCCTCGATCGGGATCGATCTCGACGCCGTCCGCGCCAGGATCGAGGAATCCTTCGGACCAGAAGCCCTCGCCCGTGCCGGCCGGACCGTGCACCGGCCACCTCGCCCCTCCAGGTTCAACCCGCGGCGCGCAGTACCCCCGCGCCACTGGCGCAGCCAACGCCGCGCCCGACGCACCGTCCTCACGGCACCCACCCCCGCCCCCGCCGGCCTCTACCAGACCGACGGAGCCCGCCCCACCGGGCACATCCCCTTCACTCCACACGCCAAAGAGAGCCTGTCCAACACCGTCCACGAGGCACAGGCTCAACACGAGACCGACATCGGCACAAAGCACCTCGCCCTCGGCCTCATCGCCATGAAGAGCGGCCAGGTACCTGCCATCCTGTCGGCACTCGGCGCGTCAGCCCCGACGCTGCGCACCGCGATCGTCGACCGCTACCGCCAGGCGAACTGATCCCGCTCCCCGCCCATCGGCGACTTCCCCATCCGCCATCACGTCACCCAGGACCAGATCAACGAAACGTTCGGCGGCCGGCTCCACTCGCTGCCCGCCTGCAACGACGCCTTCCTCCTCGACGTTCGCCTCTCGGCGGTACGGGCCCGGGAAGCCGCCCTGGAACGTGTACTCGCTCCGCTCGAGGCCGATTACGACGTCATCGTCGTCGACTGTCCGCCCAGCCTCGGCCTCAGCATGGACGCCGCCGCCTACTACGGCCGCCGCGACGGCGGAAAACCCGGCCAGTCGGGTGCCCTGATCGTCGTTCATGCCGAGGACAGCTCCGCCGACGCCTACGAACTGCTCACCACACAGATCGAAGACCTGCGCAACGACCTGCAGGTCGACATCGACTACCTCGGCATCGTCGTCAACCTCTACGACTCCCGCCGCGGCTTCATCGCCACCTCCTCCCTGCAGGGGTGGGTCGACATAAAGGATCCACGGGTCGTCGGCCTCATCGGCGACCTGAAAGAACAGAAAGAGGCAGTCCGAGTGAAACAACCCCTGCTGTCATACGCGCCCAAATCACAGCAGGCGATCGGCATGCGCGCACTGGCCCGGGAGATCGCATGACCAAGGCCGACCAGCTGGGCGCCGGCCGCTTCGGAAGCACCGCCCGCCCCGTCAGCGCACGCCGGCAGGCTGTCGCTGCCGCGACCGGAGTCCCCACCGACGGAGTCGCCCCGCCCACCGAACTCCCCCCTCACCGCATCAGCCTCAACCCCGACAACCCTCGCACATCCCTAGGGGATCTGACGGACCTCGCAGGCAGCCTGAAGACCCACGGCCAAAAACAAGCGATCACGGTCATGAACCGCGACGCCTACATCAAAGCCAACCCCGAACACGCTGCTGGCCTCGAGCCCGACACCACCTACGTCGTCGTCGACGGCAACAGCCGCCTCGCCGGCGCCCGCGAGGCAGGCCTCACCACCATCAAGGTCATGGTCAGCGACGACCAGGGCACCACCTCCGAGGAAGTCCTCGAATCCGCCCTCGTCGCCAACATCCATCGCCAAGACCTCGATGAACTCGACGAAGCCCGCGCACTGCAACGTCTCCTGGCCATCCACGGCAGCCAGGTAGCACTGGCCAAACGGCTACATCGCTCCCAGGGATGGGTATCGCAACGGCTGGCACTGCTCGACCTGAGCGACGAACTAAAGGAGCGCATCGGCCAGGAGCCCATCGACCTGCTGCGCGCGGTCGGTAAGAAGCCGGCCGACCAGCGGCAGGCGGCGCTCGAAGCGCTGAAGGCTGAACGGGCGCGCAAGGAAGCCGAGAAGCCTGCCCGCCGGCCGGGAAGGCAGCCGAAAGCGGCCGCGTCCGCAGTCGAGGCCGCCACCGCGAGGCGGGCAGGCGAACGCGACAAGGAGGCCGGCGAGAAAAAGCCCGTACCGCAAGCGCGATCTCACGCTGAAGCCTCTCTACGGGAAGAACCGGTGGCCTCTCCAGAACAGCCGCGCACGCTGCCGTACGACGACCCATCCTTCATCGCAATGCATCTGGCCGAGAAGATGGCGCGACCAGACTTCTTCAAGATGCTCCAGGTACTGAGCCGGGTAGCTCAGCAGCAGGATCCAGAAGAGTTCGAGAACATCCTGCGGCACCCACCGCTCAAGAAGGCGGGGGAGGAGCGGTGCCTGTCCCGTCTCGCTCAATCGAGTCGCTTTCTCAATGAACCGAGTCGTTCGGGCTTCTGTCTCAGCGAACCTAGTCGCGCGGTTGAGCGCGCTGGGGGTGCTGGATGGCTGTACCGGCTGGGGTGGAGCAGGCGGGCCCGTGCATCGAGTTGTCGTACGTGGACGCGGTGCACGGACGCCGTCGGCGTCCGCTGCGGGACTGTGTGACGGGCCGGGTTCGAGGAGCCCGTTCCACCCCTACTACCGCTGCTGAGCCTGAGTACAGCCGGGTCGTGAGGTGGCCCAGATGGGGGGTCACACGGTGAGGGCGCCGCCGACGAAGGTACGTTCTGGCGGTGACGCCACGAGTTCGACCATGGTGCCGGCGCGGAGGTCGTCGCCGATGACGCGCGTGATCGCGTCGGTGAGCGCGGTGCCGAGGCGCGCGGTGATCTGGCCGGCGTCGGGGCGGTCGAAGACGCCAGCGCGGACGCCCAAGATCACCGAGGCGTTTGTGTCCACGGCCTTGCCGCCCTGCGCGAAACGGCCTGCGGGTACTCCGGCCAGGCGGACGCTTACGAGGTCGCGGGCCCATTCGCCATAGACGTCGACGACAGCGTCGGTCAGTGCGGCCACGAGCGTGGGTTCGTTCCCGGTCAGCCTGTTCTCTGGAAGGTGGACGGTCAGATGCGGCATAGTGGACCTCGTTCCATTTGAATACAAAGCCTTTATCTTTAAAGGTATCTGGAAGAGGTCGCTGATGTCCACGGAATCGGACGGTCCAGCCGTCAATGAGGCCGTCCGCACCCTGCTGTTGCTCATGCCACGGCTCGTGGGCCGCGCCAAGCGCCTGCCCATACCTCCGGCACTCCAGGGTCTGGACCTGGCACCGCGACACCTCGCACTGCTGGCCCACCTGGAGTACGACGGCCCCACCAGCATCAACGAGCTCGCCGCTCGGCTGGAGTTGGCCCCGACGACCGTCAGCCTCATGGTCAGCGAGCTCTCCAGGCCAGGCATCCTGCAACGCACCGCCGATCCCACCGACCGCCGCCGCCGCATCATCGCCATCGCCGCCGCCTACGCCGCACCGATCGGCGAATGGCTCTCCGGCAGCGCCTCTGCCTGGGAACGCGTCATGCGCGGACTCGACCCCGCGGAACGAGCCACAGTCATCACCGCCCTGCGCGCCTACGAGGCCGCCTTGGAGCAGGCGGGCGAGCAGCATCGGAACGCGCAGCTGCGTTAGCGGGCCGAGATTTGTCTCAACGAACCAAGTCTCCGCGTCTCACCCCATCCAGTCCACGCAGGTCAGCGCAGGGGTGGACGACTAACTTCGTTGAGACAGGACAACGCCAGGCGGCCCGGAAGGCGATCGGGGCCCCGGGCCTGGCGAGAACTTCCCCCCGCACCGAACTCGAAGCCCTCAGACGACACTGGAACGACCGTCGGCATCCGCACGGTGCGCAGCCGGATCCGCGCCAGACCTGCGAAGGAGACCGGTGAGACCGATCAGGGCAATGAGCGAGCGCGAGTACTTCGCCTGCGTCGGCCGGCGTCCTGGCATGTTCGTCGGCACAGCCTCCTCGTTCCAACGGCTGACCGCCTTCCTCACCGGCTACGACCAGCACGCGATGCGCCATGGCGAACAGGGGCTCACAGGCTGGCACGAGTGGCTTGTCGCCCGCCGCGGCCGCAGCTGTAACCATGCCTGGCCCGGACAGGTCGTGCATATTGCGCTCCCAGAGGGCTGGAACAACATCGCCGACCTGTCGCCCGACCACGAGAAGCACGCGATCAAGGTCCTGTTCCAGCTTCTCGACGAGTTCGCCGCCGAACGTGAGGCAGGTTCGGGCGCTCAGAATTCAGATTGAGCGGGACGCCGGCCGCCCTCCGTCTTGCTCAACATGAACCACCGCTGGTCACAGCCCCGACATGGCTCACCTTCAGCGAGACGGGTCACTTGTCGTCCGCGGCCAACAAGTAGCGCAGCTACTGCACAACGGCCGGAACGACAGGGGGATGATGCATCTCTCCACGAGCATGGTCGCGCCGTCGCGGTGCAGGACCAGCGGGTGATGCTGAAAGTGAATCGGGGGCGTGGCTCTCCAGTTCCTGACGGAGCCGGGCGAGCGCCCTATGCAGCGTGCTCTTGACCGTTCCGGGGGACAGGCGCAGAGCGGTGGCCGTCTCTTCTATCGTCATCTGCTCCAAGTACCGCAGCACGACGACGCTGCGCTGTTTCGGAGTGAGCACATTGAGGATGTTCAGCAGCAAGGCACGGTCAGCGTAATGCTCCGTGGTGTCGTCGATGCCCGTGTCCGGCAGGTGCTCGCAGGGAAGCTCCTGTAGTTTCCTGGCGCGCCACCATTCGGTGCGGGTGTTGATCATGACGCGGCGCAGGTAGGCGTCTGCGAGCTGCTTGTCCGCTATGCGGTCCCAGCGGAGGTACGTTCGTGTAAGCGCCGTCTGTAACAGGTCCTGAGCGTCAAGCGGGTCGGCCATCAGGCGGTGTGCGCTGCGCAGCAGAGCGGCGTGCCTTGTGCGGACGTACTCTTCGAAGTCCTGTTCCGCCCGACGGCGCCTGGGTCCGCTCACAGTGGGTCCTTTCGAGGATGGATGGCAGTAGTTGCCTCTGGGAGCCACGGCCCTGCCGGCATCGTGGCTCCTTCGACTGACTGGGCCGCTGTGCGCTACTTGCTGCAGCCGCCGGTCCCCAGGCACCTTTCTCGTAATGACGGCGAAGCCCCGGCTCTGCAGCGGGCTCGAGGCTTCGCCGTCTGATGTGACCTCATCTGCCCAGCGGCAAGGGAGCGAGCAAGCGACCTACTTCGTGAGTCCTCGGCGATCAACTGCCGACGTCGCAGTACCCCCGCCGGTTCGGCCCCTGGCCAGTCCCCTCGCGCTGGCCAGACACCCTGCCGATCGCTCGCAAACCCCAGTAGGGCAGACGGCAGCACGTGGCTGCCGGTCAGTCCTCTTCGTAGACACCGACCTGCTCGGTGTGCGTGCGGCCGTGGTCCTGCTGAGTGACGATCTTGTAGCGTGTGCTCGGTGTCACGTCCTCGGTCTGGAACGCGTGCCAGGCACCGTTGCAGTACGCCCGGCTCTTCTTCACCGTCTTGTTCAAGTTGTGGGTGTCGATCAGTTTGACCGTCATCTTCGTGCCGTCGCCGCCGTTCCAGCACTGGTACTTGACACTCAAGCTGATGACGCCGTCGTGGACACCGAACGGCTGGGAAACCCACTTCGAGTGCCGGGGCTTGAACTTGGACTGCCAGATCGTGTGCCACGTCCCCTGAGCCTGAAGGGGAGCAGAGACAGAGTGAGCGACCACCGGATGGTAGGCCGCTGCGATGTCCGCCTGGGCGGCCGGCGCGGCCAGGGCCAGGCCGACGGCGGTGACACCGGTGGTCATCGCCAGCGCTACGCGGTTGCGCGTCTTCACGTGATTCCTCTCGTTGCAGACCAAAAATCCGAGAGCACCGGTTCTTGCGCCGACCGTGTAGCCGACCGGCTGGTGCCCGGCGTCGACTGTGGCAGCGGGTGGCTGTGGAGAAGCTGAAGCCTCCTGAAGGCCCGTGCGTCAACTCCCCATGGCAGTGTGGTTCTTCAGGTTGGCCACAGGCTCTCTGCCGCATGCTGGAGTCATGCGCTTACTGGTGGTTGAGGACGACCGGCGGATGGCGGAGTTGCTGCGGCGCGGCCTGGTCGGCGAGGGATGGGCAGTCGACGTTGCACACGACGGGCTGTCCGGGCTCGAGCGGGCGAGCGAGAACCCGTATGACGCGATCGTGCTAGACGTGATGCTGCCGGGCCTGAACGGATACGGGGTGTGTGGCCGGCTGCGCGAGGCGGGCATCTGGGCTCCGGTGCTGATGCTGACCGCGATGGACGGCGAGTACGATGAGGCCGAAGGGCTCGACGTCGGCGCGGACGACTACGTGACAAAGCCCTTCTCGTTCGTCACCCTCCTGGCCCGGCTGCGGGCGCTGATGCGGCGCGGACAGCCGCAACGCCCTGCCGTGCTGTGCGTCGGCGACCTGGAAGTGGACCCCGCGGCCCGCGACTGCCGTCGCGGCACCGTACCGGTGGCCCTCACGGCCCGGGAGTTCTCGGTACTGGAGTACTTGGCGCGGCGCTGCGGCCAGACGGTCACGAAAAGCGAGATCCTGGACCACGTCTGGGACGACCGGTTCGACGGAGACGTCAACGTGGTGGAGGTCTACGTCAGCGCCCTACGCCGCAAGATCGATACGCCCTTCGGACGACGATCCATCCGCACCGTCCGGGGAATCGGCTACCGGCTCGACGCTGCCCCGGACAGCCCATGCTGAGGAGTCGTCGGACACGCGGAACCGAACGCGGCCCAGGCAGCGTGCGACTGCGGCTGACACTGGCCGCGACCGCCTTCGCCGCCGTCCTGTTGACGCTGGCCGCCATGGCCACCGCCTTCGCGGTGCGCAACTCACTGCTGGCCTCGGCCATCCAACGGGCCACCAACGACGCAAGGTCCGAGGTGGTGGCTGAATCACCCGTGTGCGCAGCGGGACCTGACAACACGTCCTGCGTCGACCCCCCTCACGACTCGCCCGCCGACCCAAGCAACACGCTCCCCCGGATCCAAGGCGAACACCTCTCGTTGTGGCCCTGGACCGACCAGCACGACGTCACGTCATTTGTGCAGGACGATTGGACGTTCCCCCCGGACGTCTGGGCAGACCAGCAACGCCTGAACACCACAGTGTGGTGGCTGGCGGGCGGCACGCTGGTGCTCACCCTTCTGGCTGCCGGGGGGACGTGGCTGATCGTCACCCGCACCCTGAAACCGCTGGACGGGATCCAAAAGCAGTTCGCCGCCCTGAGCCTGAGCAGCCTCGACCAGCGCATCCCGACAGCGCGCGGTGGCCGGGAGTTCACGCAACTGGTGGCGACGATGAACAACGCCCTCGACCGCCTGGATACGGCGGCTGTCCGGCAACGGCAGTTCACCTCCGACGTCGCCCACGAACTGCGCACCCCACTTGCCTGCTTGCGCGCCGAACTAGAACTCGCACTGACCGCGTCTGAGACTACCGACTGGCCCAACGCCGCCCGCAACGCCCTGCACGACACCCTTCATGTCCAGGACATCACCACAAACCTGCTGCTCCTGGCCCGCCTCGACGCCCAGGCCCCGCACTCGAAAACCCTCCTGACCAAGCAGGTCGACCTTACCGACCTAATCCAGGACACCGTCTCCCGCCGCGACGTACCCGAGCATCTGAGTCTCGTCGTCACCGCACCCGACGAACCCGCGCCCGTGACCGGCCACCCTGGCCTGCTCACCCGCGTCCTGGCCAACCTTCTCGACAACGCCGAACGCCACGCGGCCACCACGATCACTGTCACACTCACCCTGGACCACGAACGCCGCCAAGCCCTGCTCGACGTGGCCAATGACGGCCCGCCCGTCCCGCCCGAACACCAGGAGACGATCTTCGAGCGCTTCAGCCGGCTCGACGACGCCCGCACACGCGACGCCGGGGGCACCGGCCTCGGCCTCGCCATCGCCCGCCGCATCACCACACTCCACCACGGCACCCTCACCCTCGCCCCCAGCCGGGAAGACCGGGCAGGCGCCCGGTTCACCGTACGGCTGCCCCTGACGCACGAGGACGCCAAGCCACTCGTCACCGAACTCCTGCACGCCTGGGACCAGCCCGACGACATCCCCGCGCTCCTCACCCACAACGCCGGACACCAGCACCTCGAAGACGTCGTGCCCGACCTGGCCCGCGCCCTCATCACAGCCGGACGCGACCACCACCTCCAGGCGCTACTCCGTCACGTCGCACGGCAGGCACCCCCATGGGAAGTCAATGGCCTCGCGGACATCCTCCGGGACGAAGGCATGCCGGAAGCCGCCGACACACTGCTCAGCGCCCGCACCGCGCACCACAGCACCATCAAGCCCAGCCAGCGGTCTGCTGCGGAGCCCCCATAGAGCGCTGCGCTGCCTACGCTCTTCGGTCCGTCGGATCAACCCTCCCGTGAGCGTCTCGCCCTCGCTCGTTGGAGGGCCAGGCTGCGTACCGGCGTCCATGAGCAGGAGAGATCGGAAGGGGGCGAACGGTAGAACTGCCGCTTGGGGCTACTGCCTCTAGGCTGAAGTGGAGCTCGGGGCCCATCGCGGAGGTCTCGTCATGCCCCGAACGATCTGGACAGGTGCGATCAGCTTCGGCCTGGTGACGGTGCCGATCCATGTCGTAAGCGCAACCGAGGACCATTCCGTCCGTTTCCACCAGTACCACCTTGAAGACATGGGCCGGGTGCGGGTGAAGAAGATCTGCGAGCTGGAGGACCGCGAGGTCGGCAACGCGGAGATCGGCAAGGGGTACGAGTACGCGAAGGACCAGGTCGTCCCGATCAGCGACCAGGATCTGAGCAATCTGCCGCTGCCCACGGCGAAGGCGATCGAGATCGCCGCGTTCGTGCCGCTGGAGTCGATCGACCCGATCCAGATCGGCGAGGGCTACTACCTGACGCCGGACGGCGCGGTGGCGGCGAAGCCGTACAAGCTGCTGGTGCAGGCGCTGGGACGATCCAGCAAGGTGGCGGTCGCCAAGTACGCGTGGAGCGGGCGGGAACGCCTCGGCCTGGTGCGGGCGCTGGAGGGCGCGC
>NZ_JBEXPK010000137.1:0-10456 GCF_040612015.1 Streptomyces sp. NPDC006476 | reverse complement strand
CCCGCCCCGGCGCCCGACGCCGTCGTCCACACCGAACAGGCCGGCCGGGAGCTGTTTGTGCACCTGCCGGTACCGGACACCGACGGTGTGTTCGCGAGCTGGGTGTTCGAGTCGGCCGCTCACCCCCGCGACCGGCTGACCCCGCTGACCGGCGATCTCCCCGGCCCGCTGCGGGGCCTGTACGTCCACACCACCTACACCACCGCGGACGGCACCGCCGGCCCCCATGCCATACACCGCCTGACCGACCTCGAGAGCACCTCCGCGACCGCCGCCGCGGCCCCGCTGCCCCCCTCCCTGACCGGCTCCCTCCCCGACGGCTTCACCATCGCCGACCCCACCACCGGCCACGGCTGGCACTTCGACGCCTGGGGCCGCCTGCGCTACCACGACACGCCCGCACCAGCCGGCACCGTCCTGCGCGCGGACACCCACGCCCCGAACACACCCCGCCAGTACCTCATCCCTGCCACGCTGCTACCCGCATGGCCCCACCAACCGCACACCCACTTCCACACTCCCGTCCCCCACGGCCTGCAGATCCGTGCCACCGCCCACCCCGGCGACACATCCACCCCCGCCGCGTGGGCCCTGGACCTCCTCACCTCCCACGGCCATCCGGCCACCACCCACGCCCTGCTGTTCGACGGCACCCAGCTCCACCTCACCACCACCGGCAACACCCAGCCCCAGCCCGTCCTCGGGGCACCCCCCGCGAGCGGCTCCGCCACCGGTGCCCCGCCCGCCGACCCGGCCACAGACCCCTTCGACATCGACATGGACCTGGACATCGATTCCATCGATTTCGACCCCACCTGGCTCGACAGCCCCAGCCCGCCGGGTGAGCCAGCCATCCCCCCTGCCGGTGATTCCGGGGCCGAAGCGGCCGGTCCGTCCTCCCGCGGACTGCCGGACAGCGACGTGCGCGACCGGATACCGGGTCTGCCCGGCGAGGGCGCCGCCGGCAGCGTTCTCCGGCCCTCGCAACCCGACCGGCCTGTCCCACCCCCCGCAGCGGGCCTGCCTCGCCCCGGCGCAGACCGGGCCGCAGTGGAGATCCTCCAGGGCCTCCTGGACCGGCTGGAGAAAAGACCATCGGAGCTGGCACGGCGCCTGTTGACAAGCGGCCCATACCTGCTGTCCATGCGCCGTGGAGGTATCAGGCCTGAGTGGCTGCCGCGGTTGAAGGTGCTGGAGAAGATCGCGCCGCAGGAGACGGACTGGCGGCTTGTGCCTACCGCCCACAGCGGATTCGCCGTCGCGTTGCGGCGGGGGCAGGACATCGCTCACTTCCACTCCCACGGTGCCTTCTCGCACTGGGCGATGGCCCTCCCCGGGACCGGACACCAGCTGGAACTCAAGGACCCCGAGGGCCCCGAGGGCAGTGCGCGGCTGGTCGACGCCGACGGGACGACCGAGATCGAAGCCCACATCAGCACCGGTGACCGGGGCGAGCTGCGAGTGCACCAACCGGGCAGGGGGGAGTGGTGGGTCGATCGGGCCGAGCACGTGGTACGCGGCTACCGGCGGGCACCAGGCGCGCCGGACCCGGCACACCTGCTGTTCGACTGGTCCCGCACACCGGGCCAACCCGCCCTGGACAACTGGCAGGCCTCGCTGGAGACCCACCGCCTGCCCGACCAGACAGCTCTGGCAAGATTTCTCGGCCTTGACAGGAAGCCCAGCAAGGGGTGGAAGGAACTGACTGAGGGTGTCAAGTGGCGGGTGCGTGTCGCGGCCTACCTGACCTCCTTGGAAAACATCGGGAACTGGCGCATCGAAACCGTCCCGAAGCTGGGTTTCAAGGTCGTCTTCGGTGCAGGCACCACGCTCCACTTCCAGCAGGGAGAGGTCGTGGCCTGGAAGGTCGGCCTCCCGGGGACCAACCTGCAAGTGCACTACGACCCGCCGGCCCGGCAGGGCCAGGACGCCTCCTGGCCGGTTGATCAGCAGCCACAGCGGCTGGAGACACTGGACGGCGGGTTCAGCCCGCCTGGCTGGGAACTGCGGGTCGAGGACGACCGCAGTGTCACGGTCAGCGCTAGCCAGGCTGCCGCGGCCGGGGGACCCCAATGGCGCCTGTCCGCCCAGCGGACACTGGACTCCTTCACCCTCCCGCCGGCCGACCCCGCAAACCCCAGCCCCTTCCGCCGGCTGACCAACGCCGGAGTCCTGCCGCCCACCCCCCACCGGGAACCACACCCGACGCAAACCACCCCCGCCACGGCCCCGCACACCGACCTCCCCGCAGGCTCCCCGGCCGAGCGGTAGCGAGGTCGGGTGTGGATCGTGTGGGATCAGGCGGCGGGTTCGAGGCTGACCTTGTAGCCGAGTGCTTCGAGCTGGTGGATGTGGCTGCGTTTGCGGCGTTCGGGATCGATGCGGCGGGTGTAGAAGTCTGAGCCAAGGTCCTGGTAGCGGGCATCGGGGTCGTTGAGCAGGTGCCAGACGACCACCAGGATGGAACGCCCGACCGCGACGATGGCCTTCTTCTTGCCGCGATGGCGGGCAATCCTGCGGTAACGCTCGCCGAGGAAGGTGTCGGTGCGGGCGGCTCCCACAGCGGCCTCGCCGAGCACGCGGGCGAGGTAGCGGTTGCCGTGGCCGGTGGTGCCCCGGCCCTTGTTCTTGCCGGCCGATTCCTTCACGCCCGGAGCGAATCTGGCCCACGAAGCCAGGTGGCCGGCGGTGGGGAACCGGCTCATGTCCAGCCCGATCTCCGCGATGATGGGACCTGTCTGCGAGTGGTGGACAGGTCCCCTACACCCCGTCCTGTTGGGTGGTGGCTGGCTCGTTTCCGGTGAGGCCAGGGGGTTGCTGGTCAGCTCTGTCGGCATCTCGGGGATTGTTTTCCGACTGGAGGAGCTGTTCCAGGTCTTCCGTGGGATAGCCGCTGGAGACGGCCCAGCGGTAGGTCAGGAGGGAGAGTGCGGCAACGACGGCGATGTCTGCGGGAAAGGAGATGGCGGTGTGCGGGCCGTACTGGCCGTAGTACGACGTGGGCAGGAGCGCCAGGAGGAGGATGACGAGCCACATGCCGCGTTCGATGTGACGGCGTCCCGTGGGATTACTGACAGCCCAAAGCGTGAGGATGAAGGCGAGGAGGCTGCCGCTGAAGGCGGCCATGTACCAGCCGAAGCCCCATCCGCTGTGCTGCTGGGGCTGCGTTGCGAGAAACCATCCTCCGGCGGCGTTGACGTAGATCCAGACGATGAGGAAGACCGCGCTGAGCGGCATGGCGAGTGCGGATGTGACCCACCCCCGGCGTGCTGCGGTGTAGACGGCGAAGAGCGGCAGTCCGGCGAAGACGGTGACGAGCAGAGTGACCAGGGTGCTGAAACCGGACCAGTAGATCACCAACACGCTGCAGGTGAAGCTGGCGGGAGACCACAGGGTGGCCCAGCGCAGCTTGAAGGGGCGCGGGAGGTCGGGGGCGGTTCTGCGGAGCGAGGAGAGGCTGGCGCTGCCCATCAGGAAGGTGAGGACGCCGGCGGCGGAGATGAAGGAGACTAGCTGGTACCAGCTGGGGGCGGGGATGAAGAAGAGGCAGCCGACGGCGAAGCAGACGAAGGTGGTTGTGGCCGGAATGCCCCGGGGGGACAGGCGGCGGAAGGTGTCGGGGGCGGCGCCGTGCAGGGCGAGGGCCTGGCTGACGCGGGCGCTGTTGCCCAGGTAGATCCAGCCAGCACCGGCGGGGGAGAGGACCGCGTCGACCAGAAGGAGGTTCCCGAAGGCGGCGAAGGCGGCGGTGCCGGCGGCGTCCAGGGCGTGGAAGAAGGGACCGGATGCCCACGGGCTGCTGTTGAGGGCGGCCCAGTCGCCGGGCCGCACACCGGCGTCCTGCCAGTTGATGGCGCCGATGAACGCGATCTGCAGCAGGGTGTACAGGATGGTCGGGACGACGATGGCCACGATGATGGCGATCTTGGCGTCCCGTTGCGGGTTCTTCATTTCTCCGCCGAAGTCGAGGGCTTGGCGGAAGCCGACGAAGGCGAAGGCGATGCCGGTGGAGGAGACGGCGTGCACGGTGCTGGCGCCGCCGGTGGGCAGGAATCCTCCGCCGAGGGAGAAGTTGTCGCTGCGCAGGATGAAGAAGAGGAGGAGGAAGGTGGCGACGGGAACGGCGATTTTCCAGATGGTGACCCAGTTGGTGGCTTCGCTGAACTTGCGGATCCCGACGATGTTGATCAGTAAGAAGACCACCATCAGGGCGATGGCGCAGAGGATTCCGTTGGGCCAGGCCAGCATGGTGGTGCCGCTGCGCTGCTCGACGACGTTGAGGTTGGGGAAACGGCTGCCGAGATAGGTCATCACGGCGACGGCTTCGACGGCCGGGATGGAGACGGCGAAGAGCCAGGCGGCCCATCCGATGATCCATCCGGTGAAGGCGCCGTGGGTGAGATAGGGATAGCGGACCACGGTGCCGGTCATGGGAAGCATGGCGCCCAGTTCGATCCAGGTGAGGGCGATGACCATGAATACGGTGCCGGCGATCACCCAGGAGAGGATGGCGGCGGGACCGGCGATTCCGGCGGCTGACAGGACGGCGAACAGCCAGGCGGAGCCGATCTGCCCGCCGATGCTGAGGAAGATCAATTGTGGGAGGGTGACTTCTCTGCGCATGCGGCGAGAAGTGTCGGGTGGTCGCTTGAGAAGGTCCATCAGGCTGCCTTTCGCAGGCTGGCTCGGGGCTGAGGCATGCTCGGTCGCCGTCTCGGGGCCAGACGTGGTTTCTCCTGGCCCCGAGACGGACGATAGGAAGAGCCTGCTGGGGTCAGACCGTGGGCAGGGCCTGTGCCAGGGCGGCCCGGTCGACCTTGCCTGTGGGGGTGAAGGGGAAGGCGTCCAGGACGACGTAGTGGGCCGGGACCATGTGCCGGGGCAGCACCTGGCTGAGCCCGTCGCGAAGAACCGATTCCTCGATGTCGGTGCCGGGGGCGCGGACGCAGTGGGCAGCGAGGACCTTCTGGCCTGATGCAGTCGGATGGACGGTGACCAACGCGTCGCTGACGCCGGGCAGTTCCCGCAGCTGGCTCTCGACCTCGCCCAGCTCGACACGTGATCCGTTGATCTTGACCTGGGTGTCGCGGCGGCCGAGGAATTCGATTTTCCCGTCAGGCAGGAGACGCCCGAAGTCTCCGGTCAGATAGGCGGGGATGTTGAGACCGGGCCAGGTACGGAAGCGTTCGGCGGTCAGCTCGGGGCGGTTGAGGTAGCCGTCGGCGACGGCGATGCCGCCGATGCAGATCTCTCCGACCTCGCCTGCGGAGACCGGCTGCATGTCGCCGTCGACGATCTTGACGACGGTGTTGGTGATGGCTGTGCCGATGGAGGGCAGGACCGGCCATGCGGCGGGATCGCCGGTCAGCTTCTCTGCTGTGACCACGTGCGTCTCGGTGGTGCCGTACTGGTTCTCCAGAGTTGCTCCGGTGCGGGTGAAGAACTTCCGTACCGAGTCCCCGATCTGCAGCTGTTCTCCGGCGGTGATGACCTCTCGCAGTGATGCCGGGTAGCGGTCCTGCTGGACGGCGGCCTCGATGACCTGGTGCAGAGAGACGAACGGCAGGAAGACGCGGTGGATCTGCTGTTCGTCGATGTAGGCGAGGAGCTTGCGCGGGTCCTGGCGGACGTCCTCCTCGATCAGGACGAGAGTGCCGCCGCTGGACCAGGTTCCGAAGATCTCCTGGAAGGAGACGTCCACGCTCAGCGGCCACAACTGCAGGGTGTTCCAGCCCACGGTGGAACCGGAGTCGGCCACCTGCCAGGAGTTCAGGTTGGCCAAGGCCCTATGGGGCATTGCCACCCCCTTGGGACGGCCGGTGGAGCCGGAGGTGTAGCTGATGTAGGCCAGGTCCTCGGGGGCGGACTTGGCCCCCCACTCCGGCAGCTCGCGGGCGTGCAGGTCGTCCAGGACGGGGTCGAGGATCTCCAGTTCACAGCCGTCGGGAATGGTGATCAGGTCGGCGAGGTGGGCGCGGCACAGCAGCCGGTCGGCGCCGCTGTCGGCGAGCATGTAATCGAGCCGGCCCCGCGGGTAGGTGTTGTCGAGCGGGACGTACGAGCCACCGCCGGACAGGACCGCGAGGACCGCGATGGCCAGTTCCGGAGAGCGGTCGTTGAACAGCGCCGCCCGGGTGGTTCCGGCGAGGTGGCCGGCCAGCCTCTGGATGGCCGTCTGGAGGTCGCGGTAGCTCAGCTCGCCGCCAGGCCAGCGCAGCGCGACTGCATCGGGGTGCTTCTGGGCTTGGGCAGCGACCATCTCATGTACGAGAAGCTGGCTGCCCGAAGCGGTCTGTGTACTCAATGGAGTTCTCCCCGTTCTCCCCGGCCGGGTCCGGCCGCGGGTAGCGAAATGGGCATGCGGATGTTGGCAGTGGTACAGCGATGTGAGCGCAGGCAGTGGCAGGTGGATGTGGAGAGTCAGCGCGGAAGAACGCTCAGACTCCGCCGCCGATCACGATGTCGTGTGTGGTGGCGAGCGCGCCCATCTTGTCGATGTACTCGTCCACGAGGTCCATCGTGATGTCGGGGCAGCAGCCAGCCACGAAGTCGCGGATCATCTCGTCCATGTCGAGCTCGTCCGCAGTGCGGTAGAAGTCCTTGCGGGATTCGAGATAGTCACGGTCCACGCGCAGTCCGAATTCCCCGGCGCGGGTCTGTGCGTACTCGGGGTGCGTGAGGTAGCGGTAGGACTGGGAGCCTGGAATCGGGCACAGTGGGCCGAAGTCGAGCGCCGCGAACGTCTTGGGGTGGTCCTCGACGATGCGGGTGAGGGCCGCGTGATTCGCCGCCATGATCTCGGGGGTGATGCCGAGATGGGTGACCACGAGACCTGCGGTGATCATGCCGCCTCGGCGGATGACCCCTTCCAGCGCACGTAGATTGTGGTCCATCGGGGCGTGGGTCCGCCCTCGGCCGCCGATGGGTTGTTTGTTCATCACGTGCAGCGACACATCCGACAGGCCGTCGAAGCCGATGAAGAAGTGGTCCAGCCCGAGCCGGTTGACCAGGGTGTCGATCCGGTCGGCGCCGGTGGCGAATGCCTCGGCGCGAGCGTAGCCGAACATCTTCGGGCGGTCCGGCTCGGGCAGCGCGAGGAACCATTCGGGTGGCTGGGCGGCCATGGAGCGCAGCATCCGCCACAGGGTCAGCGGCAGCTCGTCCGCGGTGATGTAGAAGTAGTTGAACCCTTGGCAGTAGGCGTTTTCGAGAACCGCCCAGGCTCGCTCGGCCTCTGGCGCGATGATCTCGCGTACGCCCGGGATGATGCCGCAGAAGTCGCAGGCGTTGAGGGGGACGCCCTCCAGACGCTCGCCGGCGAATTTCACGCAGCCGCGGCCGATGTCGACGACCTGACTGCGCAGCTCGCGGTCTCGCATGAAGAAGTAGACCTGCTGCTGTCCGTCGAGGTAGTGCTTCTCGTGCGGCATCAGGCTGTCGGCCAGGGAGTAGTCGACGACAGGGAGGCGCCCGTACTCCGCAGGGTTCTCCGGGTTGCGGTGCACCGTCCCGCTCGCGTCGCGGTAGACCAGGCCCGCATAGTCCATGGTCGGCCGTAGGACGCCGGTGAACCGGTCGGCCATGAAGTCGGTGAAGCCTTCGACGACGTCGTTGCCGTAGAAGCCGACGTCCACCGCCGGCTGGTTGGCCATCACCCTGTCGTACAGAGCGGAGAAGTGGTCGTTGCCGAAGACGACGAGCGCCTGTGGATTGATCCGCTTGGCACGCTGGGCCATCGCCACCGAGGCGCCGTAGTTCGCGGTCAGGACGCTGAAGCAGAGCGCCTGTATTCGGTGGGCGTGTGCATCGATGAACTCTTCCAGTGCGGGATTGCCGTGGACCGTGCCGTCCAGGTAGCCGACGCGCAGGCCCGTTCCTTCTAATCGGGGCCGTAAGGAGCTCATCAGCGTCAGCAAGCCCAGATTCGGGTAGATCGACGTGTTCGCGCTCGACGTGTGGCGCGAGGTGTCGTTCGCGTTGATGAACAGGATGTACCGGACGTCTTCAACCATGAGGAACCACCACTCTCGTGCAGGCAGGGGAAAGGGCAGGCTCTGGATGTGCGGTGATACATGTCATCGAGCGTGTCGACCAGCACCACCTCCGGCGAGATGGTGCACGGCAACGAGGATGCGAAAGGAACGGAACGTCAGCTGGAGCCGACTGCAGCGGCCTCGCCGGCCGTCAGCTTCACCAGTTCCGTGAACGTCGTACGGAACACGGTGTGCGGCAGCCCGGCACCCGCCCAGACGTACGGATAGTCATCCAGATGCGTGTCGACCAGAGTGCGCACTGCGGACGGATGGCCGATGGGAGCGACACCGCCGACTTCCTGTCCGGTGACCCGCAGGACAAAGTCCGGATCAGCGCGCCGGATCTTGCCGCGTCCCACGCCCAGGAACTGGGCGACGCGGCGGGTGTCCACACGATGGGCGCCACTGGTCAGAATCAGCAAGGGGGTGCTGTCGATGGAGAAAATGAGGCTGTTGGCGATGGCACCCACATCGCAGCCCAGTTGTTCTGCTGTAGCCGCGGCGGTGGGGGCCGGGGCAGGCAGCTCTACGATCTCCGCCGTAGAGCCGTGCTGGGTCAGGACATCACGGACCCGTTGTACTGGCGTGTGCAAGAGTTCTCCCCGTTGCGTCATGTGTTGCCCCACCTCTGTCGCCGGTACGGGCCAGGGGCAGGGGCGCCGGTCTCATCCGGCACGTCCGCTATCGATCGGCTGCGCCCATCGGGTAAAGCACGATCAGAGTTGCTTCCGCCTCCGGTGTCAGGCATTCGTACAGGTGAGGCCGATCGGCCGAGAAAGCTATGAAATCGCCGACATCGAGCTTGGTCGACCCGCTCTGGGGCCCGACGAGCAGACTCCCCTGATGAACTATCAGGTGCTCAAGTACTCCCATGCTGTGCGGCGGCGACTCGTACGTACCCTGCGACATACGCATGTCGTAGATCTCGTACATGGTTTTCTCATTGGTCATACGGTGGATCAGCCGCAGGTCAAGGCCATCGCCGCGCACTATCATGCCCTCGTTCGCCCGTGTGACGTGCATCAGCGGGACACTCTCCGAGGCGATGAGATCCGTGAGGGGCACTCCCAGATGTGTCGCCAAGGACATGAGCGTCTCAAGTGTCGGATTACCCCGCCCCAGTTCCAGCTGCGCGAGAGTAGCTTTGGCCACCGAAGACTGACGCGACAACTCGTTCAACGACAGCCCGCGCACGGTACGGATCCGGCGAATATTGGCGGCAACCGACCCCATGATGTCCGTCACGGCACTGGACAGTACGCCTCAACGCTCGTAATGGCAAGACGACTGAATGGCCACTAAAACGACCGATGGACTCCATTTGACGTGCCGGAAGCTGCCGCCGACATCCCGTGACGCGGCTGCACCTCTGCTTGCGGCCCCGCACCGCCCCCACGACCTGCGAAACGTGCCACGGTCCTGCTCCCACGGTGGTAGAGGCCAGCGCGGGTCGCCTGGATATGGATCATTAGGATGCTGTCATTCTGGCCCCTGTGATCTTCGAGGTGTGCGTTGACATCGATCGACCGCACCGCCTACCCGAGGTTCCGCGGGACCGTCACGGCGCGGGAGCTGGTCGAGTCGTTCACACCCACAGTGAGCCGTTCCCAGTAACCGCCAGCCACTGTCCGTGAGCGCGAGGCGCATCGCGTGGTCCTCGGTATCCCCAAGTCCGCGCAGGCGTAAGGCCCCTGGTAGGAACGATCTTGCGAAGGAAAGATCCGACCGAGGGGCCTCACGTGCCGACCAGTGTCACATACACCGCCGTGCTCGATGTGAAGCGGTCCAGCGCCGAGCACCTGGCCGGCCTCCTGCGCGACCACCGGATCGCGGCCGGGACCCGCAAGGGGCGACGTGCGCTGGGCTGCTTCAAGCAGGCGGTGCTCGTGCTGCGCTGGTTCCTCGACGGCACCCGGCTGGCCCAACTCGCTTGTGTCAACGGCCTGTCGGCCTCCACCGCCTTCCGCTACCTCCACGAAGGACTGGCCGTCCTGGCCGCCGGCGCACCGGACCTGTCCACCGCGCTGGAGCGTGCGAAGGCAGCAGGGCTGACGCATCTGAACCTCGACGGCACCGTCATCCGCACCGACCGCGTCGCCGCCCCTGGCCCCAACGGCGCAGACCTGTGGTGGTCCGGAAAACACAAGCACCATGGCGGGAACGTGCAGGTCATCGCCACCCCCGACGGCTGGCCGATCTGGGTCTCACCAGTCCGCCCGGGCAGGGAGCACGACACCACCTGCGCCCGCCACCACGGCCTGATCGACGCCCTTAGCTTGAAATTAAAGGTTTCCCCTCGGTCCTCCGGGTCGATGGGTGTCCTTTTTGTGCCGGTGTTTGCCGACGGGGTGGCGGGGTGCGGCGCTGCTGGTACGGCCTCGTGGGCGGCCTGGGCCGGGACGGGTGGCTTTCGGCGGTTTCGC
>NZ_JBEXPK010000136.1:0-10726 GCF_040612015.1 Streptomyces sp. NPDC006476 | reverse complement strand
AGGACCTTCGACAAGCCCTATCGTCCCAGCTCAGAGGCACTCCTCGCTTATTTGATCAACCCTCGGACGACCCTCTTCGTGAAAGCCCGAGGTTAAGGTGATCCGGCTGCGGGCAAGGCCTTTTCCGATACGCCGCGCCGGCCTGGTGGATGCCGAAGAACGCGGCAGGGAGTTCGCGGTCGTCTCCCAGAGACACCGTGCTGATACCTGCGGTAGCTCTCCACCCTCCCGGAGTGCCTCCGCAATCTCCCTGCGGTGACCCGCCAGGTGCTTGACGGTCCCGACCAGAACCCCGAGCACGCCGGCCCCGTACAGGCCTGTTGTTCCCGACCAAAGATGAAGGTGTCGCCGGAATCCCATATGGTGTCGCGAATGTACACGCCTTCCCCGCACGGCCGTTCTACTGTTGGCTGCACTTCAACCGTTGACGATCAACCGCCTGCGGGTGCACCCGTCGCCACAGAGACCATGCCTTGCTCCGCATGCGGAGCAACGCCACCGCGACCTCTCGGGCGAAAGCAGAAAAGACACATGAAGCCAGTGCGTTTCCATCAGTACGGCGACCCGGATGTCCTGCGTTACGAGGACGTGGATCAGCCGGTTCCCGGCGCCGGGCAGGTGCGGGTCCGTGTCGCGGCAACGTCATTCAACCCGGCCGAGGCCAACATCCGCGCTGGCCTCATGCTGAAGGCCATCCCTGTGACGCTGCCCCATACACCCGGCATTGACGTCGCCGGAACCGTCGACGCGCTCGGCGCGGGCGTGACTGGCGCCCAGGTCGGTGACCAGGTCGTCGGTTTCCTGCCAATAGCGAGGGCTGGCGCCGCCGCAGAGTACGTCTTGGCACCGGCCGACTTTCTGACGCCGGCGCCGAGGAGCGTCCCGTTCATCCGAACTCACGGTGGAGACATGTGATGGCAGCAAGGCCTACCAGGCGTCGGGTCCTTGGCGTCGGTATGGGAATGAGCGCCGGTCTCGTGGCCGGGGCCATGAGCGCACCAGCGGTCCACGCCGCAGACCGCACAATGACCCGAACTCGGCCTCGACCGTTGCGATTACGGGAGCCACGGTGATCGACACGTCCGGGGGGAGGCCGCTGCCCAACGCCACGGTGCTGGTGCGTGGCGACCGGATTGCCGTTGTCGGCACCGCGCGTGAGGTACACGTGCCCGCGGACGCGGAAGTTGTCGACGGGCGTGGCAAGTTCGTCCTGCCCGGTTTCATCGACTCCCATGTGCACGGCAGTGGGCAGGAGGTGATCGACCTGCCGCTGTTTCTCGCCAACGGTGTCACCACCGTCCGTGACATGAATGGTCAGGTGCTGCTGTACGAGTGGCGTGACCGGGTCGAAGCCGGAACACTCTTCGGCCCCCGCTTCGTCGTCGCCAGCGGCATAGTGGACGGCGATCAGTCGCTGCTCGCGGGTGGGGGTGCGCCGTACGTCGAGGTCGTGAACGCCAGGGAGGCCAGGGCGGCGGCGCGTAAGGCGGTGGCCGACGGGGCCGACTTCATCAAGGTCTACGTCAGGCTCACCCCGGACGCCTACCACTCGATCGCCGACGAGTGCCGCAAGCTGGGCGTCCCGTTCGTCGGCCATACCCCTGACGCGATCCCAATGGTCGAGGCAAGTGCGGCCGGGCAGCGCAGCTTCGTGCACATCTACACAAACTGGTTCGACACTTCGAGCGACGAGGTGGAAATTCGTCGCCGCCTGGCAGAGATCAACGTCGGCAGCGGCGACTACAACGGTTGGTTCAACCAGACCCACCCGCTGGAGGTGTTGGCTGCACGCACATTTGACCCGGCCCGAGCACGCAAGGTGTTCAGGAGGCTCGCCGCCGACCGCTCGCACCAGGTGCCCACGCTGACGCAACATCGCGTATTCGATCTGCCCGATTCCATCGCGCTGCACGACGATCGGGTGCGCTACCTGCCCGCGGCGACTCGCGACGGCTGGCAGACCCAGCTCGAACAGCTCTATCTGGCGGGGCGTACGGCGAAGGACGTAGCCGAACACCGGGAACTGTTCAGGGCCCGCCTACGCTGGATCGGTGCCGCTCACTCGCCGGGGTGCCGGTCCCGGCCGGCACCGACACCGGCACTCCGTACGTCTACCCCGGGTTCAGCCTGCACGACGAACTGGAGAACCTGGTCGAAGCGGGCTTCAGCCCGATGCAGGCACTGCGGGCGGTCACCAGCATGCCCGCCGCCTTCCTCGGACTGCAGGAGGTGGGTGTCGTACGGCGCGACGCGATCGCCGACCTCGTGGTCCTGGATGCCGACCCCCTCGCCGACATCCGTAACACCAAGCGCGTGCACGCGGTGGTGGCGCGGGGCACGCTGATCAGCGCCGAACGCCGGGAGCGCATGCTCAGCGACGTCGAGGCCGCCGCAGCCGCAGGGGCGCTGCCCGCGCGACTGGCCGGCTGCGCCTGTGCTCCCGCCCTCAAGGCCGACTGACCGGGTTCGGCAGCACCCGCGACTGATCCTGTTCGCGGGTTCACCCCCAGCCCCCGGTTGCCGGTCAAACGTGACTGATCGTCATGTAACGGACCGGCAGGCACCCTGCTCCTTGAAACGCGCCTTCATGCCCGGAGAAGAACGGACCGACGGAGAGACGGACATGGACGAGCGAGCGGCAATCCCGGACGTAGAGACTGAACCGGAGGAGTCGAAGGAGGCAATCAGGGCCGCGCTTTGGGAGGCCTGGACGGCAGGGGACGGGCGGAAGGGACGGACAGGAAGCGGGGGCCCCGTCGCGTCCGGCGCCATGGACCATTGTCCAGTCTTTTCCGAGCAATGGTGGGCCCCCCGGCGCCGATGCATGGCCACTGGGCTCCCGCCTCATGGAGGCAGAAAGGGCGGATCCCTCACACAGGTCAGGCTCAGGCGAACGCCGCCTCGATCTGCCGGCCGAGCGCCGCGAAATCGGCAGGAGCGTCGACGGCGTCGAGATCCACGGCGCCAACGGCTACCTCGTGCATCAGTTCCTCGCGACCAACACCAACCAGCGCACCGACCGCTACGGCGGCTCCGTCGAGAACCGCATCCGCTTCGCCGTCGAGGTCGCCACCGCCGTGGCCGACGAGATCGGCGCCGGCCGCACCGGCTTGCGGATCTCTCCCGGCAACCCGTTCAACGACATCGCGGAGAGCGACACCCACCAGCTGTACCCGGCACTCGTGCGCGCCCTCGCCCCGCTCGACCTCGCCTACCTGCACATCGGAAACCACGCTGGCGACGACGAACTCCTTGCCACCCTCTGCAAGCTGTGGCCGAACACCCTGGTCCTCAACCGGGCCGACACCGACATCGCCACCCGCGCGAAGGACATCGAAGACGGCCTGGCCGACATCGTCACCGTCGGCGTGATAGCCCTCGCCAACCCCGACCTGGTCGAGCGCGTGCGCGCCGGCGCGCCGCTGAACACCCCCGACCCCGCCACCTTCTACGGCGGCGGCGAGGCTGGCTGCACCGACTACCCCACCCACACCGCCTGACAAACCCCGGCCTGGTGCTTCGCCTTCGCGAGAAGAAGCTGCCGCTGCCCGGCGTCATCGCCAGACCCTGCTCGTCCAACCCGCCTGTTCGACCCGGTTCCACTGTCTGTCACCGGGGCGGAGCCGCTCCATCCATCCACATTGGAGAAGCACATGTCTTCCTCGAACGTCGAAACCCGAACGTTCACCGCCGACTTGCACCGACTTGCCGATGAGTACCTCAGGCGCGTCAACCTGCGTGACCTCGACGCCCTGTTCGCCCTGTACGCGCCGGACTTCCGCAACCACGCCGCCGACGGCACCACCTCCGGCCTAGAGGAGGCCCGCGCGGTGCTGGCGTCGTTCCTCGACGCGGTCCCCGACCTCGCCGCCACGCCGGTCCGTGTCGTCGCCGAGGACGATTGGTTCGCGATCAGCTTCATCCTCACCGGCACGAACACCGGGCCCTTCAACGGCACTCCCGCCACCGGCCGATCGATCAAAGTGCTGGAGCTCCGCATGTTCAAGGTGGCCGACGGGAAGCTGACCGACCACTGGGGCCTCATCGACCTGGCGACGCTCTTCACCCAGTTGCAGTCCTGAGAGGGTTACGTTAGTTGATGCCTGTTCCACCCTTTCGGGCGGGGCAAGCGGGCTAGCCCGCAGCGTCGCCGGGCGGCTACGGCCGCGGCTGGGTGCACAAGCCCTGCTCGGGCTCGTCCAGGATTCCGCGCTCGGTCAGCCGCTTGAGCTACAGGTAGGTGTTGTTGATGTTGTTAGGCGCGATCTCCAGGCCCATCGCCTCGTACACCTGCCGCGCCCGCAACGGCGCGTCGGCCGCGGCGAACACCGCCAAGATCTGCTGGTAGGCCGGATGGTCCGGCAGCTTCGGGGCCGGCGACGCGGACGGCTGCGGATTGGGCAGCCCCAGCAGTGTCTTGCGGGTGATCCGAGCACCGCCAACGGAGCCGCCGTCGAGCAGCAGCCGTACGGGGCGCGGAGTGAGCAGCAGTGGCAGATCGTCCCCTCCTGATCCTGCCGCCCTCCGTCCCTCTCCTCCTCGGTCTGTCGTGAGGAGCGGCGATGACGGTCCTCTGTGGGCGCGGGGCGCTTGGGCACCCCGCGCCCACAGAACGCATGCGTGCCTGACTCTCCACCAGCGTCCAGCCGTGCTTCGTCGGACTTCACCCATGACCCATCCCTTGTACTCGGAACGGGAGCGCTCCCAACTCAGGTGTGCAGGGAGGCCGTCCGTACCCGCGCAAAGACAATTGGTACCTGACGAGTGTTCAGGCGGGCTTCGAGCCCTGGCAGAACGGCACGGGCCTCGCCGTGACCACGTTCTCCTCCACCGTCAACACGGGGTCCTCCGGTGACCCGGGCGGCCCCGGAGGCTCCTCGGCCTGCAAGGTGGCGTACGCGACGAACGCCTGGCAGGGCGGCTTCACCGCCGACGTCACCATCACCAACACCGGCTCCTCCCCCGTCAGCGGCTGGAAGCTCGCGTTCACCCTTCCCTTCGGGCAGCGGATCACCAATGCCTGGAACGCGCACCTGTCCGGGTCGTCAGGAGCTGTCACAGCGAGCAACGTGGCCCACAACGGAGAGATTGCGGCCGGCGGCCAGGTGGCCTTCGGGTTCCAGGGCACCTCCAGCGGCACCTTCGTCAAGCCCTCCGACTTCAGCCTGAACGGCACCGCCTGCACCACCGGGCGACACGCGCTCACCCTCCAGGGCCCGCCCGGTCCCTCCACACCGACCGGCGGGTCCCCGGAGGCAGCACAGCGGCGCCCCCGGGCTTCACAGTTCCTCGCCCCCTCCGTCAAAGCCGACGCCGCGCCCGCGCCGGCCCCGGTCAACGGCTGGTTCGGAGGGGGCGCACTGTCGGCGGCGGGGTCAGTGCCGGGCGAACTGGACCGCCGTCGGCTGCACGGCGTCCGGCCGCAGGGCGATCCCGTTGATGGTCAGGCGTTCTCCGTAGATGTCGGTGATCCTGATCGCGCCGCCGCACCCGCTGCCGTCGGGGGAGAGGAAGTAGTTGTAGTCGGTGCGGGCCAGTTGGCGCTAGCCGCCGCCACCTGGCTACAACAAGCGCCTGCGCAAGGCCGTCGAGCTGCTCCGCCGGATCACCCGGCTGCTGGCCACGGACACATCCGTGTGGAGCGACGAAAAGAATCGTCTACCAGGAGCTTCGCCGTTGTGCAGTGACTGCCCGACTACCGGTGAGCACCGCCAGCCTGGCGGGGCGGGGTAGCCAGGAAGGGGAGCAGCTCGCGGGCGAAGGCGTCGGGGCGTTCCTCGGGCACGAAGTGGCCACTGCCCGCGATCACCGCACCGGTCAGGTGCGGCGCGGCCGTGTCCAGGCTGTCGGCGAGTCGGGTGCCTGAGCTGTGCTCGCCGCCGACGGCGAGTACGGGAATGGGAAGGGTTGCTCCGGTTTCGTGCCAGGCCCGGTTGACGTGTCCGTCCTCAAGGAGGGTGCGGTAGTGCGCGAAGCCGGCGCGCAGTGCCTCGTATCCGCGGTAGGAGGAGGCGACGGTGGCGACCTCTTCCGGCGGGAAGGTTCCGGGTACCGCGGACAACCAGTCGAACCACCAGGTGAGGAAGTCGCTCTCCCGACCTTCGAGGAGCAGCTCGGGCAGTTCTTCGGTCATGAAGAGGCCGAAGTGGAACAGACCGCCGGAGGCCACGTCCATCGCCTGCTCCAAGCCGAAGCCGGGTAGGGCGAGTTCGACGAGGACGAGGTGTTCGACTTCCTCGGGGTGGCGGCGGGCGTAGGCGAAGGCCACCATGCCACCGATGTCGTGCCCGACGACGTGCATGCCGCCGTGGATGCCGAGCTGTGCGAGGAGTTCGCGCATGTCCTCTGCCTGTGTGTCCTTGTCGTATCCGCTCGGGGGACGGTCGGAGGCACCCAGGCCGCGCAGGTCGGGCGCGACGACGCGGTAACCGTGCGCGGCGAGGGCCGGCATGAGGTGTCGCCAGGCCCGCCATGTCTGGGGCCAGCCGTGCAGAAGGAGTACGGGTGCACCGGACCCGCCGACCACGGCATGCAGCCGGGTGCCGTTCGCAGTGACGGTGATGCTCTCGAATCCGTCGGGGAGGGGCGTTTCGTCGCTCATGGGATCACCTGGGGCTGGGTCGAGGAGAACGACCAGGAACGTCTGTCCGTGACGGCCGGCGGAGCCGACGGCGAGCTCGGCCAGTACCTGGTCGGTGGAGGTGACGCGGGCTCCGGTGCGCGCGGCGACGCGGCGGATGCGGGCATCGTTGGGTGGTCGGCGTTGTGGAGGGCGGGGTGGACACGGGCAGTTCACCGTGCCGCCCTTGTGACCGGTGAGAAGCAAGACGCTGCGCTGGGGAGGGAAGGACTGTGACGGGTACAGCCGGTGCCGTTGTGCCAGGGGTGCTGCCCGGCCCGAGCGCACGCAGTGGTCAGGTCTTGCGTGCGAGGGCTTCGCGGACTGCGGGTACGACTTCGGCGGCGAACGCGCTGATCTGTCGGGTGTGGTCTCGTTCGGGCTAGATGACGAAACCGTTCATCCCGACGGCAGGATGTCGCCCCGGGTCTTGCCGGCGGGCACGCGGGCCGTGCGGGTTTCCGGGTCGGCGCGGACGGGTGCGTCGATGAGCGGACGCAGCACCAGCGAGCCGTTCAGCGCGGCAGTCCGGCCCATCGCGTGGCCGGTGGTGTTCAGCAGCGGCCGGCCCGCCCGGCGTGCGGCGGCGCGGACGACGTCGTCGATCGAGCGGGCGGTGAACGCCCCGGCCGGATTGACCGGTGCCGCGAGCTGGAAGGAGGAGTCCGCTTCCGCGTAGCCGGGGGTTCCGGGTGGACTGAACAGGCTGCTGTCGTCGCTGGTCATGAATACTCCTCTGAGTCGCCGAGCAGCCGGTCAGGCTTCGAGTTCGGCACGATGTGCGGCCAGGAAGTCGGTCAGGCTCAACGGATCCGGGTTGAACGCGCGCGTCGCTTCGCGCTCACGCAGGCCGCGGTAGGACCCGGAGAACTCGGCGTAGTACTGGAACATGTTTCCCAGCTCGTCGGCGCCGGGGAAGCCGAGGCCGCGGAACTGGTCGTGGCTGGGCGGCCGGTAGGCCACCGGCTCACCGAGCACCGTGCTCAGCGCTGCCGCCATCTGCTCGCCGGTCAGGTGCTCGCCGGCCACGGGGACGGTGGCGCCGATCGTCTCCGACGGCCGCCGCAGCACGCGCAGCACCGCCTGGCCGATGTCGTCGGAGGCGATGCCGGCGACGGCCGTGTCACCGAGGGGGAGGTGCAAGGCGAGCGTTCCGTCGGGGTCGCGTTGCGGTCTGGCGAGGGTGAGCAGGTTGTCCCAGAAGAAGGACAGCAACAGGTACGTCGTGGGCAGACCCGACTTGGCGAACAGAGCGTCGGCGGCCCCGCCCTTCACGTCGAAGTGCGGCACCCGGTAACCGTCGCCGATGAACGGCATCCGGTCGTCGTCGGCCGCGATCGCCTCCCGCGTGTCCTCCAGCGACGACCAGATGACATGCCGCAGACCGGCTGCCTGGGCCGCGCTGATGAGGTTCTCGACCTCGGCCAGTTCCCGCGCGGGCGAACGGTGCTCCCAGTACGGCGTGACAAGGAACGCGCCGTATGCCCCGTCGAACGCCCGGCGCAGGCTGCCCTCGTCGGTGAGGCTCGCCTCCACCACATGGGCGCCGAGGCCCGCCAGGATCTGTGCCTTCGGCGACGCGGCGTCGCGCGTCACCGCCCGTACGGTGAAGGCGCCGTCGGCCAGCAGCGCACGCGCGACCGCACCTCCCTGGGTGCCGGTCGCACCGAGGACCGTGACCACGTTGTCGTGGGACATCGGAATTCTCCTGTCGGAAGTGCTTGTCAGACCAACGTCGCGGCGAGGGTGGGGTAGTCGGTGTAGCCGTGGTGGTCGCCGCCGTAGAAGGTGGCCGGGTCGGCCTGGTTGAGCGGTGCGCCGGAGCGGATGCGGGCCGGGAGGTCGGGGTTGGCCAGTGCCGTGGTGCCGACCGTGATGACGTCGGCCAGGCCGGCGTCGAGGTCGGCGACGCGCGTGTCGATGTCGGTTCCCGCGCGGTTGAGGAGCAGGGCCGTCGGCCACAGCTGGCGCAGCTCGCGCAGGAGTTCCTCGTCGCCGCCGTGGATCAGGTGGAGGTAGGCGAGGTTCAGTGGTGCCAGGGCCGTGACGAGTGCCGGATACAGGTCGCCGGTGTCGTGTTCGGCGATGTCGTTGAAGGGGTTGCCCGGGGAGAGGCGCAGACCGGTGCGTTCGGCGCCGATCTCGTCGGCCACCGCGGAGGCGACCTCGACCGCGAAACGGATGCGGTTTTCGAGCGGGCCGCCGTAGCGGTCGGTGCGCTGGTTGGTGTTGCCGGCGAGGAACTGGTGGACGAGGTAGCCGTTGGCTCCGTGGATCTCGACGCCGTCGAAGCCGGCTGCGATGGCGGCCGAGGCCGCGTGGCGGAATTCGTCGACCACGTCGGCGACTTCCTCGGTGGCCAGGGCCCGGGGGATGGGCATGTCCTGCAGGCCGGAGGCGGTGAACATCGCGCCCTTGGGCTGGATGGCCGAAGGGGCGACGGACCGGCGGTGGTGGGGGGTGTTGTCGGGGTGGGAGATACGGCCGGTGTGCATGAGCTGGACGACGATGCGCCCGCCGGCGGCGTGCACGGCGCTGGTGATCTCCTGCCAGCCGGCGATGTGTGCCTCGGTGTAGATGCCGGGGGTCAGCAGGTAGCCCTGGCCGTCGGCGGAGGGCTGGGTGCCTTCGGTGATGATGAGGGCCATCGACGCGCGCTGACGGTAGTACGCGCGGTTGAGGTCGGTGGGGACGCCGTCCGGGCGGGAGCGGTCACGCGTCATCGGAGCCATGGCGAGGCGGTGCGGCAGCTCGATGGCGCCGACAGTGATGGGGGTCCAGAGAGTCATTGCATTCTCTTTCCGTGCAGTGGATGGCTCGGTGGTCGCGGCTCAGATCGACTTCAGCACCCGGACGCGGTCGGCGATGGCACGCCGCGCGACGTCGGAGGTGAAGGCGAGGGAGTCGAACTCGTGCGGGACTCCGGGGTGCAGGTGGAATTCGACCGGTACGCCGGCGCGGCTGAGCTTGGTGGCGTAGGCGGTGTCCTCGTCGCGGAACAGGTCGAGCTGGCCGACCTCGATGTAGGCCGGCGGCAGGCCGGTGGCGTCGTCGAGCCGGGCCGGGGCCGCCGTGGCCGGGACGTCGGACCCTCCGACGGCGTCGCCGAGGAAAGTCCGCCATCCGGTGACAAGGTCGCCGTAGTTGTAGATGAAGGGCGCAGCATGGGGGTCGGGGGCGCCGGTGCGGTCGTCGAGCATCGGCATGATGAGGATCTGGCGGGCGATCTTCGGGCCGCCGCGCTCTCGCGTCAGGATTGCCACGGCCGCGGCCAGGCCGCCGCCGGCGCTGTCGCCCATCACGCCGATCCGGCCGGGGTCGACGCCGAGCTCCGCGGCGTGCTCGTGCAGCCAGCGCAGCGCCGCGTAGCCGTCTTCGAGCGGGGTCGGGAAGGGGTGCTCGGGGGCGCGGCGGTACTCGACCGATAACATCGGCACGCCGCTGGCGGAGACGTAGCGGGCGAGAGTGCCGTCGAAGTGGTCGATGTGGCCGAAGAAATATCCGCCACCGTGGAAGTACACCACCGCCGGACCCGGGGTCGCGCCCTCCTTGGTGTACCAGCGCATCTGGATCCGGGCGCCGTCGTCTGCGGTGGCGTAGCTGTCGCTCATCCGGACGTCTTCGGGGAAGGGCTGGGCGGTGCTGGAGGCAGCGAGGATCGGCTCCCAGAAGGCTCGCCGCCCCTCGACGTCGTCACGCGGGGGCCGGAATGCGTCAGGCCCGCCCATCTGGGCCAGGACGTCGGCTACTTCCGGGTCGAATGCGAGTGTCATGATCTCGGCCTTTCGCTGCGTGGGGTGAGTGACAGAACGGGCTGATGGTGGCCGAGCAGTCGCGGGCCAATCTCCGCCAGCGGCACGCGCTGCGCCACATCAACGCGCAGCTCACCGGAGTCGATCAGCGCCACCAGCCGCGACAGCTGCTCGGCGTCGCCGCGTTCGACTGATCAAGCATGTCGTCGACCGGAATCCGGATGAAGGTCCTGCTTAACCCCGGACAAGTTGTCCGTGGTTAACCTCGATCTTTCGTGAGGGGCCGTCAGCTTACTGACGGCCCCTCTTCGGTTTTGTTGTGCGGGTGTTTTCGGTGTCCGGGCAGGGCGGGGGC
>NZ_JBEXPK010000135.1:0-11659 GCF_040612015.1 Streptomyces sp. NPDC006476 | reverse complement strand
CCAGCGTCAGGTGGACTGGCAGTTCACCAACCACGACGCACGCATCAAACTGCGCCACCTCTACCCCAGAAATTAGCTGCGACAATCTACTAGTGCCGGGCCCGGTCCCCGGCCATCCGGACAAACCCCTCGCGCCCGGCGCCACCGCCGCCGTACGCTCGGCCCCGTACCGCACCGCATGGCGGCCTCCAGCCCACCACCCCTGCCCGGAGGTCCCGCATGTCCGCGCCCCTGGTGCGCCCCTTCCGACGCGACGACCGCGACCAGCTCACCGAACTGATCAACGCGCATGTCGCCGCCGTCGTCCCCGGCGTCTCCGTCTCGGTGAACACCGTCCTCAGCGACCTGGAACGGCAGCCCGACGAGTTCATCACCGACCCCTGGGTCGCCGAGCGCACGACACTCGTCGCCGAGCAGCGCCGGTACGTGGTCGCCGCCGCGCATCTGCTGCGCTACCGCGCCGACGCCGAGGTCGGCGAGACGTACCGGGACGCCGGTGAGATCGACTGGTTCGTGTACCGGCCGCCGGCGTCCTTCTGGCCGGACTCCGAAGCGGCCGCCGACCAGTTGATGGCCGCCTGCCTGGCCCAGCTCGGCCGATGGAAGGTCCGCGTCCGCTACGCGGGCGGCGCACTGCCCGCGCCCGTCGTCTACGGCCTGCCCCGCACCTGGCCGCACATCCGCGCCCTGTACGAACGCTCCGGCTTCCGGAACACCGGGAACACCGAGGTGATCCTCATCGCGCGGGTCGCCGACCTGCCGGCGCCCGAACCGCGGGCCGAGCTCCGCTTCGAGCGCACGCTGGGGGAGTGCGGCACCCGTTTCACGGCGTACGACGACACCGGAGCCGCCCTCGGCTTCATCGAGGTCGACACGTCCCTGGCCCGCCCGGAACGGCACACCCGAGCCTCCGGCCTCGCCGACATCGGCAACCTCCACATCGCCCCGGCGGCGAGGGGCACGGCCCTGGAGCAGCATCTCCTCGCCCAAGCCGCCGCCTGGCTCCGCCTCTGCGACGTCGACCGTCTCCTCGCCTACGAGCCGTCCGACGACGAAGCGTCGATCGCCGTGCTCCTGGACGCCGGCTTCCGCGAACTGACGCGAACCGACCGCCAGTGGGAGCACCGACCGGGCTCGCGCAGCTCGGATCCGGTTCAGATCCCCGGGCGGTAGCGGATCGGATGGTCCGGTGGCACCTCCACCAGGACGATCCGCGTTCCGTCCGGGTCCCTGATCCACAGTTCGACCAGACCCCACGGCTCCTTCACCGGAGGCCGGTCGATCTCGACGCCCTTGGCGCGCAGCTCCTCGTGGGCCGCGCCCGCGTCCTCGACCTGGAGCCACAGCCGTACCGCGGGGGAGCGCGCCGCATCCGAGCGGCCCGAGACTTCCAGGAAGCCGCCGCCGAGGAAGTAGACCGTGCCGCGATCGACTCCCGTGCCGAACTCGCGATAGACGGGCAGGCCCAGCTGCTCGCCGTAGAAACGGCGGGAGCGCTCGGGATCGGCGGGCTGGAGAAGGAGCCGGCTGCTGAGAACGTGCACCATGCGCCCCCAGGCTAGGGCGTTACCCTCGTCCTTGCCCGCGCCGCGCCGCAGATCGGAGAGCCGCCCCATGGACACCGCCACCGCTGGACTGACCTTCCGCGATGCCACGGACGCAGACGTGGACGCCCTGGTCGAGCTGATCGAGTCGGCCTACCGCGGGGACTCCAGCCGCGTCGGCTGGACCACGGAGGCGGACATCCTGGAGGGCCAGCGCACCGACCCGGAGGGCGTGCTCGCGGTCGTCAAGTCGCCGGACAGCCGACTGCTGACGGTCGAGCGGGACGGCAGGGTCATCGCCTGCTGCCAGCTCGAACACCGCGGCGACCACGCCTACTTCGGGATGTTCGCGGTCAGCCCGGAACTCCAGGGCGGCGGCCTCGGCAAGGTGATCATCTCCGAGGCGGAGCGCGCCGCCCGCGAGAGCTGGGGCGTGCGCGAGATGCACATGACCGTGATCTCCGTACGCGAGGACCTCATCGCCTGGTACGAGCGGCGCGGCTACCGCCGTACGGGAAGGATGACGCCCTTCCCGTACGGCGACGAGCGCTTCGGCATTCCGCAGCGCGACGACCTGCAGTTCGAGCTGCTGGTCAAGGAACTGGTGTGACCCTCACGCCGTGAAGCGGGCGGTGCGCTTGATCTCCGGGTAGTCGGTGGTCGCGCCGTCCAGCTGCAGCGCCCGTACGAGCCGCAGATCGTCCTGGGTGTTCACCACCCAGCCGATGACCCTCAGGTCCGCCTTGCGGGCCTGCTCCACCACCTCCAGCGTGAGCCGGCGGATGTTGAGGCAGACCGTCGCCGCGCCCACCTCCACCGCACGGTCGACGATGTCGGTGCCGAAGCGGCTGCCGACCAGCGCGGTCCGTACGCCCGGCACCAGCCGGGCGATCTCGGCGACGGCCTCGTCGTGGAAGGAGGACACCTCGACGCGGGGGACCAGGTCCCGGTCCAGCATCACCTCGGCGAGTGCCCTGGCCGCCTGCACGTCCTTGATCTCGGCCTGCAGCGGAGCCTTCACGGCGTCCAGGACCTCCTCGAAGACGGGGACCCGTTCGCCGCGGCCCGCGTCCAGGGCGCGCAGCTCCTCGAGGGTCTTGTCGGCGATGGCGCCGGTGCCGTCGGTCGTGCGGTCCACGTCGCTGTCGTGCATGACGACGAGGGCGCCGTCCTTGCTCAGGTGGAGATCGAGTTCGATGACGTCGAGGCCCGCCTGCTGGGCGGCGACGAAGGAACGGAGGGTGTTCTCGGGTTCGACACCCATGACTCCGCGGTGACCGATGGTAAGGAAGTTCAAGGTTCAACTCGCTTCCGTCGACGGCGGCTCGGACCCGCGCGGACCGGAGCGGACGGTTCACGTGGGCAGAGCCGCAGCCTAACGGCCCGGCCTGCCGATGAACCCGCTCGTACACGGGGGATTGGGGTGACGTACGGGGCGGACCTGGCCGGTACCGGCGGGGCCGGTCACCCGGGCGTGGGCGAGTTGCGCGGGTATTGACCGGTGGCCGGTATCCGCCGGAGGCGCATGTATACCCCGCTCCATCGCACCTACGGCATCCGGCAGGAAAAAGTTCTGTGACGATGCGGGTGGGCAGGATAATTTCCCGCGGCTCCCCTTGCTGGAAGAAAGCTCGTATGTATACGGTCTCCTTACGCAAGCTTCTCCCGTGGAGGATGGGACATGACGGAAATTCTTGTGCAGGCGGCTTCGGGGGAGCAGGTTCCTCCCGCGACCAGGGTGGTCGAGCACCCGGCGTGGCCGGTGCTCAAGGATGCCGTGGAGCAGATCCGGCCATGGCAGTCCAAGGACGGGTCGATCGACTTCGCCGCGGAGAACGCACCCGGACGGGCGGACGCCGAGGCCGCCGTCCGGCGTGTCGTGGAGGCGGTGGAGGAGCTCTCCCCGCTGCTGCCGCACGACGGCGCCTACCACGAGGCCCTGGTCAAGGACCTGCGCCGGTGGGCCGAGGGTGGCTTCGAGGTGCCGGACTTCCTGGACTCGCTGCTGGCCTTCCAGCCCGCCGCCAACCGCGCGGACGGCCTGCAGCACCTGGTCGTCTTCCCGATGTACACGCAGAACGGCAACCCCGACCGCAACCTCGAGGCGGTCGTGCTGCGCATGGTCTGGCCCGACTGGCTGGCCGAGCTGGAGCGCACCCGCTACGACAACCCGCTGTTCTGCGGCATCAAGTTCGAGGACTTCACGGCCGGGTACGACACCAACTCCGCCGTCCTCTTCCCGGAGACCATCGCCGTGCGCGAGGCGCCGGAACGGTTCTCCTGGGGTGGCATCTTCTGTGACCGCGAGGCCGCCCGCTTCCGCCGCGTCACCGACGCCGCCGTCGACATCCTGGGCCTGGAGCTGCCCGAGGACATCGCCGCGATGGTCCACGACCAGAAGCGCTGCGAGGAGGCCTTCGTCCTGTGGGACATGGTCCACGACCGCACCCACAGCCACGGCGACCTGCCCTTCGACCCGTTCATGATCAAGCAGCGGCAGCCGTTCTGGATGTACGGCCTGGAGGAGCTGCGCTGCGACCTCACCGCCTTCAAGGAGGCCGTGAAGCTCGAGGCCGACGGCGTCCCGCAGGCCCGTGACGTGCAGTACGCGGTCCTGTTCGACCGCATGTTCCGCTTCCCGGTCACCGGCGAGCGCGTACGCAACTACGACGGCCTCGGTGGCCAGCTGCTCTTCGCCTACCTGCACAAGCACGACGTCGTCCGGTGGACCGACAACAAGCTCCACATCGACTGGCGGCGCGCCCCGCAGGTGACGAACGAGCTGTGCGCCGAGATCGAGAAGCTCTACCGCGACGGCATCGACCGTCCCAAGCTCGTCCACTGGTTCGCCGGGTACGAGCTGGTCTCCACCTATCTCGCCCCGCACCCCGGCTCCCGCTGGGCCAAGGGCCCCGACGCCCTCGACCTGAGCCAGCCGCCGCGGAAACTCGTCGATGACGTGCTTCCGGACGAGTTTCCGCTGAGCATGTTCTATGAGGCCCTCTCCAAGAAGCTCAAGAACGTGATCGCCTCCACCAAGGGCATCACCGCGGAGAGCGCCGAGCGAGTCGCCGCGTGAGCGGCGTCCTCGCGCGCAAGCCCGGGAACACTGCTCAGGAGGCGAAGAACATGGCGGGGAACGGAGCTCTCAGCGGTGCGGTGATCGCGGTCGCGGGTGCGGGCGGGCCCGCGGGCCGGGCCACCCTGATGCGGTTGGCCGAGTCCGGGGCGACCGTCGTCGCCGCGGACAACGACCCCGAGCGGCTCGCCGAAGCTGTGGACGCGGCCCGGTACGCCTCGGGCGGTGCCACCGTCACCGGGGAGACCGTCGACCTGCTGGACCTGGATTCCACCCGCGACTGGGCCACCCACATCGAGAAGGACTTCGGCCGTGTCGACGGCCTGGTCCACCTCGTCGGCGGCTGGCGCGGCAGCGAGGCCTTCATCAAGACCAGCCTGGACGACTGGGACTTCCTGGAGCTGCTGCTCATCCGCACCGTGCAGCACACCTCCCTGGCCTTCTCCGAGGCCCTCCAGCGCAGCGACCGCGGCCGGTACGTCCTGATCAGCGCGGCCGGCGCCTCCAACCCGACCGCCGGGAACGCCGCCTACGCCGCCGCCAAGGCCGCGGCCGAGGCGTGGACGCTCGCCATGGCGGACTACTTCCGCAAGGCCGGGGGCCCCGACGGGCCGACCTCCGCGGCTGCGATCCTGGTCGTCAAGGCGTTGGTGCACGAGGCGATGCGCGCCGAGCGCCCCAACGCGAAGTTCGCGGGCTTCACCGACGTCAAGGACCTGGCGGAGGCCATCGCCGACGTCTGGAGCAAGCCCGCCGCCGAAGTGAACGGAAAGCGTCTGTGGCTGACCGAGAAGCCGTGAACCCCCCGAAGACCGACGCCCGCCGCCATCACGACCCGGACGTCCGCGGCTTCGCCAGCGACAACTACGCGGGGGCGCATCCCGAGGTGCTCGCCGCGCTGGCCGTGGCCAACGGCGGGCACCAGGTCGCGTACGGCGAGGACGAGTACACGGACAACCTCCAGCGGATCATCCGCAGCCACTTCGGCGCCACGGCGGAGGCATTCCCGGTCTTCAACGGCACCGGCGCCAACGTGGTCGCGCTCCAGGCGGTCACCGACCGCTGGGGAGCGGTGATCTGCGCCGAGAGCGCGCACATCCACGTCGACGAGGGCGGCGCGCCGGAGCGCATGGGCGGTCTGAAGCTGCTCACCGTGCCCACCCCGGACGGCAAGCTCACCCCCGAGCTGATCGACCGGCAGGCGTACGGCTGGGACGACGAGCACCGCGCCATGCCGCAGGTGGTGTCCATCACGCAGAGCACGGAGCTCGGCACCCTCTACACACCGGACGAGATCCGCGCGATCTGCGAGCACGCCCACGCTCACGGCATGAAGGTGCACCTGGACGGCTCCCGCATAGCGAACGCGGCCGCCTCCCTCGACGTGCCCATGCGGACGTTCACCAACGCGGTCGGCGTCGACATCCTCTCCCTCGGCGGGACGAAGAACGGCGCGCTGTTCGGCGAGGCGGTCGTGGTGATCAACCAGGACGCCGTGAGCCACATGAAGCACCTGCGCAAGCTGTCCATGCAGCTCGCATCCAAGATGCGTTTCGTGTCGGTGCAGCTGGAGGCCCTGCTCGCCAAGGACCTCTGGCTGCGCAACGCCCGGCACGCCAACGAGATGGCCCAGCGGCTGGCCGAGGGCGTGCGCGCGGTGCACGGCGTGGAGATCCTCTACCCGGTGCAGGCCAACGGCGTCTTCGCCAAGCTGCCGCACGACGTCAGCGAGCGGCTGCAGAAGCGGTTCCGGTTCTACTTCTGGGACGAGGCGGCCGGCGTCGTGCGCTGGATGTGCGCGTTCGACACGACCGAGGAGGACGTGGACGCGTTCGTGGCGGCGCTGAAGGAGGAGATGGCCCGGTAGGAGCGACACTCTGCATAGATATACGGTCACCTGAAAATTCATTGACGCTCGGGTGGCCGTATTTCTATGCTCTGCGGGCATGGAACTGATCCAGAACACCCCTGACCTGTCCGCCTATCTGGCCGCTGACGAGGTCATCGACCATCATCACCCGTTGGTCCGGAAGACGGCCGCGCGTCTCGCTCGGGATGCGGCAGACTCGTATGCCTATGCACGGCTCGCCTT
The DNA here is from genome assembly GCF_040612015.1 of Streptomyces sp. NPDC006476. Taxonomy (NCBI): domain Bacteria; kingdom Bacillati; phylum Actinomycetota; class Actinomycetes; order Kitasatosporales; family Streptomycetaceae; genus Streptomyces; species Streptomyces sp. NPDC006476. Next base: position 4,944 of record NZ_JBEXPK010000135.1, on the reverse strand, counting down.
CGAGTTCGTCCGTGATGCGATCCCCCACTCGCAGGACTCCGGCGATACGCGGGTCACCTGGCGCGCCTCCGACGTCCTGGAGCAGGGCACCGGTGTCTGCTACGCCAAGGCGCACGCCCTCGCTGCCCTGTTGCGGGCCGAGGACATCCCGACCGCGTTCTGCTACCAGAAGTTCGACGTGGTGCACGGCCTGGTCGCCGTCCGCTTCAACGGTGCCTGGCACCGGCAGGACCCGCGCGGCAACAAGCCGGGGGTGGATGCCCGGTTCTCCCTGGACGGCGAGCGGCTGGCCTTCACGCCGGCCCCTGAGTCCAATGAGCTGGACTATCCGGTGTTGTACGCTGAACCTCATCCGGCCGTGCTGAAGGCCCTCCGGGCCGCGCCCGACCGGCCGTACCTCTGGAAGACCCTCCCCACCGCACTCTGAGGCAAGGCGATGACACTCTCCCTGACCGTCTCCGACGAGGTGCGTGCCCTCGCGCCCGGTTTCACCCATGTCGCGATCGAGGTACACGGTCTGGTCAACGGGCCCAGCACCGAGGCCGGTTCGGCGCTGCTCGATGACGCGGCCCGCCGCCTCGCCGCGCGTCTGGACGGCCGCGCCCCGCACGAGGACCCGCACATGGCGGCCTGGCGCGAGGTCTACACGGCGTTCGGCTCCAAGCCGTCGCGCACCCGCAACTCCGCGGAGGCGCTGGCCAAGCGGGCGCTGTCCGACGCCGGTCTGCCGCGTATCAACCTCCTCGTGGACCTCTACAACGCGATCAGCGTCGCCCATCTGATCCCCGTCGGCGGCGAGGACACCGACCGTATCCAGGGCGGCATGACGCTCGTCCGGGCCACCGGCGACGAGGACTTTGTGACCGTCGCGGGAGGCGAGGAGGTCATCGAGCGCCCCGACGCGGGCGAGGTGGTCTGGCGTGACGAGACGGGTGTCACCTGTCGCCGCTGGAACTGGCGCCAGGGTCCGCGCACCCGCCTCACCGAGGAGAGCGTCTCCGCGATCTTCCTCCTGGAGAGCCTGGCCCCGATGCCGGTGGCCGAGGTGGAGGCGGCGGGCGCCGAACTCGCCGAGCTCCTGGAGAAGTTCAGTCCGGGCGCGCGGATCGACGTACGGGCCGCGGAGTCCGCGAGCTGAGGGTCAGTACGCCCGGCGGAACAGGGCGGTCCAGAGGAAGGGTTCGCCGAAGTACGAGGAGTCGGCCGGCTCGTCGCGCATCCGCCGTATCTCGACCTCCGTCATCCCACCGAACAGCCCGCGCAACGCCTCGGGGGTGTACGCCAGTCCGCCCTCGAGCCGGCCGCGTTCGTAGAACGCCGCGTCCGGCAGTTCGGACCCCATGGCACCGGCGGCGAAACAGGTGAGCCCGAACAGACCGCCGGGGGCGAGGAGTTGATCGAGCAGCGCCAGGTAGCTGATCCGGCGATGCGGCGGCAGGTGGTGGAAGCACCCCGAGTCGTAGACCAGGTCGTACGACCCCCGCAACTCGCTACCCACGAGGGCGAAGGCGTCCCCCGCAAGGAACCGGACCTCAGCCCCCACCTCGGCCGCCCGCTCCCCGGCCCACGCGACGGCCTCGGACGACAGGTCGACGGCATCGACCTCGAAACCCCGGGAGGCGAGGTACAGGGCGTTGCGCCCGGGGCCGCATCCCAGGTCGAGGGCGCGTCCGGCGGTGAGAAGTCCACGCTCGACGTGGGAGACCAGGTTTTCGTCGGGCTTCGCGGCGAAGAACGGAATCTGCCGCAAGCGGTCCGCGTAGAAGTCGTCCCACCACGACCCGGCGTCCGTCGTCCACCGATCGCCTCCGGCGGCGAACAGGCCGTCCAGGAGCCGCAGTACGTCCTCGACCGTGCGTATGTGTCGGTCCATCGGTTCCCCTTCCCGAAGCGGGGATCCTAAGTCCGTCTGAGGAGAAAGCCCAGGTCAGGTCGTTGCTGCGGAGGGCGCGTACGACGGTGTCCCCGACTGCCGGGCAGGCGCCGGGAGCGCCGGGCCGGACATCTGCCAAACTCCGCTCGCGGGTGCGTCAGGCGTGCCCAAGGGGCCGTTCCCGCCGGAGCGCGGGTGGGTATTTCCAGCGGTTCTCAGATGGCCTCCGCCGCCCGTACTTCCTCCGGGGTCGGGGCCGTGCCTCCCAGGTGGGCCGGCATCCACCACGTGTCGTTCGCGTCCTTCGGGCGGACCGGGTAGGCGCGCTGGGCGGCCTCCAGCAGTTCCTGGACGCGCTCGCGGAGTTGCCGGGTGATGACGCCCGCGTACTTGTCCTTGGAGGCCTCGATGGCCTCGCCGACACGGATCGTGATCGGCGTGTGGCTGCGCTTGAAGTTGCGCGGGTGGCCCTTGGTCCACAGCCGCTGCGTGCCCCAGACCGCCATCGGGACCAGCGGGACGCCCGCCTCCTGCGCCAGGCGCGCGGCACCGGACTTGAAGGACTTCAGCGTGAACGACTGCGAGATGGTGGCCTCGGGGAACACCCCGACGATCTCACCGGACTTGAGGGAGTCCAGCGCGTGCGCGTACGCCGCGTCGCCCTGCTTGCGGTCCACCGGGATGTGCTTCATGCCCCGCATCAGCGGCCCGGAGATCCGGTGCCGGAAGACGGACTCCTTGGCCATGAAGCGCACGAGACGCTTCTGCGGAAGCGCCGCGAGGCCGTCGAAGACGAAGTCCAGGTAGCTGATGTGATTGCTCACCAGCACGGCACCACCCGAGCGCGGAATGTTCTCCGACCCCTTGCAGTCGATCTTCAGGTCCCACGCCTTGAACAGGGTGAGCGCGAGACCGATGACGGGACGGTAGACAAGCTCTGCCATGGACGGGGTGGACCCTTCCTTCTCGGCCTGGGAAGGACGCTCCCGGCGGGAAAGTTACGCAGCCGTAGGTTTACGGCATCTCGCAGATCGTGCCCGAAGAACGGCCGGGGAGCCAGTCCAAGTTCCGGACAGTCGCGGAGATCCTCGTCACGTCGCGCGGTGATCCACCTCGTGCTTTTGCGTACCCTTTACTCCGCGCGCACCCCGACCCGGCGCGCCAGCAGGTACATCTCGCAGCCCAGGCAGTACTCGAACGCCGCATTCAGGAAGGCCGCCGCGAGCGCCGCCCCGGTCGCGGCCAGCCCCAGCCAGTCCGGACCCAGCGCGAAGCCCACGAGCCCCACGCCCGCGAAGACGAGCCCCACCGCCTGCGCGAACCGCGGCGGCTCCGGCGACTCGAACTCGGTCGGCGGCCCGATCCGGGGCCGTACGACCCTGCGGAACAGCCAGCCGTACGGCGACCGGCCCACACCGGCCGCCGCGCCCAGTGCGAACGCCAGCGTCTGCCAGGCCAGTAGCCAGACGTTTCCGGTGATCAGCACAATGGCCAGTACCAGGGTGGTCAGGGCCGCCCCGAAGCGAGGGCCCCTCACATCGATGTCCATGAATCAAGCATTCCGCACAGGACACGATTCCTGGGGCCGGGAATCTTTGCAGTCTCGTGAACGCTGGAGCAGTCGATGGCCGGACTCGTGGTGTGCGTGGTGGTGCTCGTGGTGGCGGGCGCCTATGGAGTGCTGCATCGGCAGCGGAGCGGGAGAGTACGCGTGCGTGGGCGCGACGACGGAAAGCGGCTCGGCGTGGCCGAGTTGGGCGAGGCACTGGGCGAGCGGGCCACCCTCGTGCAGTTCTCCAGTGCCTTCTGCGCCCCCTGCCGGGCCACCCGGCGCGTCCTGGGCGAGGTCGCCGGCATGGTGCCGGGCGTGACCCATGTAGAGATCGACGCCGAGGATCACCTGGACCTCGTACGCGAACTCGACATCCTCAAGACGCCGACCGTGCTCGTCCTGGACGCCGACGGCCGGGTGGTGCGGCGGGCGACCGGGCAGCCGCGCAAGGCGGACGTCATCGCGGCACTGGGGGAGGCGGTTTGACGGCTGTGATGCGGACGGTGAGGCATCTCCCATATGCCGGAACGTACTTGACTGGGCGCACCACCTATCGTCAGCCTGACCCCATGCCGACCGAACTCCTTCTGTACGGGCGGGTCCACGTCGACCTCGTCCGCAACGCGAGCGCGCGCTGTCCGGGCTGTTGAGCAGCCACGACCCCGCTCGCCCCCTCTCGCAGAAGGACAACTCCATGACGGCCGCATCCGACCTCGGTACCCCTCAGCTCGCTTCGCCCGACCTGCTGCGCTCCGTTTTCCGCCGGCACGCGGCGGGAGTCGCCGTGATCACCGCGCGTGGCGACGCCGGCCCGGTCGGCTTCACCGCCACCTCCCTCGCCTCCGTCTCCGCCGAACCCCCGATGCTCTCCTTCGGCATCAGCCTGGGCGCCTCCTCCTGGCCCGCGATAGCCACGACCGACCACATCGGCGTCCACATTCTCGGCGACCACCAGCAGGAACTCGCCGCCACCTTCGCGAAGAGCGGCGCCGACCGCTTCGGGGCGCCCACCGCCTGGCGCGAGGGGCCCGAGGGTGTCCCCGTCCTCGATGACGTCCTGGCCTGGCTGGTGTGCCGGATCGTCGCGCGCGTGCCCGCGGGTGATCACCGCATCGTCCTGGCGGAGGTCGCCCTCGGCGACCCCACCGGCCCCGGCCGTCCGCTCCTCTATCACCAGGGGCGCTTCAACGGCCTGCGGGACTGATCCGGCGCCGGCTCCCTCTGCGAAGCGGTCGAGTTCCGATTACGCTGCGTTGCACAGGTCACAGTTCAAAGCGCTTGCTTAGCGGGAACGAACTGGGTGTACTGGCGAGTAATATTTCGCTCGGAGCGCGGGGTCGCCCCGATCGGGATCGGCCGCTTGAGGCGCCTATGCTGCCTGAAAGAGGCAGCACCGAAATGACGATGCAGTAGGAGAGCCGGCGTGAGCTTGAGGATCGTTGTCACTGTGAAGTACGTGCCCGACGCCACTGGCGACCGGCACTTCGCCGATGACCTGACCGTCGACCGGGACGACGTG
>NZ_JBEXPK010000134.1:0-11866 GCF_040612015.1 Streptomyces sp. NPDC006476 | reverse complement strand
CGTCGACGCCGAGGACGGTGTCGCGGGGGAAGACGGAGCGGGCGGTGCGGATGACGCGGGCGGGATGGATCGGGGCCCTGTCGTCGAGTGCCATGTGGTCGACGGCGGCGTCGAGGGCGGTAGCCCAGCGTGCGAATCCGGCGGCGCAGGGCACTGCCGCCGTAGACCTCGTCCGCCGCGACCCAGGCGGTGCGGATGCCCGCGGCGTGCTGGTCACGTAGGACAGGTGCACCGCGACCTGGCACAGGCCGATCCCGCCCAGGACCTGTATTTCAATTAGTGCCCGGTGGGCGGTGACCGTGCGGTGCCGGGCCGCCCAGCGGCATCCCCCGTACCCGATCATTCCGCAGGTTCTGATAGCCGGACTTACCGATATCGGCCAGGAGCCGGGTTTCGGGCCACTCGCTGCCGGTGGCCATGTAGAGGACGGCGGTGCGGTCGAGGCCGATGCCATGCGCGCCCGGGGCGGTGAGCATCTTGGCGATGTAGGCAGAGGAGTCAGCGCCGACACCCCAGTTGATGATGATGTCCAGGTCGTCGTCAGCGGCACTGAGGCCGGGCAGAGACGGCGTGTACGTCGTACGGGACATAGCGGCTCTCACTCCTCGAGGGGCCGGTCGGTCAGCCGCTGGGCGGAGACGACGAGCAGGCGGTCGTCGGCGGGCCACGGATCGCAGGACTCCCAGGGATCGCCCTGGGACAGCACCACCACCTGGCCGGGCGCCGTGACCAGGCAGCACACGCCGCATCCGCACGAGGGGTCGAAAGGCTCGGTTGGGCGATGTAGGGGGTAACGAAGTAGTCGACTCCGTCCGCCCCGACCGCGGCCAGGAGCAGATCGCCGTCCGCGACGTCACCGGCTCGGGCTACGCGCGCGTGCGGCAGAGCGAGCACCAGACGGGGATCGGCACTATGCACGGCGAGCTGCCCGTCGATGAGTCGGGCGTTGCCACTGGAGCGGACGCCCCCCGTGCCGGGCACGGCGAGCAGGGGCCGGCGGAGGTCAACGGCCGTCTCGGCCGCGTACATCGCCGAGACGTGGTCCAGGCCTCGACGAGGATCACCGCCCGGGCGAGCGCAGCCAGCACCGCGGCGCTGGCCTTCAGCGTCGCGCCGCTGGCCACGGTGCCAGGCCGGTAGAGACTGACCGCCGCGCCGCCGCCGTCGAGGACGGAGCGCAGCAGCGAGGCGTGCGCGTGAGGGTGAGCCCCGTCGAGGCCACGCGGCAGGACGGCGAGGGACGCGGCGCCCGTCTCGGCGGCGGCCTGGTGGGCGGTGGAGTCGACGCCGTAGGCGAGCGTGGCGGTGACCGTGTGACCGGCCTCGGCGAGGGCGGCGGCGAAGTCGTGCGCACAGGTGACAGCCCGCTCGGTGGGGACCCGATTGCCGGTCACGACGACCGCAGTGCCGCTCAGCCGCGGCAGCCGCTCGCGCCCTCGGACCCACAGACCCAGCGGGCACGCAGGCCCCAGGTCGGCGAGGGCGGTGGGCCACTCCTCGTCCGAGGGGAGAACGAATGGGCAGGTCAGCTCCGCTTGGGCGAGTTCCTCGTGTGGCCGGTAGTGGGCCAGGCGGCCGCTGCCATCACCGCGGACGCGTCGCTGCCACACCTCGGCCGGGGTGTACTCGTCGAGTTCAGCGGCGAGTTGGCCGGGGGCGAAGTGGGCGGCGAGCGCGGCGCGTGCGGCTCGTTCGGACAGGGCGTGTGCGGGCATCGATGGCCGGCCTTTCAGGCAGGACGCGGCACCGGCAGGCGAACCGGTGCCGCGCCGGGGCGGGCGAAGGGGATGACTTTGGTCAGCGGCCGACGGGAAGGGGAGTGCCGTCGGCCACTGCGGGGGAGTGCCGGGCTAAGACCAGTTGGTGGCCCGCTTCTCCTCCCACCAGGCGGGTGGGCTGCCCGGTCGCCCGGGTGCCGGGCGGGAGGCTGGCGCGGGCTGAGGTGCCAGAGGCGCGGTGACCGGGCGGGCGGCGATCGGACTGGGCAGGCTGGCCTCGGTGTAGGCGATGCGCCTGCGCAGGCTGATGCCGAGGTCGTCGACGCTCAGATAGATGGAGTTGTCCTTGACCCCGGTGACACGGCCTTTGACCAGGACGTTGACCCCGTCGACGAGCGATTCGGCGGCGTTGCTGGCCAGGTCCCGCCAGGCGGTGCAGATGTAGGGAATCGGCTCCAGGTCACGCCACTTCTGGGCGGCGGCGTCCCACTGTGTGGGGGTCTCGGTGAGACGGAACCGGCAGACGGCGATGCCGCCGTCGGTGAATCGGACTTCCACGTCACCGGTGATGGTGCCGGTCACGTGCGTGACGGACGGGGCCATGTGAACACCTCCTATTTCAAATAATAGTGTCTCCTGGTGGAGGGTCAACCCCCCTGTCGGCGCTGCCCGCTGCCGGAGGGCGCGGTGCGGCGGGCGAGCCGACGGATCCAGGCCTTCCACCCGGTCAACCCCGCCGGAGCCGGCATCGGGGTGAGGTTGTCGAAGACCGTGGCGGTCTCGATCTCCACCTGCATCGGGACTGTGCCGTCGGCCCGGACCAACTGCACGTCGGTGGTGTCCAGATGGACGGAGACCCGTACGGCCTCCCGGTCGGCGTCGAGGTAGGCGAACACGAGGATGCCCGCGAGCTCGATGCAGGGCAGGCCCTCGTCGTCGGGCCCGTGCATCGGGTGGAAGACCGCCGAGCTGTTCGCCTGCGCGCAGGCCTCGTCGTCCGAGAGCTTGAGGCTGAGGGGCGCGCGCAGGTGACGGGAGATGTCGGCGGGGTACAGCGTGTAGCCCGCGTCGCCGCGGCTCGTCTCCGGCCCGTAGTAGAGGTCCACGACCGTCTGGTCGTCGGCGGGAGGCCGGAACGGGAAACCGTCGGTGCCCGACACGTCGTCCCACGACCTGCGTACTTCCTGTGCGAGGGAGGCCAGGGCGGAGGCCTCATCGGACCAGAGCGTCACGTCATCGCCGTGCCGGTCCCACTGGCGCAGCACCCACGCCCGGCCGGCTGTCTGCGTGGTGAGGTCCTCGGCGACTGCGAAGGTGAAGCGGCGCAGCCACCCTTCAAGGATGTCGACGGTGTCCGCCCCCGGCCATTCGCCGGTGCGCTCCTGGAGGTGGTCCATGAGGTCGGCCAGGTCGATGATGGCCCTGCCTGCGGGTGTGGCCGGGTCTGGTTTGATCAGCATGGCGGTTTCCTTCCGCTGGTGCGGGCTGGTCAGGCCCCGTTCGTCAGGGCGTTCCAGAGGTCCATCAGGCGTTGCGCATCGGGGCTGAGGGTCGCGGTGCGCAGCACGCGTTTACGAAGGGCGGGCGCGTCGAGACTGATGCCGGAGGGCACATCGGGCCGGTCGGGCAGCGAGACCAACTGGTAGTTCCGGGTGTGGATCATCCAGGCCTCGTACCGGTCGGCGGGGCTGCCGCTTCGGGCGGCGTGCTCCTCGTCCGTGGTGCGGGACAGGCACAGGCAGGACGGATCGGTGCAGGGCCGTCCGGCGGGGTGGCTGGCCAGCACCGGGCTGCGGCGGTAGTGCGTGCGAGTGCCGTTTACACGAACTCCCGTGGGTTTTCCGGAGCGTCCCTGTCGCTGGTGGCCGTGCGGGCCAGGCTGCAACGGGTTCGTGGGACTGACAGGAGATTCTGGCATTTGGTCGCGATTTCTGAAGGTTCGCTGATATCTTCGGCGCACTGTCGCTCCTGGTGAAGTGGGTGAGGTCTCTGTGGCGTTAGCGACGGTGCGCTCGCTGGGTTCGCCGCGAAGCCTGCGCACGGAGCAGGAGTACGAGGACTACGAGCAGGAGCTCGTGGACCAGTACCTGCTGGCGTCCGTCGGCGCCGGCGTCGAGGACGTCACGATCGCGGGCGACCGGGCGGTGCTCTTCGAGCTGATCAGGTTCGTGGGCCGGCCGGTCTGGACTGTGCAGCCTGACGACGCGGACCGGTTCCTCGTCCATCAGCGCAAGGACCGGGACCTGGCGAAGGGGACCGTGCACAAGAAGGCGGGCTCGATCGCTCAGTTCTTCGACTTCCTCATCGCCCGCTACCAGGGCGATGTGCATGCCCTGACTGGACACGTGCTGGTCCAGCCGATCGACGAGTTCAACCGCCCGGCCACGGCCGACTACGGTTCGCCGCGGATTCCGCCGTCTTCCTCGGAGGTCGGCGACCTGTTCGCGGCCTGGCGGACGTCTCTGCCGTCGGCGCGCAAGTACCTGCCGGCCGCCCGGGACTACTTCGCCGCGTCGTTGTGGCGGCGCGCCGGGCTGCGGATCGGCGAGACCAGGATGCTCGACATCCGCGACTGGCGGCCCGACCTGGGCCAGTACGGCAAGCTGCACGTCCGGCACGGCAAGGGCAGCCGCGGCCGCGGCCCCAAGGCCCGGCTCGTCCCGGCCATCAACTCGGTGGACGCACTGGTGAACTGGTGGTTCACCGACGTACGCCACCAGTTCGGCGACGACTACATGGACCCCGACGCTCCGTTGCTGCCCAGTGAGCGCCGTGACCCGTACACCGGGTGGTGCCGCCGCGTGGGCGACGACGCTCTTCGTTCCGGGCTGTCCAAAGCTGTCGGGCTGTACCTGCCGTCCTGGTCCGGCCGCCTCACGCCGCATGGACTGCGACACTTCTGCGCGTCCGAGTACTACGCCCAGGGGCTGGACCTGAAGGCGATCCAAGAGCTCCTCGGACACGAGTGGCTGTCCACTACGACACGTTATGTCCATGTCCACGACGATCACATCGAACACACCTGGGCTGCGGCGAATGAACGGGTCGCCGCCCGGCTCGGGGCGAGCGACGGGAAGTGACACGGTGCGCTGGAACCTGCGAATGACGGCCGCGGAGCAAGGCATCTGGAAGTCCACCGAAATGCGCCGCCGCCTGGCGGAGGCCGGGCTGGAGATCAGCGCGGGGAAGATGTCCGCGCTATGGACCGGCACCCCGACCACCGTGCGTCTGGACGACTTGGACATCATCTGCGCCGTCCTGGGCTGCACCACCGGCGACCTGCTGATCCACGAGCCCGAGGCTGCGGCGGCCCGCCGCCCGGCCAAGCCGACCGAGGCCGGGACTGGCGGGGCCGGCTCGGTCACGCCCCGGCTCGGACGCAACCGCACACTGCCACCGGCGTGACCGCTCCACGAACGTGCCCGGCGTGCGGGCTGCGGCCAGTCGCTCACACCAAGGCCAAGTACTGCTACAACTGCCGCACGCGCGGCTCGCATACGCCACCACCGTGCCGCCGCTGCGGCTCGCCGGACTACTACACAACCGGGCTGTGCCGCCGCTGCCACAAAGGTGCACCACCACTGCCCGACTCGTGCCAACGATGCGACGCCTGGGGCCTGTTCAAGTCCACCGGCGGCATCTGTGCCGCCTGCCACGACTGGGCCCGCCGCCACCCCGGCGAAGCCGAGTGCACATCCTGCACACGTATCACGTCGCTCAACGCAGAAGGCGAGTGTCGCCTGTGCTGGCGCCGGAGCCGGTCCTGGGCACGTGACCCGTCCGACCCCGACCGTCTCGAAGCCGTCAACGGCGGTCACCAGCTCTTCTTCAATGGCATGGAACACCGCTTGGCGCTGATGGTGCCGCCCCACCGCCGCCCGCCGCCCCAGCGCTTCCGAACCCGCCGCACCCGATCGCGCCGACAGCCCAACCTGCGACCGATCACCGCTGCCGCCCACCGACAACTCGTCCTGTTCGACGCCCGCCGCGACTACGCGCGCATGCGCACCCTGACGGTTCCCGAACCCGTACTGCCCGAACTGCTGGAGTCCCTCGAAGCCAGCTGCCTGCAACTCGGCGAACAGCGTGGCTGGACCCGCGACGCAACCGGCGCAGTCAACCGCGCACTCAAGCTCCTGCTCGCCACCCAGGACACCCCAGGAGCACCGATCGAAGCCAGCACCGTGGCCATGCTCCGCGTGCTCGCCCTTCCGGTCCAACCGACCATCGACGTCCTGGACCACGCCGACTTCCTGACGGACAACCGCAACCCGGCCGTCATCACGTGGGCCGAACGGAAGACTGCTCACCTGCCCGCGAAGATAGGCAGCGAAATCGGCACATGGGTCGAGATCATGCTGCACGGCAGCACCATCACGCCGCGGCGCCACCCGCGTTCCCACCGCACGATCCGCAACCACCTCTACGCAGCGCTGCCCGCGCTCAACTCCTGGGCGCGGACCCGGGACTGTCTTCGCGAAGTCACCCGCGACGACGTGCTTGCTGTACTTCCCTCCGGCGGGACCGACCGCAGCGAGATGCTCTCCGGCCTGCGATCGATCTTCCAAGTCCTTCACGGCCGCAGACTCGTGTTCACCAACCCGACCACGCGGATGAAGGTCGGCATGCCCGAAACCCGTACGCCGGTGTCGATGGACGTCCCAGTGCTGCGGAGCCTCATCGACGCCCCGGATCCAACCCGAGCCGCCTGCGGATCCCTCCTGATCTTCCACGGGCTGCGGCCCCACCAACTCCGAACCCTGCACGTCACTGACATCGTCGACGGCCGGCTTCATATCGAGGGCAGGAAGATCCTCCTTGCCCCGCAAGCACGAGCCGCCCTCAACGGCTACCTCGCCCACCGGGAGCGGCAGTGGCCCAACAGCGGCAACCCGCATCTGTTCATCAACCTGGCAACGGCCGGGCGCCTGACGCCCGTGACCGGGAAGTGGATCAACGCCGTACTCGGCACCCAAGCCCAGGCCTTGCGAGAAGACCGGATCCTCGACGAAGCGCACGCCAGCAACGGCGACGCCCGCCGCCTTGCTGATCTCTTCGGCCTCACCGTCAACGCCGCTCAGCGCTACACGGCCACTGTGGACCATGTCAACTTTGCCGAACACCATCGACGACAGGGACAGTCCAACATCCCGTGAGTCCACCACGTACCTCGCCATCCGAGTTGGGTATGGCTCCTTTCGTGGCGCGGATGACCGAGTTGTCGAACTCCCAGGTCGCGGTGTCCCTCCGAGGGAGGATCCACGCCCATCCCTCGCCGGGAACCGCTTGGAGCCGGACGGACCCTTATTTCAGAGAGGCGAGGCTGTACGCGCATGTCGACAGTCCTGCCGCGATGTAGAGCGCATCCTGCGAGACGGCCACGGCTCGGATGGGGAGGAGCAGGTCGACCTCGTCGAGCAGTTCTCCTGTTGGGCGCCAGATGCGGGTCAAGCCGTCGTCCCCGCCGGATACGACGATGTCACGGCCATTGCTGTGCCCCACGGTCACCGATCGGACCGGACCCGCGTGGCTTGGCAGCGGCTCATTCACCAGGCGGCTGGTAGCGAGGTCCCAGAGTCGTACGGTCCCGTCGTCGCCGCCGGAAACAATGATGTCGCGGCCGCCGCAGAGTCCCAAGGCCACGGACAGGACCGGTCCTGTGTGGCCGGTGCACTCATCCAGAGGTGCGCCGTCGCCGGCGTCCCAGACCCGGATCACGCCGTCGTCGCCACCGGAGACGATGACGTGCCGACCTGCACCGTTGCCGACCGCCACCGCACGGACCGAGTCGGCATGGGCGGGAATGGGGCCTCCGAGGCTCTGGCCTGTAGCGGCATGCCAACCCTGCAGGGTGCCGTCCCAGTTGGCCGAGACGATGATCTCTCCGCTGACTGAAACGCCACTGGCCACGGCGTACGTACAGTAGCGTTCCGAGATCCCGGCGTGGGCCGAAGCCTGACGGGTCTCCGCATTCCAGCTGCATGACACCCATGGCGTGTCGGCGGACACCAGAATGGTGATGATGGTCTCGCCGAAGAGCTCCAACGAGCGTGCGGACGAGCCATAGCCGACCGATGTGCCGGCGGCGTCCCGGAGGAACGCCAATGAGTGGTTGGACGAGTCGTAGCCGACCGCTTCGCCACTGGCGGCGTCCCAAACGCACAGCAAGCCGGTGCTGGTCGAGGCAGCGATCATCTCGTGTCCGTCGGCTGAGCCGCAGACGGTCACGTCGGTGAACGGGCCGGCGTAGCCCACCAGCGGCTCGGCCACCGGTCTGCCGGTCAAGGCATCCCACCTGCCCACGGTGCCGTCGTCGCTCACGGTGACAACCGTTTCCCGGCCGGCGATTCGGGCCGCGGTCAGTGCGGTGACTGGGCCACGGTGTCCAGTGAGCGGCTCACCGAGCACCGGCCCCAGGGCCCAGATGCGTACGGGACCGGTGCCGTCGCTGGAGACGATGACCCCGCCGTGTTCTGTCTGTCCTACAGCCACAGCACGGATGGAGTCACCATGCCCGGTCAAGGGTGCGCCCAGAGGGCTTCGGGTGGCGGCATCCCATACGCCGACGGTGCCCTCGGCGCCGCCTGAGACGATGACATCCCGGCCGTCGACACGGCCCAGTGCCACTGTCCCTCCCGCCGGGCCGGCCAGCGGCTCGCCCACGGGCCGGGCGGTCGCGGTGTCCCATACCCGTACCGTCCCGTCCTCGCCGCCGGACACGATGACGTCCTGGCCGTTGACTCGTCCGCAGGCCACCGCGCGTACGCCGAGGGTGTGGCCGGCCAGCGGCCCTGCGACGGCATTGCCGGTGCGGGCGTCCCAGATCCGGAGGGAGCCGCCGCCTCTTCTCGCGACGCCCTCACTCGTGGAGACGATGACATCGCGGGAACCGATACGGCCCAATGCCACCGCCCACACCATGTCCGTGTGACCGGTGATGGGGTCGCTCAGGAGTTGCCGGGTCACGGCGTCCCAGACCCGGACCGTATCGAAGTCGCTTGACACGATCACGTCTCGGCTGCCTATGCTCCCCACCGCCACCGCGCACACCTGCTGCGGATGCTCCAGCGGTTCGCCGACGGGGTGCCCTGTGACCGGGTCCCACACGCGCACGGTGCCGTCCATGCTCGCCGAGACGACGACATCGCGGCCCTCGATCTGCCCGGTCGTCACCGCCCACACACCGTTGGTGTGCCCTGTGAGCGGCCCGTGGATACGCTCGCCGGTCGCGGCGTCCCAGATCCACAAGGAACCGTCGGTGCTGCCGCAGACAACGGTGTCGCGGCCAGCGGCCCGGCCCACGGCCAAGGTGCTTGCTCGTCCGCTGTAATCGGTGAGAAGCCGGTGGGACGAGCCGAGGGGATGTGCCCAACGGGGCACCACCCCGTCGCAGCCTCCGCCGCTGAGGGTGTGACGCAGTTCCCACAGACCGTTGCGGGCCGCGGTGAGAGCCAGAAGCCGCGCTCGCCGTGCGGGTGGCAGCGGGTTCGCTGCCAGGCCAGCTTCGCGCAGTACGCGGACGATGGGCGCGGTCGGCAGATCCGGTTCGGCCGGCAGCAGCGAAATGAGCCGGGTGAGGTCGGCGACGGCGAGATAGGTAGGGTCCTGCAGCAGGGAGGCCAATTCTCCGCAGGTGGCGGCGTGGTCGGCGGCGTAGGAACGGGCGTAGTCGGTTGCCTGGCTCCAGTTTCCGGACCGGAGCACGCCGAGTACCGCTCGCTCGTCGCCGAGCCGGTGCCGACGCTGCTGGATCAGTTCGTCGATCAGTGCCTGGTGGAACAGCCGGGTGAGCGGCACACCGTGGTCGGACACAGCGGTCTGGAGCAGATAGTCTGCGGCGGCGCTGTCGTGCAGCTCGTCCAGATCCTCGACCGCGGCGTCGTAACCGAGCGCCCTGGCGAAGCCCAGCCAGAGGGAGTCGTCGATTCCCGCACCACGGGCGTAGACAAGGGCGCTCAGCAGACCGCGTACCCGGGTCCGTCTGCGTCCGTCCAGCCCGTCGAAGTACTTGTCGAGGGCCTCGCCGATGCTGGTCGGGATGGCCGCCGTATCAAATCGCGGATCGTCCGGGTCCAGCGGGCTGGGCATGGTCGAGAGCGGGTCGGCAGCCATGGCCGCGATCAGGTAGTTGCGTTCGGCCCGCTCGCTGATGCGTGACGCCAGACGCTCGCACAGCGCTGGATCGGCCCGGTACCCGGCCCAGGCATGGCCGGGTGGACCGGGTTCTTCCGCACCGGACTGAGTGAGCAGCGCCATGACATACGCGTGCACCCCGTCGGCCTCAAAGTACCGGGAGGAGTCAAGATCGACGAGATGGGGACTGTCTGAGGAGCCAACGCCGAGTGCGGGGAGCAACTCGCCGTGGTGGTAACGGCCGTCGTCATTCCTTGCCTTGAGCGGCCTGGTGGACACCACGACGCGCAGGGCGGGCAGAGCCGCCAGTTCGGAGATCATCCTGGTCATCTCCCGCCGGTCGCCGGTGACCGCCACCTCGTCGAGCGCGTCCACGACCAGGGGCCACGGCCCTCCGGAGATCCCGCGCAGTGCGGTGATCAGCTCGCCGGTGGAATCGGCGCTGTCGACACCGATCAGGTCCGCGACCGCCTGGAGGAGACTGGCGGGGGTGGCGCTGCGGGCATGAAAGGCCAAGCCTGGCGCCCTCTGTTCCGACTGAAGGCTCATGACCGCGCGGGCTACGACAGCAGACTTCCCCGCGCCGGGCTGCCCGGTGACGACCAAGGGACTGCCGGGAGCCTCGCTGAGCGTCAGCCAGTCCCGAACCGCCCCGAGGGCGGCCTGCCGACCTCGGAACAGGTCACCGCCGCGCGCTTGGCTGCGCTGGCCGTGCGCCCGCATGCGGAAGTGCTCAGTGGCGTTGACGACGTCCGATCCTCCGAACAGCCAGGGGCGGGGCAACTGCGGCCAGCGGTCCGCGAGAACGCCGGTCGGGATGTACCGGTCGAAACGGCCTCGCTCCGATCCCTCGACCAGTACTCCCACTACGGCGGTGGTCTGCGGGTCGCACACAGGCCCGCCGCTGTGGCCGACCAGGGAGCCGGACTGTCCGCGCCAGTCGATCTGCACAGAGTTCACTGCGGTGGGCCCGGCGGTTGCGAAGTCGCGCCAGACGCCTGCCGGTTCCCCTTCCCGCAGCGGATAGCCAAACAGGCTCACCTGCGGTGGGGTACGTCGCTTCGGCGACAGCAGGGCTGACTTTGGCAGCCACTCGGCAGGCTGGTCGCCGAGGTCCAGCACAGCGGCATCCAGAAAATCCGTTGCGCCCCCTTCCGCTGGCACACGGCATGCCTCAAGCAGTCGGTTGCATGCGGGCGCGCGAAGGGCGGGGAACCGCACCTCGATCCGGCGCCCGGGCACTGCGTCGGCGCCCAGGACATGGGCGGCTGTGAGCAGATACCTGCTGCTGACCAGCACCGCGGATCCCGCTCGCCGGCCGTCGACGAGCACCACGGCAGTGGCCTCCGCGAGGGCGGCCGAGTTTCTCAACCCGCCGATCCTTCACCGTCAGGCCGAGCCCAGCGCAGGGTGACCTTGATCGTGCCCTCTGCCTGGTTCTTTGCGAAGAACCACCAGTTCACCTCGCCGGACACCTTGAGCCCGAACTCAAGCTCCACCTCGTGCGGCGCCAGCCTCGAGCGCAGGGACTCGGCCACCTGCTGCGCCGCCTGGGATACCGACTCCAGCCGGTCCCGCATCTGGCCGCCGTCCGTCACCTCGGCCTGTCCACCGCGCAGTTCGACGAAGTCGCTCTCCGCCGACTCGAAGACCACGTCCGAGCCATCATCCAGGGTGAACCTCACGAACTGGGTCATGTCGAGTGAAGTTACCAGCTGCACGGGCAACCCGCCCGACGCGAAGGAAAGCGCGGCAACGACTGCTGGGGACGGTCACATCGCCGGAGGCGCGCTTCAGACGCGGGAACTCACATCGTGCCCTGGGGAGCATCCCGATATTCGTGAACCCGAGGCTCTAAGCTGGCCATCACATGCCTTAGTACGTGGGTTCCGGCGGATCAGTGCTTCAGAATTAGCGAACTGTGCGAAAGGTGTGGGGTTCGTGGGGTGGGGTGGTGGCGGGGTGGTGTGGGCTGGGGGTTTGCGGGGTTCGCCCGGTCGGTGGGTTTGGCGGGG
>NZ_JBEXPK010000133.1:0-11955 GCF_040612015.1 Streptomyces sp. NPDC006476 | reverse complement strand
GTGCGGCGCACCCGGGAGACCCAGCCCGGACGGTGGTTCTCGTACATGTCCGCCAAGTTGACGGCGGCCGGGGCGCCGGAGGAGCCCTGCCGCACGATCGGCTGGCTCAGATGAGAGCGTTGAGCTCGGCGAAGGTGAGCAGCCGAGCGTGTTCGGTCAACGTGACGTCGAACAGCCGTAGTTGGTTCAGGTCCACGCGCACGGTGTGCGGGGTGGGGTGCTGCTGTTGTTCGGTGGTCCGCTTGAGCCAGGCGCGAGCCTCGTCGCCGGTGCGCAGCACCGGCGGGCCCGAGCTGAAGCGGTAGTAGCGCAGGACCGTGTGCGCGTGCTTGGGAAGTGCGGGCTGGGGCGTTGGCTCGCCGCGGCCGGGAAGCTCCTCGACGGCGATCACGCGCTTGGTGCGCTCGATGGTGTTCGCGGTGATGGTGATCCGCTGCGTCGCCGGTTTGTCGGCGAGGTCATCGTGCCAGCGGGCGGCCGTGGCGGCGCTGTCGAGGGGGAGGGTGCTGTAGAGCCGGTTTCCCTGGGCGTCGAAGGACGTGATGGTGAACAGTGTCCGCTGCTCGGTGAGAGGGGCCGGTTGGTTCCTTGCTGTGCTGTGCGGTGGGCGCACGGGTCCTCCAAGTGGTGGGTGTTGTCGCCGGATTGCCGTCCGATCGACATTGATAATTATACGCCTTAACGGGGTTTGGGGCAACCGGGTCTGCTGCGCTGACCTGCACCGTTGCGGTAAGCGCACGGACCGGTCCGGGCGTTTGAGTCGGGTGGCATCGCCGGGTCAGTCGCTGTCCTGGTGGGCATGCTCGCCGCCGTGGTCCGTGATGAGCTGGCGTACGGCGTCCGCAGGGACGCCGAGGAACAGGCGGCCCCGGCCGAGTTCGCCGCCGGTGAGGAATTCCTCCCAGCTGTCCTCGTCCTCCCAGGCTTCGTCGGTGGGTGCGTCCAGGCCGGGGAAGAGGAACACTTCGTCGAACTCGGTCGCGGCCGGGCCGGTGTTGATGGAGATCCAGTGGCCGTCGGCCAGGTGAAGGCGGCGAAAGACTCGGCCGGTTCCTTCGGTGGCGATCCGGTCGATGCGTGAGGTCATCGGTCTGATCCGTTTCAGTGCGGTGGTCAGGGGGCGGGGCGGGGTGGGGAGAGGTGGGTGCGGAGTGCGTCGCCGGCTGCTCGCGCGCGCTCCGGACTCCAGCCGGACCCGGACAGCGTCAGGCGGGTGTGTGCAACGTTGACGCCGCCGATGGCGGTGATCTTCAGGCTCATGGGGCGGACTTCGACGCAGAAGCGGACGTGCTCGGAAGGCGGCGGTGTCACGTGTTCCGCCTGCGTCCAACGGACTGCAACCTGCTCCTCGTTGGCGCCGTCCGGTCCGGGACATGCGTGTGAGATCGCGTTCAGGAGGTCGTCATCGTGGCGGCACTCGCCGGGGCAGTGCAGGAGGGCGAGCCGGCAGCGGGCCGTCCGGAAGGCGTGCCGGGTGAAGGATTCTCGGGCGCGGGTTGTGATGACGCAGCCCTGGGCCGGAACACGCGTTGTGCGCTCCAGCCAGAAGCCCTCGCCGTGCTCGTCGTGGTACGCGCTGCCCAGTTCCCAGCCCCGGATGCGTGCGGCGTCCTCCCAGGTCCACGGCTGACGGTTGCGGAAGTCGCGGTCTTCCGGGCCGGTGGTGACCCACAGGCGGTAGCCGGAGGGACCGGTGACCAATGTGTCCGGCGCGAAGAGGGGCTCTACGCGCACCAGGGCACGTGGCGCGTTGAGCGGTACGACGGTGCACTGCCCGCGCCAGGCCTGGAGCACGGGGCAGCCGTCGCACTGTCCGCGGTTGATGCAGCGGCCGAACCCGCCCCAGCGGGCGCGGCGGGTGTCCTGGGATTCCAGCAGCGCGCCCCAGCGCCGTGGCCGCAGGGCGCACTGGGGGCCGGTGCCCCCGTGCGCGTTGAGACTCAGCCGGTTCCACCCCTTTCCGTCGGGTCCGCCGGGGGCAGGTTCGGGTTCACGCAGGTAGATCGGCATGGACGTGGTCCTTTCCGTGGGATGAGAAGCAAGGCGTCGACCTTGGCCGTGTGGGGCCCCGGTCGGTTCGCCGGCGGCCCGGGCCCGAGTGGGCCCGGGCCCGGTTGCGGGTCAGGTCTGGGCGGCCCATTGCCGTACGACCGAGACCAGGGCTGCAGTGTCGGCGGTGAGATCGGTGGAGGCGGAGCGGTAGACCGTCCTGCTGATGCCACCCGATGCGAGCTCGGCCGCGTGCCAGCCGGAGTGCTCGGCGGGCGGGTAGTTGGTTCGCTGTGTGTTGGGGTGACCTGCGGTGATACGAAGTCGCCGGTGGCAGTCGGCCTGAACGGTGATCCACTGGGCGAGAGGGGAGGCGTCGGGCCAGGCCGTCACCTGCTGGGCGCGCAAGGCCGTCACCAGCTCGGCGGCGGCGTGCGGAACTTCCTCCAGAGCGGCGATCGCTGCTCGGGCGTCCTGGCATGGCTTCGCCCGTCCGGTGACGATCAGGCGCGTGTTGCCGCTGCTGTACCCGTCGTCGTCGCGGGGGAGCAGGGCGAACAGGGGGCGCTGCATGCGTTGGGCGGCTTCGGCGGCCTGCATACTCGCGGAGCGGTGTATGCCCTCGACCAAAACGACCGCGCGGGCCAGAGCGGCCGTGACGTCCGCGCTGGCTGCGAGGGTGAGGGCGGTGGGCTCGGTGCCCGGCGCGTACAGGCTGATGACGGCTCCCCGGCCCGGGCCCGTGAGGATGTTGCGCATCAGCGCCTCCTGCGCGCGGGGGAAACACCTGTCCAGTCCGCGCGGAATGACGGCCAGGCGCCCGCTGTCGATCCCGGCGCCGCGGTGCGCGGCGGATTCGACGCCGAAGGCGAGGGAGGCGAGGACGGTGCCGCCGCCGGCGCTCACGTCGTAGCCGCAGGCTTGGGCCTCCCGGACGGCTGCGGGAGTGGCGGCCCGGCTGCCGACGAGGGCGACGGTGCGTTTCAGGAGCGGCCGCAGCGGGGCGGTGCCCCTCACCCACACACCGAACGGGCAGGCGGGGCCGAGATCGTGAAGTCCTTCGGGCCAGTCCTCGTCACCGGGGATGACGAATCGGGCGCTCTCCTGGGCGGCCTTGAGCGCGGGGATGGGATGGAAGTGACGCAGACGGCCGTTGCCGGTGAGCTGGGACCAGGCGGCGGCGGCGTCGAATCCGGGCAGGTGGGCGCCGACTTCGGCGGGGGTGGTGTGAGTGGCCAGGGCGGCCCGGGCGGCGCGCTCATTCAGCCGCTGGTCTGTGGGGGTGTTCACGGACGGTGCTCCGTTCGGTGCGTGTGATGGCCAGGGGCCAGGGGGGCGAAGAGGGCCCCGGCGGGGTACCGCCGGGGCACGTGCGGGTCAGCTCGCGGCGTACGCGGACAACAGGGCGTAGGCCGTGGCGACGGGTGCGTCGTGCAGTCCGACGGCAGCCCATGAGCGGGTGCCGGTGTCCTTGACGGACAGGAAGTGGCGCACGTTGAGGTGGCCGCTGAGGTCGGTCAGGTCGGTGAGCCGTGGCACGTCGCTGACGACGTGCCGGGCCGTCAGCCCGGGCAGCCGGGCGGCGAGTTCATGTACCTCGGCGGGAAGGTGGCCGGGTACCGGGACGGGTGTGCAGACGCGGGGGAGCACCGAGGCGGTGATCCGGACGGCGTCCGTCAGGCTCAGGTGCGGGAGGCTGACGTCCGCGCGGGTGTGGCCTTCGCGCGGGGAGCGGATCACGACCTGCAGGGGCCGCCGCTCCCCGGGCTGGAATTCGACGGTGGTGCTGCGGAGATCCCCACGCCGGTACTCAATGAGGGTGCGTCGGGTGGTGCCGTGGGCGATGGCGGGGATACGGGCACCGCGTAGCGGCAGGGCGAGCACGCGCAGCGCTGCGACAACGTTCATGCAGCCGAAGCGGGGCAGGAAGCGGGTGCGGATCGCGTCGGCCACTCGGCGGGCCGGGGTGGAGTGCCCCGCAAGAGCGACGCGGGCGGTGACCTTCTCCAGCGGCGTGTGTGGATCGGTGCTGACGCTGATGCGGGCGGTGAGCTGCACGTGACCGGCCTCCTGGTGGACCAGGACGCGCATGCCGGTGGGGTGGACCACGAGAGGGCTGCTCAGGATGGCCTGGACCGTCCACTCGCCGTCGAGTTCGGCGGCGGTCGCGCGGACCAGACTCAGCAGATCGGCGGGGATCAGGGACAGGTCGTCGTACACGGCGGTTCCTCTTTCGGGCAGGGCGCCGCAGCGCGCCGGGCGCGCTGCGGAAGACGAGCGGGACGCGGGCTGCGGGCAGGCGCCGGCAGCGCGAGCGTGGCGCCGCCAGGGCCGTCGCCATGGCGAGCGGCCGGACGGCAGGGGAGTGGCCGGGGCGCCGGCTCGGGCGCCCCGGCTGGGTTGCTCAGTCCTGGGTGTCGGCGGAGGGGGCGGCCTCGTCGCCATCGGCGTGGTCGAGGGGCGTCGCGGCGGGCTCCTCCTCGATCTCGAACGGCGTGTCGTCGATGACGTTGCGCTCGACGGGGGAGAGCTGGTGGCCGAGTTCGGCGAGGAACTTCAGGTACACGCGTGCGTCGGCCCGGATCTCCTCGGAGTCCCACTCGGGCTGGTCCTGGCGCCACGTGCTCGCCCGCTCGATCCGCTTTTCGTAACTGGCGGCGATGATCGCGAAGTTGACGAAGAGCAGACGGGTGGGCGTGGCGCTGCTGCCGATCCACGTGGCCCGGTCCTCGGCGCTGGCTGCCTTGCCTTCCTCGGCGCTGAGGGCGAGCAGGTCGGCCAGGATCGCCGACCGGCTGGTGTCGCCGGTCCAGGACTGCACGGGCTTGGGGCAGGACAACAGGGTCTGGGTCACCCATGCGGCGAGCGGCTTGGGCGCGCTCTTCCGGGTGATCAGCTGGCGCAGGAAGGCGCGGCGGGCGTCGATGGCGGCCCGGTAGGCCTTGTTACCGGCGAGCTTGAGATGGTGCTCGCGCCTGCGCTGCTCGGTTTCGGCGGCCGCCTTGGCCTCGGCTTCGGCACGGGCCCGCTCGGCGGCCTCGGCGGCCGCGCGCTTGGCCTCCTCGTCCGCCTCCGGCTCCTCCGTCTCGTCCTCGTCCGCGCCGTCCTCGTCGCTGGTGGCGCGCGCTGCGGCGGGCGTGGTCTGGGCGGCGGGTTCGGTGCCGGGGGTGTAGTGGCTGTAGGCGGCGGGGTTGAGGCACAGGGTGGCGACGGCGGCCGGGTCGGCGCTGCCGGTGTCGTCCCACACCACGGCGTGTCCGGGGCAGCGGACGTGGTCGGCCTCGTCCAGATCCTCACCATCGGCGTCGACCAGGTCCTCAAGCCACTGCGCGCGCGGCGGGAGGTTGCTGGCGTCCTCCCACAGCCGGATGCCGTCGCGCTTGAGTTCGGCGCGTCGGGTCTCGCGTGCCATCCGTTCGGCGCGTTCGGTGCGCTGCTGGCTGAGCTGGTAGGGGAAGGTGCCGTTCTGGTGGGCCTCGATCAGGCGGGCGACGGCGTCGGGGTCGTCGTCGAACTCGCCGAGCGCTGCGAGGACTTCCAGATCGAGGTCGTAGGCGTCGCTGGCCTCCAGCACGGTGCGGGTGCCCGCGCCCAGCATCTTGGCGGCCTCGGCGGCCTGGGTGACCTGTTCCTTGCTGCGGCCGGTGCGGCGGGCGACGGTAGCGATGCTCGCTCCCTCCTCCAGCGCGCCGAACAGGGCGTCGGCCTGTTCCAGCGGGCTGAGGGCGCGGCGGAATGCGGCATCGTTCTCGATCAGCTGCTCGATGTAGTCCTGGCCTGCCTCGCGCAGCGAGGGGTCCAGGATGAGCGCGGGGATGGACTCGATCTCGCCCGACCGGGCGCCCGCATGCCGGCGGTGTCCCATCTTGAGCTCATAGACGGGCTCTGCGTCCGGGGTGTCGGCGTTCAGCTGCACGACCACGACGGGGACCAGGACGCCGTTCTCCGCGATGGAGGTGAGGAATTCGTCGTCCAAATTGAGGCTGTGGCGGACGTTGCGCGGGTTGGCGTGGATCTGATCGGTGCGCAGCAGGGCTGCGGTCACTTGGGGTGTGGTGCTCACGTGAGGATTACTCCTTGATCACTTGGTGGGTTGTGCCGAGTTCGGGTTGCCGCCCGAATCGACAGTGATAATTCTACGCGCTCTCGACGCGGTGTCAAACCGTTGATCTGGAAGGGTGGACGCCCTGGCAGCGGGGTGTCAGTGCAGGGAGCACACCCAGGTCTGCGGTTCGCCATGGGCGACGAGATCGAGGGCGGTTGTTGTCGTGGCCTGGCACAGCTGGCAGGAGAGCGTGACCTGGCGGGGCATGGAGAGGGGCTGGACCGGTTCGCTGGTCCTGAGGGTGAGCGGCTGGAGCGTGCCACGCAGTTCGATCAGCAGGCGGGCGGTGAAGTCCGGGTGTTGGCGCACGTCGGCGACGGTGAGCGGGTGGTCCTGCTGCTCGGGGAGAGTGAAGACATCGCACTGTTGCAAGCGGGTGGCGGGGAGGGTCGGCGGCAGCGAGAGGGTGACGAGAAAGCCGCGGGTTTGGCGGCGGTTGGGCAGGGGCGGGGTGGGCGAAGCCGTCATGGAGGCTGCTCTTTCCTGGTCGGTGCCGTGTTGGCCTGCCGCAGATGGCAACGGGTGTCCGGCAAGCTGGGGCAGGGGGGCCGGTCAATTTCTGGGGAGGGGTGTCCATGACGCGAACACGTAGTGGCCCAGGTCCCGGAGGATCAGGGCAGTGCGGTCGACGGCGGCGCGGCTGCCGGGCGTCCGGGTATACGCCTCGATGCCGCTGTGCCAGGTGAAGCCCTCCGCGGTGAGGGCCTGCCGGGTCAAGGGGTCGAGGTCTGTGTCGGACTCGGGGGCGGCGACGATGCCGTGGGCGGGATCAGGGACGACGAGGAACACGGGTTTCCTTGTGGGCGGGTGCCGCGATCTGGCGTCATTGGCCGGCGCGGCCGGGCGGTAGGGGAACGTGGGTGGTGGCAGTGCCTGGGCCTGGGGCAGCGCGCCGGTGGGCGGGCTGCCCCCGGAGGGTTCAGGAGCCGCCGAAGTAGACGCTCATGTGCTGGGGGTGGCCGGGATAGTCCCGCCGGGTGATAAGGCCGCCCAGCGGCATCTCGTCCCGCTGTCCGGTGTAGTCGGCCCACCAGCGGGTTTCGTGGTTCCAGTGGCGGTGGGCGATCACGGCGCCGTAGAAGTAGCCGCACTCGATGCCGCGCTTGTCGCGCTCGTCGATGTCGGGGCTGGCTGTGACGGCGCTGTAGATCGTCTGGACGGTGCGGGCCTCCCAGGAATCGGCGGCGTAGTGGCGGGACTCGGAGCCTTCGATCCCGTAGTCCCTGACGTCCGTACGGGACGAGGTGTTGAGGGCGGCGATGATGTCGTCGGGCAGCAACACGACGGGGCGGCCGCCCTTGTCGGTGGTCACGGTGACCTCGTCGGCGCTGAGTTCGCGGCGCGGGACGCCGGTCGTGGCGGGCATGGAAATCCCTTCCGTGGGCGGGCGGGGGCCCGGTGGTCGGCTGTCGGACCCCCGCCCTGGGGGTCAGCGGGCGGGACGGGCGGCGGCGATCCGTCGGCGCGGCTGCATCTGGGAGCGCAAAGAGGCGGCTTCGGCCTCGAAGCGCTGCATACGGCGCGCTTCCGTGGCTGCGGCGTCCTCGTTCGCGGTGGCTGCCAGCACGAGGGCGTGGGCCTGGCGGGCCAGTGAGCCGGGCCGGTCGGCCAGCAAAAGCGCGAGGACGGGGTGCGGGTGCGTGGTAAGCCACCGTGCTGCGGCCCACCAGGCAGCAGTGACGATCCGGGCCTGGCGCCGGTCGCTGGCGGCGCGACTCCCGTAGCGGGCTATGTCTGCTGCCGAGTTGCGACGGGAGAGCGCGAAGAAGTCCAGGAGAGCGGGAGTCTGGCGTACGCGTGAGGCGTCGAGGATTTGAGCCCGGTCCGGGCGGCGGCTGGCGTCCTCGGTGACGGCGTGCAGGACGGTCCTGAGCGTGTCCCCGGTCTTGGGGGAGGGCGGCCTGCCCGACGTGGACTCGATCCGGCTCTGTTCCCACTGGGGCCCGGCCGGACCTTCCCATGCGAGCAGGTAGCCGGTGTGCCGGGCGGTGCTGTTGCTCAGCCGCGGCAGGGAATCGGCGGGCGGGAGCTCGGCCATGGCGTCGGCAGATCCGAACGTGGCGCGCAGTGCGGTGAACTGGTCCCAGTGGTGCGGGTGGTGGGTCCCGGTGACGTGCACGGTGCCGCGCAGGGCGCCTCCCAGCGTGTAGAGGATGGCGTCGTCGCCTCGGGGCGCGGCGTGAGCGTGCACGCGGCCGGAGGGGGTTTCGATGATCAGGGATTGCGGGTCCATGCAGGCTCCTTCTGAGGGTGTGGTGGGTCGGCGTCGGGAGCGGGTTGCCGCCCGTTTCCGACATTGATAATTCTACGCCCTTACCGGAAGGGTGGGCAACCCGTTCAGTCTTGGGAGAGCCGCACGGGGGCAAGGAGTTGCCGGTGGCCTTCCTCGGTCTGCTCGCCGGGAGCGGTGATCGCGAAAGGTGCGTGATTGCGGCCGTCGCGCTGGGGCGGCAGGTGGAAGGTGATGGACTCGCTGGCGAACGCGTTCAGAGCTCCCAGCAGATAGCCGCCCGTGGTGATCAGGGGCGCGCCTCCCAGCGGTGCGGTCTACTCTCCGCATACTGCGGCCACGGCCGTACCGGTCGTCCGGTCCCGCTCGTGCTTCTGCGGCAGCCGCGGGGCGACGCGCAACACCCCTGCGTCCTCGGCGCTGTGGGTGAGACTGACCTGGGCCCACTGTTCGGCGGCGCCCTTCGCCGTGGCCACTGCCCGTGCCTTGCGGACGGCCCGGATGAGGTCCTTGCGGTCGAGGGTGAGGGTACCGCCGTCTGCGATGGGGGCGAACACTGAGGGGGGCGCGACTCCGTCAAGCCGCCACGCCGTGAGTGTGGCGGGCCCGAACTCCAGGGTGGCCACGCACAGGTGCGGGTTCTGGAGCACATCAGTCCTCGTGACGGTCTCGTCGGGCAGGCCGATGGCCACCGGTCCGTTGTAGGGGCTGCTGGACTTCACCACCTGGCGGAGGACGTCGCCGGGGATGAGTGCGCGGTAGGCGGTGGTGTCCTCGTGGTGGTCCCAGGGCTGGGCGGGCATGACGGTTTCGGCGGCGCGGTGCCGGTCTGTCGCCCTCAGCCGCAGCGTGCCCGCTGACACGCGCAGTTCCACGCCGGTCAGGACCGGCAAGGTTTCGTCCTTCGCAGCCACCGGCAGTACGCGGGTGAGCTGACGGAAGAACTCGGGGCCGTCGACGGTGGCGACGATGGGTGCCACGGGCGGCGCAGCGGTCACCGGTGTGACGTACGAGCGGACGGGAACGGAGACGTCCGGCGTGGACACGCTAGCGCCGTGGAGATCGACGGGCGTGCGCGCGGCCTGCGCCGGACCGTCGGCCTTGACGGCTGCGTCCAGCACACGGGTCAGTTCGCGCTGGTCGAGCGTGCTGCGCCCGGTGCCGCCGGGGTCGGCCCCGAGGGACACCGTGACGGCGATGTCGGTTCCGCCGTCCGCGTAGGGGCGGTAGGCGGCGACGGTGAGTGTGCTGCCCTGGGCGGTGAGGGTGACTCCGGCGTGAGCGGGCTGCTCGGGACGGGCGCGGACAGCCAGGGAGGCAAGGTTGAGGGCGCGGCGCAGGGGGCCGGCTGCAACCCGTGCGTGCACATCGGGCGTTGCCTCCTCGATGAGATCCGGGGCGGCGGTGGGGCCCTCTGGTCCAGCGGTGGCCACGGTATCCGTGGCGGCGTCGGCAGATGGGGGGCTGAGGCTGTGCGGGCATGGACGGATCACTCCTTGGGAGAGGGAAAGGGCGCGCTCACAGGGCGCGGCAGCGGCCCTGCTCGTCCAGGCGGCGCACTTCTGGTGTCACTTCGCGGAAGTGGCACCAGGTGCGCCCCATGAGGGGCCCTGCGGTGTAAAAGTGCACGGTGCGGGCCCTGCTGCTGCCTCCTGGCGCGGTGTACGCGGCGGCGAACCAGTAGCCGTTGATGTTGAACTCGACCGCGTCCTCGGGCCAGTTCCACGGAAGGACCTTCAGCTGTGCCCGTGCGACGTGCTTGACGGCTTCACCCGTCACCTCGTCGGCGATGAGGAAGTGTTCGCGGTCCGCTTCGGGGTCGTCGGTGATCAGGGCCCACTCATTGCAGGGCTCGCAGCGGCTTTCACATGCGCAGGGCAGGACGAGCAGGACGCGATCGTGCATGCGGGTGAAGGGTCCGGTGTAGGTGACGTGGCTTCCGACGTACAGCGGGGGCGTGGTCTCAGGCATGGGCGGCCTGCCAGGCCTTCTCGTTCCACTCGCGGGTAACCTCGTCGGCGATGGCCACGTCGCCCGCGCTGACCACGTCCAGTGCGGCCACGACCAGGACGCTGCCGCTGATTTGGGCCGCGCGGCGCTGGGCGGCGGTGGCCTGCTCCTGGCGCTTGTCCTCCTCGTCCGGCACACGCTGTACGCCGTCGACACTGCCGGAGCGGCTGACAACGACGGTGAAGCGCTGGAAGTCCTCGATCCGCGCGGGGCGGGCGGGGCCCGTCAGAGGGGCGCTGAGCTGGGCGCGTGCCTCGGCCAGAAGTTTCGCCACTTCCTTTGTCGGGCTCACCCCCGGACGGGGGTAGCGGTTGCGCTGGAGGAAGATGCGGGCCTGAACGGCTGCGGGGGCGGACTCGATCGGTGCGTAGATGCTGATGATGCGGCGCGCGTAGTGGTCGAGTTCGTTGCGCCTGTGCTGGGCGGTGAGGGCGGCTGAGGTGACCTTGCCCTGCCTCCAGCTGAGTGCTTTGGCGGCGCACGACGTGCCGTAGTGAACGACGTCTTCGGCGGTGCCGTTCTCGTTTCCGTCGGCGTCCAGCGGCATGAGGGCGACCGTGCGTTTGAGTCCGCTCAGTCCGCAGCAGTCGCACTGGGTGCGGTCGTCGCTGATGCCTTTGATCTTCCACCAGTAGTGCATGGCAGGGCCCTTCGGGTGTGCGCGCCGGCGTGTGGGCGCGGCGGGGTGACGTTTGGCGTGCGCGCGGTCTGCTCCGCAGACGCGTCGCGCTGCCGCTACGCGGCAGGGGGCGCGGAGCGCTCCGCGCTCGGGGGAGGCGGCGGGAAGCGCTCCGCGCTTTTCGCGGGCGGCCGGTGGGGCGTCCGGCTCGCCTACAGGTGGGGTGGTGCGGGGTGGACTGTGGCGCGGCCTCGCTCAACGAAGGTGAGCAGTGCGTGAGTCAGGTACGCGTGGGCCTCGGCGCTCGACTGCATGGGGAGCGCTCCGCGCTCGTTGGCGCGCAAGAACACTTCGGTCACGTCGCGCAGGACGAGGTCACGCGCGACGGTCTTGACAAGGCGCTGAGGCGGGATACCGGTGCGGCTGGCGACGTCGCGGGCGCTGTCGGCCATGACGCGACCGATGATCTGCCACAGTTCGCGGGCCTCCGCGCTGGTCATCGGGCGGGGAAACGGCGTCTCGCGCATCATGCGCCCCCGTTCTGCGCCGCGTCGTCCGACCGACGGAGCGGCGTCGTGCCTCGGTGGCCGGTGCGTGGAACGGGGTTTGACTCCGGCGCGGCTGAGGCGGCTTCCCATGCTTCGTCCGACTCGAACACCGTGTTGCAACCGGAGGTGCAGCGAAGCTGTCCAGGCTTCAACCCGATCTGCTCCTCATAGACCGGTTCGGGGATGCACCCCACGGCGCTCTGGTGGGTGCAAAACCCGGCCTTCTCGTGGGCGGCCAGACGGCGCGCGGCGGCCTCCATCTCGGCCTGTATCAGGTCAGCGTCCCATTGGGCTTCGTGGTCGGCCTGCAACGCATCTGCCGTGGTCTCGTCGTCGTAGAACACGCATGCTCCCTGTGGTGGGCTGGAGGGTAACCGCGGACGCGGCCGGAGGCGCGCTCGGCGGCGCCGGGGTCGGCAGCGTCGTCGTTGTGGGTCTCCAGGTCCCGCCAGCC
>NZ_JBEXPK010000132.1:5326-12239 GCF_040612015.1 Streptomyces sp. NPDC006476 | reverse complement strand
AGCAACCTGGCGCTCGCCCGGCACGGGCTGAGGCGGATCGAGAACGGTCTGGAGATCTGACCGGACGCGCACGGCACGACCGGGGGCGGTCGCCCCGTGGCGCTCAGGACTCCTGGGGCGTCGCCGGCGCGGCCGCCACGTCGCGCTCGGGCACGGTCTGCCCGGAGCGGATCAGCTCGATCCGCCCCATCACCTTGGACCGCAGGTCGGTCGGCACGTCGTCATGCCCGCAGCAGCGCTTGACGAGCTTCTTCACGGCCTCTTCCAGGCCGTACTTCTCCAGACACGGCGAGCACTCCTTGAAGTGCTGCTTGAACTTGTCGCGATCGACTTCCGGCATCTCACTGTCGAGGAACTCATACAGATGATCGAGTACCTCGCTGCAGTCCGTCTCGTGCGGCTCTCCGCAGCTCATGAGCCCGAGCCTTTCGCTTCGTCCGAGTCTCCGGCGCCGGCCGGGACCAGCCCACGCTCACGGGCGTAGTCCTCGAGCATGCCGCGCAGTTGACGGCGGCCCCGGTGCAGCCGGGACATCACCGTACCGATGGGTGTCCCCATGATGTCCGCGATCTCCTTGTACGCAAAGCCCTCTACGTCGGCCAGGTACACGGCGATACGGAATTCCTCGGGGATCGCCTGGAGCGCTTCCTTCACGTCCGAGTCCGGCAGATGGTCGAGCGCCTGCGACTCCGCGGAGCGCAGACCCGTCGACATGTGCGACTCGGCACGGGCGAGCTGCCAGTCCTCGATCTCCTCGGCCGCGGAGCGCTGGGGTTCGCGCTGCTTCTTGCGGTAGGAGTTGATGAACGTGTTGGTGAGGATCCGGTACAGCCACGCCTTGAGGTTGGTGCCTTCGCGGAACTGGTGGAAGGACGCGTACGCCTTGGCATACGTCTCCTGCACCAGGTCCTCCGCGTCCGCCGGGTTGCGCGTCATGCGCAGGGCGGCCGAGTACATCTGGTCGAGGAATTCGAGCGCGTCCCGCTCGAAGCGCGCACTGCGCTCCGACGTCGACTCCGCGCTGACGCCCTGGCCCTCGGGCAGCTCCGCCTGGCCGTTGTCGGTCCCTGCGTCGGTCCCAGTGACCGGACCCACCTCCTCAAGATTCCGGGGGGCATCGAAACCGGTGCCACCGGAATTGGAGGATAGACGACGACCCGTCCCCGCCGCCCCTCGAATCGGGGTGGTCTTGGCCGCAGTCAGCACCGTCCAGTCCAGGTCAGCACGGTTGCTGCGGCTCGGGCATGTGGTCGAACCCATGCGGCGGACTTCCTCTCCCACGACGTCGGTGCTGGTGGTTCAGCACTTCTGTCGGGCTCAACAGAGGTCCGGTCCCCAACATTCCCGGGCCGTCACCCCAGTGACCCGACCCACTTCACGACCGCGTCCGTGACGATCGCCACGGCCTGCTCCGGTCCGAGCTCCGCCCGCTTCGGCACGGCGAACCCGTGATCGGCGAACGGCACCTCGACCAGTTCGTACGTCCCGTCGGGAAACTCCTCCGGCCTGCCGAAGGGATCGTTTCCGCCCTGTACGACCAGGGTGGGCACCCCGGATCCCAGCAGTTCCCCGGCGCGGGACTTCTCCGGCCGGCCCGGCGGATGGAGCGGGAAGCTCAGGGCGAGGACGCCGTGGGCGCCCAGCTCGGTCGCCGTACGGCAGGCGACCCGGGCGCCGGCGCTGCGGCCTCCGGAGACCACCGGCAGCCCGAGTTTGGTCAGGGCGGGCCAGATGCCGTGCCAGCCGACGTCCAGTGTCCTGGGCGCCGGCGCCACCTTCTTGCCGGCGACCCGCCAGGGTTGCTCCACCAGGGCGACGCTCACGTCGTGCCGCGGCAGGACATGGGCGAGCGCTTGTAGGTCCCGCGCCTCGATGCCTCCGCCGGCGCCATGGCTCACGGCCAGCACGAGCCGTGCGTCCTGGGCCGGATGCCAGGTGATGCGGGCGTCCCCCGCCTCCGTAGCGATGATCTCGGTCGTCACGTCAGAACAGTGTGCCCTCTTCTGGGCCCTCCAGCTCCTTGAGCAGCTCCGGGCCGTTGTTGCGGACGTTGCTGACGGCAGTGGAGACCGGGTAGGCGCGCATCAGGCCGGCCGGCGGGGGCTGCAGCAGGGAGCGCAGGTCGTCGAGGGCGGTGCGGGAGGGATCGAGCCAGGAGTCCCAGCGGTCCGGGGTGAGCATCAGCGGCATCCGGGGGTGGATCTCGGCCAGGGAGTACGGGCCCTCGGCCGGGGAGACGGCGAGCGGGGTCGTCTCCGCCTCGGTGGTGATCACCGAGCAGGTCACCCACCAGGCCTGCGGGTGGTCGTCGGGGAGGGTCTTGTCCCGCCAGAACTCGTAGAGCCCGGCCATCGCGAACACCGAGCCGTCGGCCGGCAGCACGAAGTAGGGCTGCTTGCGCGGCCGCTTCTTCCTGCCCTCGACCTCCAGGTCCCGCTCCTGCTTGCCGGTGACCCACTCGTAGTAGCCGTCGGCGGGGATGATGCAGCGCCGGGAGGAGAAGGCCCGCTTGTACGACGGCTTCTCGTGGAGGGTCTCGGCGCGGGCGTTGATCATCCGGGCGCCGCCCTCGGGGCTCTTCGACCAGCTCGGCACCAGCCCCCACTTGAGCTTGCGCAGCTGCCGAACCGGCCGCGGGTCGTCCACGTCCTTAAGAGGGCGGTCGAGGACGGCGTAGACCTCCTTGGTGGGGGCCACGTTGTAGTCGGGCGCCAGAGTCTCCTCGGGCTCCGGCTCCCACTTCTCGATCTCAAAGATTCCTGCGAGATCCTCTGGTCGACGACTAGCCGCATACCTACCGCACATACGTGCCACACTGCCAGATCCGCCGAGCCCACCGGGAGTCACCGCCGAACATGGACAGCACCGCATCCTCTCTCGCGTCCCTGTGGGACCGTGTCTTCGGCACCCAGCCCGACCCCGACCTGTGGGTGGTGATCGCGACTCTGGTCGCCGCGCTCGCCGTCACCGTCCCGCACAACGTCTGGCGCATCGCGCGCAACGCCATCACCATCGCCCACGAGGGCGGCCACGGCCTGATCGCGCTGCTCACCGGCCGCACCCTCACAGGCATACGCCTGCACTCCGACACCAGCGGCCTCACCGTAAGCCGCGGCAAGCCGCACGGCCTCGGCATGATCCTCACCGCGGCCGCCGGCTACACCGCTCCCCCGCTGCTCGGCCTCGGCGGCGCGGCCCTGCTCGCGGCAGGCCACATCACGCTGCTGCTGTGGCTGGCGACGGCCCTGCTGCTGGCCATGCTGGTGATGATCCGCAACGCGTACGGGGCCCTGACGGTGGTGCTGACGGGGGGCGCGTTCCTCCTGGTGTCATGGCTCGCGGGACCCCAGGTGCAGGCGGCGTTCGCCTACGCGGTGGTCTGGTTCCTGCTGGTGGGCGGGGTGCGCCCGGCCTTCGAGCTGCAGGCCAAGCGGATGCGCGGCGGCGCGGGCGACTCGGACGCGGACCAGCTGTCCCGGCTGACGCACGTACCGGCGGGGCTGTGGTTGTTCCTGT
Organism: Streptomyces sp. NPDC006476; assembly: GCF_040612015.1. Taxonomy (NCBI): domain Bacteria; kingdom Bacillati; phylum Actinomycetota; class Actinomycetes; order Kitasatosporales; family Streptomycetaceae; genus Streptomyces; species Streptomyces sp. NPDC006476. The sequence goes on along the minus strand of NZ_JBEXPK010000132.1, from coordinate 8,723 downwards.
TCCACGCGGTGTCGCTGTGCTCGCTCATCGGCGGCGGCCGGTGGCTGCTGGAGGTGTGACGGAGCGTCGACGACGCCGGACCTGCGCGACGGCCGGTGCCACCCCCTCCTTATAAAGTGAACCCATGGCCCACAACCCCGCCGAGCACACCGCCCTCTGGCCCGCCCCCCACGCGAGCGGAGCCGTCGACGCGACGGTCCACGTACCGGGGTCCAAGTCGGTCACCAACCGTGCCCTCGTCCTCGCGGCCCTGGCGAGCGAACCCGGCTGGCTGCGCCGCCCCCTGCGCTCCCGCGACACCCTGCTGATGCTGGGCGCGCTGCGCGCGATGGGCGTCGACATCGAGGAGGGCGTCGGGCCGGACGGCACCGGCGAGACCTGGCGCGTGCTCCCCACCGGCCTGCACGGCCCGGCGACGGTCGACGTCGGCAACGCCGGCACGGTGATGCGCTTCCTGCCGCCGGCCGCCGCGCTCGCCGACGGCCCCATCCGCTTCGACGGCGATGCGCGGTCGTACGAGCGTCCTCTGCACGGCGTGATCGACGCGCTGCGCGTCCTCGGCGCCCGGATCGACGACGACGGCCGGGGGGCGCTGCCGCTGACCGTGCACGGCGGGGGCGCACTCGACGGCGGCCCCGTGGAGATCGACGCCTCCTCCTCGTCCCAGTTCGTCTCGGCCCTGCTGCTGTCCGGCCCGCGCTTCAACCAGGGCGTCGAGGTCCGGCACGTCGGTTCCTCGCTGCCGTCGATGCCGCACATCCGGATGACCGTCGACATGCTGCGCGCGGTCGGCGCCCAGGTCGACACCCCGGAGTCGGGCGGCGAGCCGAACGTCTGGCGGGTGACGCCGGGCGCGCTGTTGGGCCGGGACCTGACGGTCGAGCCGGACCTGTCCAACGCCCAGCCGTTCCTGGCCGCCGCGCTGGTCACCGGCGGCAGGGTCGTCATCCCGGACTGGCCCTCCCGCACCACCCAGCCCGGTGACCGGCTGCGCGAGATCTTCACCGAAATGGGCGGTTCCTGCCAACTCCTCGACTACGGGCTGGTGTTCACCGGTTCGGGTGGCATCCACGGTATCGATGTGGACCTGAGCGAGGTCGGCGAGCTGACCCCCGGCGTCGCGGCGGTCGCGGCGCTCGCGGACTCCCCCTCGACCCTGCGGGGCGTGGCCCATCTGCGGCTGCACGAGACGGACCGGCTGGCCGCGCTCACCAAGGAGATCAACGAACTCGGCGGTGACGTCACGGAGACCGCCGACGGCCTGCACATCCGCCCCCGCCCGCTGCACGGCGGGACCTTCCACACCTACGAGGACCACCGCATGGCGACGGCCGGCGCGATCATCGGCCTCGCGGTGGAGGGCGTACTGATCGAGAACGTGGCGACGACGGCGAAGACACTGCCGGACTTCCCCGAGCTGTGGACCGGGATGCTCGCGGCCTAGGCAGCGAGGACACAGTCATGCGCCGCTACGGCAAGCACACCGACGAGGACGACATCCGCAGCCGCCCGAACCGCAAGGGCACCCGACCCCGCACCAACATCCGCCCCGCGCACGAGGACGCGGCCGAGGGCATGGTGCTCACCGTCGACCGGGGACGGCTGACCGTCCTCGTGGACGACCGGATCGTCATGGCGATGAAGGCCCGCGAACTGGGCCGCAAGGCGGCGATCGTGGGCGACCGGGTGGCCCTGGTCGGCGACCTGTCCGGCAAGAAGGACACCCTGGCCCGCATCGTCCGCATCGAGGAGCGCAGCTCGGTGCTGCGCCGCACGGCCGACGACGACGACCCGTACGAACGCGTGGTGGTGGCGAACGCCGACCAGCTCGCCATCGTCACGGCCCTCGCCGACCCCGAACCCCGCCCGCGCCTCATCGACCGCTGCCTGGTCGCGGCCTACGACGGCGGCCTGGACCCCCTGCTGGTCCTGACCAAGTCGGACCTCGCCCCGCCCGACAAGCTCCTGGAGCTGTACGGCGACCTCGACATCCCCTACGTGGTCACCAGCCGCGAGGAACTGGAGAACGGCGACGCGGCGGACCGGGTACTCGAGCAGCTGGACGGCAAGATCACGGCGTTTGTGGGCCACTCGGGCGTGGGCAAGACGACCCTGGTCAACGCGCTGGTCCCGGAGGACCGCAGGCGTCTGACGGGCCATGTCAACGCGGTGACCGGCCGCGGCCGGCACACCACCACCTCGGCACTGGCCCTCCCCCTGGCCGGGGACGGCGGCTGGGTGATCGACACCCCGGGCGTACGGTCCTTCGGCCTGGCGCACGTCGATCCGTCCCGGGTCATCCACGCCTTCCCGGACCTGGAACCCGGCACGGCGGGCTGCCCGCGCGCGTGCAGCCACGACGAACCGGACTGCGCGCTGGACGAGTGGGTGGCCGAGGGCCACGCCGACCCTGCGCGCCTCTACTCGCTCCGCCGGCTGCTGGCGACCCGCGAGCACACCGAAGACGACTGACCACCGCGTTGTTTGGCTGTACGTCAGCTCGGTAAGTGCATAATCGCACCGAGCCGGACATACGGGAGGACAGCACATGGCGTGGCTGCTGGTCATCGTGGCCGGGATACTCGAGACCGGCTTCGCCGTGTGCCTCAAGCTCTCCCACGGATTCACCCGACTGTGGCCCACGATCGCGTTCTGCTGCTTCGCGCTCGGCAGCTTCGGCCTGCTCACCCTCTCCCTGAAGAAACTCGACGTCGGCCCCGCCTACGCCGTGTGGACCGGGATCGGCGCGGCGGGCACGGCGATCTACGGCATGATCTTCCTCGGCGACCTGGTCTCCACCCTCAAGATCGTCTCGATCAGCTTCGTCATCATCGGCGTGATAGGACTCCAGCTCTCGGGATCGGCGCACTAGCCCACCCACCGCACCGCGCGCCGACCGCCCACGGCTCGCTCCCGACTCGCTGACCGGAATGCGCTTCTGCGCGGCGGACACGGCAGGGGCCACCGAGGGGTGCACTGGACCACCTGCCCGTGCATGGCCCGGGGAGTGCCCACCCCGACGCCTGACCAGCCACGACCGACTCGACCGCGCAGCTAGCCCACCCGACCAGGCACGCCCCACCGGAGGGCGCGTCCAGCCCGCCCGGCCAAGCACGACCCACCCGACCGCGCATCCAGCCCGCCCGGCCGCGCAGGACTCACCGGAGTGCGCATCCAGCCCGCCCGGCCCGGCACGACCCGCCGGAGTGCGCAGCTAGACCGCCCGGCCGCGCAGGCCACGCCGGGGTGCGCATCCAGCCCGCCCGACCAAGCACAACCCACCCGACCGCGCAGTTAAAACGCCCGGCCGCGCAGGCCACGCCGGGGTGCGCATCCAGCCCGCCCGACCAAGCACAACCCACCCGACCGCGCAGTTAAAACGCCCGGCCGCGCAGGC
>NZ_JBEXPK010000132.1:0-5231 GCF_040612015.1 Streptomyces sp. NPDC006476 | reverse complement strand
CGGGCCCCGCCGGGGTGCGCATCCAGCCCGCCTGACCAGGCACGACCCATCGGACTGCGCAGCTGACCGTCTGGCCAGGCATGACCCACCGGACTGCGCGGCTGAACCGTCTGGCGGGGCACGCTCCGGCGGAGCGTGGCGCTAGACCGCCTGTCGGGGTAGGGCCGTGCGGACCAGGTCCGCGACGTTGCCCTCGCTCGGTGGGGCCGCGACGCAGGACAGGGCGAGACGGACGGCGAGTTCGCAGGAGCGGGCCAGTTCGGCCGTGTCCGGCTTGGCCGCGCCGGGTCCCGCCAGCACCGCCACGGCGCGGTCGCGGACCATCGCCACGAAGTCGCCGGGTGACGGTAACGGACCGTCCGCCCGGCGCTGCGCCGGCACGGCCGATGAGGACGGCACGGCGGACAGGGTCGGCGAGGGCAGCCGTTCGCTCCAGCAGCCGGTCAGCATGGCTCGTACCAGCGCGTTCTCCCGGGCCGCCGACGCCGTCCACTCGGCGGTGGCGGTGAGCCGGTCACGGGCGTCGGCGGGGGTGGCGAGGGCCCGTTCGACCCCGGCGAGATAGCCGTCCGCCTCCCTTCTGACCAGCGCCCGGGCGAGCCCCTCCTTGCTGCCGAACTCGTTGTAGAGGGTCTGCCGGGACACTCCGGCCGCCGCGGCCACGTCCACCATCCGCACCGCGGACCACGGCCGGCGCGCCAGCGCCGTGTACGCGGCGTCCAGTAGGGATTCCCGCGCTGCAGGCATCATCGCCTCCCTGGGGCGAGCGGCTCTGCGCCCAGGTTTGACGCGGACGGGAGCACTGTCAAGGGTTCGCGGACGTACGCGGGGGCGCCCTTCGGCCAGTACGCCCCGGAACCACCCGACTCCGCGCGCTCCCTCTCCCCCGAGCCCCAATCCCCCCGCACCGTCCGGCACCGCCCGGCACCGATCACCCGTCGGTCCCCTATGGCCCCGCACCGACCACGCCGGATACCGTTCGTCACATGCCGGACTACCTCGACGACCTCCGCTTCGCCCACGTCCTCGCGGACGCCGCCGACGCGGCGACCATGGACCGTTTCAAGGCCCTCGACCTCAAGGTCGAGACGAAACCGGACATGACCCCGGTGAGCGAGGCGGACAAGGCGGCGGAGGAACTCATCCGCGGCCAGCTCCAGCGCGCCCGCCCCCGCGACGCGGTCCTCGGCGAGGAGTACGGCATCCAGGGCACCGGCCCCAGGCGCTGGGTGATCGACCCGATCGACGGCACCAAGAACTACGTACGCGGCGTCCCCGTCTGGGCCACCCTGATCTCCCTGATGGAGGCAGGCGACACCGGCTTCCAGCCCGTCGTCGGCGTCGTCTCCGCCCCCGCCCTGGGCCGCCGCTGGTGGGCCGCGAAGGGCCACGGCGCCTTCACCGGCCGCAGCCTGTCCTCGTCCTCCCGGCTGCACGTCTCGCGCGTCTCGAAGCTGACGGACGCCTCGTTCGCGTACTCCTCGCTGAGCGGCTGGGAGGATCAGGGGCGGCTGGGCGGCTTCCTGGACCTGACCCGCGAGGTGTGGCGCACGCGCGCGTACGGCGATTTCTGGCCGTACATGCTGGTCGCGGAGGGCGCGGTCGACATCTGCGCGGAACCGGAGCTGTCCCTGTGGGACATGGCCGCCAACGCGATCATCGTGACGGAGGCCGGCGGCACCTTCACCGGCCTCGACGGCCGCCCCGGCCCGCACAGCGGCAACGCGGCCGCGTCGAACGGCCTGCTGCACGACGAGTTGCTGGGGTATCTCAACCAGCGCTACTGAGGCAGACCGAAACACACAGATGAGCGCGCACGCCCTCAATCGGCTGCCCGCGCCCCCTTGTTGACCCCCGCTTTACCTGCCACTCTGAGAGTCCCCCCACTTGTGAACTTGTGAATTCCTGAACTATCGGGCACCGGGAGCCCGACGGAGACGGATTCCATCAGGAGGTGGCTCGAAACCATGCTCGTCCGCGACGCCATGAGCACGGTGGTCCTCACCATCGGCCCCGCACACACCCTCCGCCAGGCGGCCGCCCTGATGTCGGCGCGCCGCGTCGGCGCGGCCGTGGTCCTCGACCCCGACGCCGGCGGCATCGGCATCCTCACCGAACGGGACATCCTGAACGCCGTCGGCCTCGGCCAGGACCCCGACACCGAGCGTGCCCACGCCCACACCACCACCGACGTCGTCTTCGCCGCACCGTCCTGGACCCTGGAGGAGGCGGCTCGCGCCATGGCGCACGGCGGCTTCCGCCACCTCATCGTGCTGGAGCGCGGCGAGACCGTCGGCATCGTCTCGGTCCGCGACATCATCCGCTGCTGGGCGCCTGCGCGGCAGCAGATGGCCACCCTTCCCTAGACCCTCCGATTAGACCCTGTCTAAAATCACACCCGTTCGCGACCTGGTCCCTTTCTGTTAGGCTGGATCGCATGAGCGACCTTCTGGAACGGCTGCGCGGACGCGGATGGCGGATGACCGCGCAGCGGCGCGTCGTGGCCGAGGTCCTCGACGGCGAGCACGTGCACCTGACCGCCGACGAGGTCCACGCCAGAGCCGTCGCCAAGCTTCCCGAGATCTCCCGGGCGACCGTCTACAACACGCTGGGTGAGCTGGTCTCCCTCGGTGAGGTCCTCGAGGTCGCCACGGACAAGCGGGCCAAGCGCTACGACCCGAACGCACACCGGCCGCACCACCACCTGGTCTGCGCCCGCTGCGGAGCCATCAAGGACGTCCACCCGAGCGGCAACCCGCTCGCCGACCTCCCCGACTCCGAGCGCTTCGGCTTCACGGTCTCGGACGTCGAGGTCACCTACCGCGGCGTCTGCCCGAACTGCGCGTCCGCGTAACCGCCCTTCCGAAGCCCCGGCACCGCCCTGGCGCCGGGGCTTCGTGCCGTCCACAGAGAGAGCCGTATCCAGAACGGAAGCCCTGACCGTGAGAACGCCGAGGGGCCGGAACCCATCTCTGGATTCCGGCCCCTCGGCCATCAGTAGCGGGGACAGGATTTGAACCTGCGACCTCTGGGTTATGAGCCCAGCGAGCTACCGAGCTGCTCCACCCCGCGTCGGTGAACGCAACATTACGTCGGCGACACCAGGGGAAGCAAATCGCTTACGACCAGCGCTCTCGTCCCGGCCCCGGCCTCACGCGGACAGCTCCTCCCGCAACGCGTCCCGCAACCGGGCCGCCCGCTCCGAGACCTCCCCCGGCCCCAGCGACACCGCGCGATCGGCCCACCGCTGTCCCTCCACCAGCTCGCCCCGACGCGCGTAGACGAGGGCCAGCCGCAGCGCCGCCCGCCCGTGCCCGGCGTCAGCGGCCCGCGTCCACCACACGGCGGCCTCCGGCTCGCTCCCCTCCCGGGCCAGCAGCAGCCCCAGATTGAAGGCGCCGTTGCGCGACCCGGCCTCCGCGGCCAGCCGGTACCACCGCGCCGCCTCCACGACGTCCCCCCGAGCCGCCGCCATCATCCCGACCCGCACCTGCGCCCGCCGGTGCCCCTGGGAAGCCGCCCGCTCGTACCACTCCTCGCACTCGGTCTTCTCGTGCACCGTCTCGCCCAGCTCGTGCGCCGGCTCCGGCGGCCGCCGGGCGTCCAGCACGGTCGCCAGCCGGTACGCGGCCTCGGCGCTGCCGCCGCCGGCCGCGCACCGCAGATGCCGCTCGGCCGCCGTCTCGTCCCCGTCGCGCAGCCGCGCGATGCCGACCTGCAGCGCCGCCTCGGTGTGCCCGGCGGCCGCGGCACGCTCGTACCACCGCAGCGCGACGACGTCCTCGCCCCGCCCGGCGTACAGGATCCCCAGGTTGAACGCGGCGTCCACGCTCCCCGCCTCGGCCGCCTTGGAGAACCACGGCTCGGCCCCGGCCGTGTCCCCGCCCTGCAGCAGCAGGATGGCCAGCGCGTTCGCCGCCTCCCGGTGCCCGGCGTACGCGGCCCGCCGGTACCACTGCTCGGCCTGCGCGGTCCGCCCCTGCTCGGCGCAGAGCAGCCCGAGGTTGTAGGCGCCGTTCACATCGCCCGCGTCCATCGCGGCCCGGTACCACCGCTCGGCGGTCTGCGGCTCCCCGCGCTCGGCGTGCAGCGCCCCCAGGGCGTTGGCCGCGTTGCCGTCCCCGTCCTGCGCGGCCCTGAGCCACCACACGGCGGCGCTCTCGGTGTCCCCGGCGTCACGCAGCAGGAAGCCCAGCGCGCAGGCGGCCCGCGCCTCGCCGTCCTTGGCGGAGGTCAGATACCAGCGCCCGGCCTCCTTGAGCTCGCCGCGCTTCTCCAGGATCGCCCCGAGCTGCAGCGCGGCCCGGCGGTGTCCGCGCGCGGCGGACTGGCGGTAGAACCGCTCGGCCTCCTCCAGCGGCGCGACACCGTTGTCGGCCCCGTCCTCGCCCTCGTCGGCCGCTCTGCGATCGAGCACGCGTGCCAGCCGGTACGCGGCCTCCCGGTGCCCGCGCTCGGCGGCGGCCCGCATCCACTCCTCGGCCCCGCCGTCCCCGCGGTGCTCCAGCAGGTCGGCGAGCGCGTACGCCCCGAGGGGGTGGCCCTGCTCGGCGGACTGCCGCAGCCAGTACTCGGCGGCGGGCTCGTCGCCGCGCTCGCGGTGGTGGCGGCCCAGCGCGTGCGCGGCCGCGGCGGATCCGGCGACGGCGGCGATCCGCCACCAGCCGGCCGCCTCCTCGGCGTAGCCGCGCTGGTGCAGCAGGACTCCCAGGTTGTTGGCGGCGGCGCGGTCGCCCGCGGCGGTAGCGGCACGCAGATGGGGCTCGGCTCCGTCGAGATCGCCACGGCGCAGCAGCATGGCCCCGAGAACACTCATCGCCTCGACGTCGCCGGCCTCGGCGGCGAGCCGCTGACGCAGTTCCTCGGCAGCCTCTTCAGCAGCCTCCCCCGCGTCCCCCTGGGATGGCTGCACAAATCGCCCTGTCTCGAACAGAGTTGCCTTGTCCCCCATAACGTCCATCGTCGCACCACCTGCAACCTGGGTACACCTGGTATACCGCAGCCAGTGAGGTCACTTCAGCGTTTTGTCGACATGCCCACAGAGAGACAAGTCAAACACACGGCACGCGACTCCCCGAGGCGGCACGGCGGTCCCCTCCCCCGGCACATCCGTTCGCACATCACGAAGGCCCGGATCCTTTGAGGATCCGGGCCTTCGACTGCAGTAGCGGGGACAGGATTTTATCCAGCGGCGACTGGGTTATGATCCCACCGAGCGAACCAGCTGCGGC
>NZ_JBEXPK010000131.1:0-12661 GCF_040612015.1 Streptomyces sp. NPDC006476 | reverse complement strand
GGCCGAACACCGATTCCCACCAGCCGCCACACCGCTGGCCAGCAGGTTCGACCTCATCCAAGGCCCAGAACCCCGATTAACTGCGGAACCCGGGCTTCAGGGTCTGCTGCCCCAAGCAAGTCAACGGTCGCGTGATCGCGGAGTAGTCCTCGTTGTCGACACTGTGTACGCCGGCACCGTTATCCCGCACAAGGCAGCAGAACTTAGCGACTGGGCTGTACTGGCCGCCTCAGAAGCCGATGAGGTGGCGTTTGAGTGGTCTGGACCCGACCACGAGGAATCCTTCACGGGAGTGCTTGCCCAGCTACTCCGTGACGGAATTGCATCCTGCCGCTATCCCGTGCTGACGCTGGCTGACCTGGCGCGCGAGGCGCGGGAGATCATCCTTCAACGCGCCCCTTACCCACAGACCGTGACCTTGGCCACCGCTGGGAAACTCGACTCTCTTGCGATCGCATATAACCGGGCATGAGCCGCTTGGAGTCGCCTGGGCCGACCGACTCAATTTCGTCGTCGGCCTTCCCGACGTGCCGCTTACACAGCTGGTCACTGACCGCCCATACACAAATCTGGACCGGATCGACGGCACCGGCGGGGACAAAAGCGACCGGCCTGCCGGACCAAGACCGGCGGGCACCCCGAGAAGTGGCCGCGGCGTGAGATCGTCGACGGCATCCGCTACATCGTCGACAACGGCGCGAAGTGGCGGGCTCTGCCTGCGGATTTCCCGCCCTGGGAGACGGTCTACGGGTTTTTCTGGAGATGGAACCGGGCCGGGGTCGTCACTTACATCCGTGACCAGCTCCGGCGCCGGATCCGTACCGGCAAGGGCCGCTGCCCGCATCCGGTCGCGCTGATCGTCGACTCCCAGTCGGTCAAAGGAGCCTCCACCGTCGGCCGCAACAGCCGCGGCTACGACGCCGCGAAGAAAATCAACGGCCGAAAACGACATATCACCGTGGACACGCTCGGCCTGCCCGTGATGATCACGGTGACGCCCGCCGACATCCAGGACCGCGACGCCGCCCGCGACGTTTTCTGGCGGCTACGCCTCACTCAGCCGCAGATCACCCAGGTCTGGGCGGACCGCGGCTACGCCGGCGAACTCGTGGACTGGGCTCGCGACCGCCTCTGGCTCACCCTGCGCATCGTCTCCCGGCCCAAGGGCACCAAGGGCTTCGTCGTGTTACCCCGCCGTTGGAAAGTCGAGCGGACGATCGGCTGGTGCATGAACGCCCGCCGCAACGCACGCGACTACGAACGACTGCCGCAGCACTCCGAAGCACACCTGAACTGGGCACTCATCACCATGATGACCCGACGACTGACCCGCAAAAGCCCCCGAACAAGCCAGTGGACACGAAAGGCACCGCCCGCCAGCTAACCGACGGCCCTGATCGGTGGGGGCTCCTGCACATCGCCCTCTGACAGCAAGGATTCCCTGTACCAATTCCCCAGCTCGGAGGGGCACAGGTCGTCACGAGGTGCAACCCTGCAGCGCGGCACAGTCTGTAGATCAGCTATCTGAGGACCGCAGCCGCTTGACGCGTCTCTCGAACTCCTCCTCGGTTATCAGACCACACACACGCAGTCGTTCCAGCTCTTCTTCTGCGGCATTACGTGACTGCTCCCGGGCCGTCTGGACATATGAGTCCGCCTCCTGGGCTCCGCTCACACGGTCCTCGTCTCGGCGGTGCTGCCGCTCCGTCTCGATCATCCGGGCCAGGTTCTCTGCCATCTCGCGGTATACCCTCGACACGCCGACCTCCCGTGAACACACCGGCGACCCAAACAGCAGTGGGCGGCCCTGCTGGTGCAGGGCCGCCACAGCAGACGTCCCGTCAGACGGAGAAGTCCGCCCAGTCCAGGCTGCACTGCAGATAAATGCTACTGATCCCGGTACAGCCCTCGGGGGCCACCTTCCAGACCTCGCCGGGATCCAGAATCGTCAGAGACAGCTCGCTTCGGACGTGCAGCGTCTGCGGCCGGGCCACCGATTCGGTGGCCGTGGCAACGGTCGGCGTGGGGTCCACCGGGTTCATCGTGGCGGTGCCCATGCTGAGGAGGTTGTCGTCCTCGTCGATCAGGAGCGAGTCCACCTCACCACCGATCCGAGGCGCCTTCGCCGGGTCGCACCACGCGGTGGTGCTGTGCGTCACGTCGGTCGGATCGCCAGCGGTCCAGGACACTGCCCAGTTGATCTGGCAGAAGAACTCCTCAGCCGCCTTGGCGCTGCCGGCTGCCCCCGCCCGGGCGGTGAAGGTCTCGCTCTTCACGATCCGGGTGTTGACCGTGTCCGATGATCCGGTGTCAGCCGAAGCCGGTGCGGATCCCTGAACTGCGACAGCACTGAGGGCCATCGCGCCAACTGCCGCGAGGCCCGCTATGCGTCTGCGAGCCCCTCACGGCTGTGCCATATCGTTCAGCACGTTTCCGTCTTGGCGTAGTTGCCGAAGGTGAAGTGGTAGGCCGCCCCCGAGCCCGGGGGAATGGTGAAGCAGTCGCTGTCCGGTCCCCAGCCGATAACGACCCGAGCCCGTTGCGTGTTGCCGCATGCGTTCCACACCCACGCGACCTGCCCGGAAGCCTCGTTGTAGATGTCCGTCGAGACGCACCACGGGACGTTCCCCATCACGGATGCGTCCTGGGCAGGGGCCGCGACCGCGGGTCCTGCCGCACAGGCGAGGGCGGCCGCTGCCACCAGAGAGGTGAAGAGAACTTTGCGTGATGCCATAGGGCACCCTCCGTTGTCGTGAGGTGGTGGCCCAGCGCCTGCGCGCCTGAGTAGGTGTTTTCAACATCTACCCGGGCCGTCACCGGTCGTGTCCGGGTACGGCGTGTGCGGGTGGCCAGGGTGCAGGCAGGAACTAGTAGAGACCGAGTCAGTATGTGATCGCAGAATGCCGCAGTCCAAGGTTTCGGAATTCCTCGAAAAGGTGAACGTGTTGGACGCCCTCCTGCTATAAGCGGCGCGCCTGCCCGGAGCTGGCTCGCTGGCGCGTGTCGATGAGCTTGCCGGCCTGTCACCCGACGCTGACGTCAGCCCTCTCCGTTGTGACGGTCATGGGCTCTTGCTGGAGCCCACGTCGGGGGCCTGTGCTGGTAGCTGATGGCACTCGGGCCAACGCGGAGAAACGCCGACGCGGAACCGCGGCTTCTGCACCACTGGCAACACGCCGCCTCTGACCTGCGGCATCGAGGTTGAAAAACACCTACTCAGGGGCGGGTGTTGGTGTGCCGCACGCCCGGTCCCCACTTCTCCAGCACGGGTGCCGCGCACCACTGGCACAGGGGGCTGCCGCCGCTGCCGTATTTGTGGGTCTTGCGCTGGCAGACGGCGCAGGGGCCGACCTTGTCGCCGGGGCAGACCAGGGCGGAGGGGGTCGGGCTCGCTGATCGGGGGCGGGGGAGTCGTCATCGGAAAACGTCCTGTTCTAGGCGATCGGTACACATCGCCCAGTCGGCAGGATAACGGGCGTCATGGCACGGCTGTTCGACCGCCATCCGGAGACCTTCGGGCGCGGGCATCGCGTGGGTAAGTCGAGGATGCGCAGCTGGGCATCGGGGGCGCAGTGGGTGCAGGCCCGCAGTCCGGTGGCGAGCAGGCGGCGGGCTTCGTCACGGCTGATGACCCGGCGCCGCTTGCCCGCCATATGGCAGTCGCCGGCATGCACCTGGACAGGGGGCCGTCCGGTGCCGATGCCGAGTTCGACGATCCACTCCGGCGGGAGCGGGCGCTCGCGGCGGCCGCGCTCGGTCTCGGCCTGCCGCTGCAAGACTGCTTCGACCTTCGCGTCGATCCGCCGCACCCACAGCAGATGCCAGGTGCGTAGCACCTGGAGACGATCTAGGTCGGGCGGCAGGTCGTCGAACATGTTTTTGATTCTATGCTCATGATCCACCGTCGCATCCCTCGCGTGTTCGATTTTTTGTTCGATAACGTGGGGTGTGGGAGGTGAGGGTCATGACGACGGGCCGAGACGCGCAGCAGGTGTCGACGGTGATGCACGTGCGGTGCCCGGACCGGCTGGGGGAGGAGGTCTACCGGCGGGTGTTGGAGCTGCTGGCGGAGCTGTCCCCGGTGGTGCAGGCCCTGCCGCCGAGTGCGGCCCTGGTGGAATTGAAGGGGGCCCTGCGCTACCACGGTGCCGACCCCCGCAGGCTGGGGGAGGTGCTGCGGGTGCGGGCACTCTCGCGCCTGGGCGTCGACGTCCGGGTCGGCATCGGCCCGTCGATCACGGTCGCGGCCACCGCATCTGGCCAGATCCCCGCCCCCGGCGGCGTCCTCGCGATCGACCCCGGCCAGGCGGCCGGCTGGCTCGGGCAGCTGCCCGTGGATGCCCTGCACGGCATCGGCGACCGGCAGGCCGCGGTGCTGCGCGAGTACGGCATTCACTACGTCGGCCTGCTCGCCGCCTCCCCGCCCGCCACGATCCAGCGCCTGCTGGGCGGGAAGGCCGGCCGCACCGCCGCGGACCGGGCCCGCGGCATCGACCCGCGCCCCGTCGTCCCCCGCACCCTGCCCGCCACCGCAACCGTCCGGTGCGCCTTCGACCGGCACACCCTGGACGGCGCCCACGTCCGCGCCGCCCTGCTCGAGCTGGTCATCCGTCTCGGGCAGCTGCTGCGCCGGCGCGAGCAGGCAGCCCAAGCTGTCACGCTCACGCTCACCTTCGCCGGCAACAGCCGCTGGGAGAAGACCCGCCGCCTGGCCGAGCCGTCGGCGCACGACGAAGACCTGCGCCTGATCGCCTACCGGCTGATGGACGCCGCCGGCCTGCAACGCGGCCGGCTCATTCGCCTCGCCCTGAGGGGCGAAGACCTCATCAACGCCGACCAGGTCGCCCGGCAGATCAGCCTGGACGGCGCCCGGGAGGCCCGGCTGGTCGCCGAAGCGGCCATCGACCGCGTCCGCGACAAGTTCGGAGCCGGCGTCATCGGCCCCGCCGCCGTCTTCCGCCGCGCCTCATGACCCGGCCCGCCGGCCGCGGAGGCCAGTCGTGATCCTCAGCCCGCCCAGCCTTGGTGCTGCCCAGCAACTGCCGCACTGGCCCTACCTTGAAGCCGTCGACGACGCCCTGAGCCTGCGGGGCATCCCGCCGGGCACCGTACGGGCCGACTACCGCCCTCCGCGGTTCGGGGACCGGCTGTTCATCGTGCTGGGGTGGGACACCAGCCGCACCGCTGAACCCGCCGGCGGGATCCGCTTGGACTGGGACGAGGACACCGGCTGGGCCTACTCCCTGCACGGACTTATTCTCCGCGCTGGCGCGCGCAGGCCGTTGACGGTGCTGCACCGGGTCTACGCGGCACCCGAGGACGTCGCCGCGGTGGCCGAACAGTTCGTGGGCCACGGGCGTCTGCCTGCGGGAGAGTACGGCGCGGAATGGCCGGAGGCATCGAAAGTGCGGGCCACGATCGGCCGGTTCCGCGCCACCCTGCAGGAACCTGACGGTCTGTGGACGGGCCCCGGCTGACCCAGTCCCGAAAGCCGGCATCGGACAGGGGCGGGAGGACTGCCACCTGTTTGGCGCAGTGTTGCTGTGTCAGTGCTCGCCCTGGAGGTAGCGCAGGCCGTGCCGCCGCTGCCTTTGCCCGGCAGCGGCGGCACGCGTGAGGCTCCGGCCAGGCAGCGACATGAGACTGGCCGGATGAGCCTGCCTGCACTGCCAGTCTGGGAGGCGGCATGGCCCAAAGCCAGCGGTGAGCCGCCGAACGGAGGAGCACACCCTGTAGTCGGGCTGGTGGTCGGCGGCGGGGGAGACGTCGGTGACCCGTGGCGAAGGCCGGGAAGAAGACGGCCACCGCGAAGAAGGCCGCCGGCCGCACGCCGCGCAGCGCCTGACCTGCAGGTGACCTCTGACGTCGGCGTGGACGGGAAGCGGACCGTAGTCCGGGCCTCGCCTATGGACGGCGCTCCCACACGTCCGGGCCTTCCCCCGGCCATGCGATCTGTTCGGAAGGTGGCGATCTCGTCCTCGTCGGCGAAGCCGTTCGTCAGCCCGGCACGTTGGAGGAACAGCACTTCCGCTCACAGGGTCCCCGAACGCCTCCGGCCGAAACAGCCCCGTAGAGCCCTCCGGCCGTTTGGGAACGGGGCGTCAGGATGGCGCCCGCGCTATCGCCGCGCAGGGCGATCGCCGCTCCGGAAGGAACCAGGCTGGTGCGGACCCCCCGTCCGTCATCTGCTGACCGTCAAGGAGGAGTTGGGCGACGTCACAGGATGGGGTCGGCGGGCATGCCCCCATCTCGCGCCCGGTGAGGAAGGGGTGCTGTCAGGATCGCCGCGGTTGCGCGGTCGCGCACCCGCACGGCGAGATGTCACCCAGTCGGCGTACGCAGGCCCTGCTCCGATGTGCGGTGTCCCCCGCTCGGCCGCACGGTGGGCGGGACCAGGTTGCCGCCAAGCAACAGCTGTGATCGCTGATGGGCGGGGAGGCATCATGATCGTGATAGTTCTGCTCGTCCTGGTGGTGCTGCTCCTCATGCTGTTCGGGCTGCCCGCTCTGGAGGACCGCCTGTTTCCGCCGCCGGAGCAGGCGAGCCCAGACGAGCAAGCAGCGGACTGACACGTCAGCCTCGGCACCTTCACCGCCCCCTGATCCCATGGGGGTTCACGTCGTGAGAGCGGCGTTTGCCGACGCCTGGAGTCAGGCGCGCGTGCTGGCGTGACGCACGGTCGGGTCCCACTTCTCCTGCACGGGTGTCTTGCACCACCGGCACCGTGGGAAACCGGGACCTGCGCGAGCACGCGGTCGTCCTGGGCCTGGCCGTGACCGGCCCCCCGCAGGGTCCGGACGGCGAGCGCCCCGACCGGGTGTTCCAGATGTTCCGCCTCGCGGATGGACTGATCATCGACATCCGTGGCTACCCGACCCGTGAGGAAGCCCTCAGCGTTGCAGACACTCCCGTCTCGTCGGCGTGACCACGACCAGGAACGCGAAGACGGACGTCATCGGTCTCCTCGGCACGCGTGGTTCTTGCGGGTGCCGACCCGGTGGTGTCGGACCTGCCGGCCCACCGCGCCGGCAGCGAGCAGCAGCGCAGCGGCGATCATCCGGGGATTGTCGAGCGCGGCGCCGACCGTGCCCAGTACTCCGGCGGCGAGCAGCCCTGGACCGGCGCAGCACACGACCAGGGCGGCCACGCCTGCTGTCCAGGCGATGGCTGTACCTGTGGTCCAGCGGGTTGTCGGCCGGGGGTGGGCGCGTTGGGGGCTTCATGACGCGGTCCCGGTTTCAGCTGGGAGTGCAGCACGCCGGCATCTGCACAATCCTCACCCGCGCCTGAGCTTCGCTCGACACCGAGGGCAAGCGGAACCGAGGCACGCTGCCCCCCCCTTAGCCCAGGGGGTCCTGGCTAGGTGGCGCGTTCGGCGCGGTGGCGGGCTTCCCGGAGTCGGACCTTCGAGGGGAGGCGGTCCAGGCCGGCCGAGTCTCGTGCGTGGGCGAGTGTTTCGCGGCTCAGTTGCCCCAGAGTCCGTGCCGGGTCTGCGTGAGGCTGCAGCAGCAGCCGTACGCGTGCGGTCGGAGCGGTACGTCGGCCCGTCAGCCGGACATGAGCCCGCGAGACGCCGTCCAGGGCTTGTGCCTCTTCCTCAACGACCCTCTCCAGCGTGCGGCCGTTGAGTCGGGCCGCGGCGCCGTCTTCGCTGTCGACGAGGACACGGTCCAGGCGGTGTCTGCGTTGCGCAATGAGCCACCACAGCAGCAGGGCCAGCAACACGGCGAGCACCGCGATCACGGTCGGCCACCACCAGCCCTCGTTCCGCCACCGGGTGCGTCCCCAGGCGCCCAGCACCACATCGTCCGGCCCGCGGAAGGGCCACCAGCCCGGCATGCCGAAATCCCAGTGGCGCTGCAGGTCCAGTGCGCCCAGCAACACGCCGCCGCCCAGGGCGAACAGTCCGAGGCCGAGAAGCCCGAGCAGCACCCGGTTCACCGTCTTGAGCATCAGGATCACCTCAGCCCTTCTTGGGGCGCCGGACGCGCACGGCCAGTGTGGGTTGCCGGGCCAGGCCCAAGGACGTCACGGCTTCGCCCAGCTCGGCGTCCAGGTCGCAGCGGACCTCCTCAAGATCGCGGAAATGTGCCTGGGCCCGGGCTTTGGCCTTCCGGCGGCCGACATCGACCTGTGCCGATTGGACACCGGGCACCTGCATGGCCCGGTCGCGCAGAACCAGGGCGGCCGCGCGGCGGTCGAGTCCGGCTCGGACGTCCTGTGTCGCGGGGATGCCGGTGGGCTGCCGCATGGGCAGCAGCCTGCGCAGTCCCGGCGTCACCGCCAGCAGGAAAAGCCACAGGCCGAGTGCCGTCGCGACCGCGGCCCCGACGATCATCCAGACGTCGTCCAGGGGCCGTGTGGCCAGTTCCTCGGCGAGCCGCCGCCGCCAACGCATCGCATTCCGGCCTGCCCGCACCGCGACCACGTCGTACAGGAGAAATCCGACGGCCGCGGCGGACAGCAGGGCTGCCAAGGCCGCGGGAATCCGCCGCGACGACCAGAAACGGTGCGCCGACCGGCCTGATCCGTCGATCACCTTCGTATGCCTAGCACTCTCGGCCGCCCCTGGGGTGCCGTGGGAGGACGGAGCCGCCTGTCCCGGACCGGAGGAGAGGCCGCTGCCACCGGTCGGCTCCCGCGAGGTGTTCGCACTCATCGCACCCTCTCCCGGTCCGTGTGCCGCGTATGCGCCGAGTGCAGTTGCCCGACCGAGACCGCGAGGTCGGACACCTCCATGCCGGCCCATGCCCTGATCCGCTCGGTGACCTCCCGGCGCACCGCGGCGCACTGCGCCCCGATGTCGGACGGATAGCCGAGCTCGACGGTGATGTGCAGCCGTGCCTCGCCGAGCACCGCCTGCCGTCCGGCGGCGGCCGCGGCGTCCCGTCCTGCGCTGGTCCGGTCCGGCGCCCGACGTACGGATGTGCTCACATGTGGCGTCCGGCGGCCGGCTGGTACGTGGCCGGCCGACTCGGCGAACCGGCTCAGCGCCTCGCGCGCCACCCGAGCCGCGATCTTCGCGACGACCCGATCGGTGACGGCGGTCGCCCCGCGCTCCCCGCGGGGGACGCCCGGACGCTCATCGGCCTCCCCGCTCACCGCCGCCAGTCTTCCCGGGCCTGTCGCCGGTCGTCGCGGATCCGATCCTGCCGGTCCCGGCGGCGGACGAAGTCGCCCGGTTCGAGATCACCCTCCGTGAACCGCCCGATGACGAGACCGACGAGGCCCAACCCCAGCACCAGCAGGAAAGCCCAGAAGTTGCCGAAATACGCGGCGAAACCCAGCGCCATTCCGGCCATCAAGCCCACCACGGCCCTGCTCATTTCGCGCTCCTTCACTCATGCGGGCTGCCGACCCGGCTACTGGATCCGCTGCCGCTCCTCCCCTTCCTCCTCCTCGTCAGGCAGCTTCACGTCGCTGACCATGATGTTGACTTCCACGACTTCCCGACCCGCCATCCGCTCCACGGCAGAGATCACGTTCTCCCGCACCGCGGCGGCCACGTCCGTGATCGAGACGCCGTAGTCGACGACGAGCTCCAGATCGATGGCCGCCTGCAGCTCTCCAACCTCGACACTGACCCCGCGCGTGGCGGATTTGCCGCTGCCGGCGCCGGGCATCCGCTCCCGCATGGATCCCATCGAGCGTGCGAATCCACTGCCCAGGGCATAGACGCCGCGTACGTCCCGTGCCGCTATTCCGGCGATCTTCTCCACCACCACATCGGCGACGGTCGTCCGGCCGCGAGAACCGGGCGCAGCGCCGAGCCTGACGCCGGTGTTCTCAGTCATCGGGATATTCCTCCCTGGCGAGACCACAAAGCACCCATTACTCGAATTATATTCTTTTTAGTACCTTTTGCCCGGCTGTAGAGCGTGAGACGGGTGGTCCGACGAGTGGCCTTAAGGCCCCTGCCTCGAGCTCTCGCGGACACTCCGGGCAGAGCGCCGCGGGAAGGCAACCGCGGCCGTGGAGAAGAAGGGTGAGAGGCCAGTGACCGAGGCGTGGACGCAGGCAGTACGCAGCCAGCTTGGCCTGGGCCGGCTGCTCCCGCTCGGCGGGCCCGACGACGGGACGTGGATCACCGAGCAAGCGGCGGTCCAGGCCCTCGGGCGCACTGCCGCCGAGGTCCCCGGTGTCCGACTGGAGTCCCTGCGCATCGGGTCGGCACCGCTCCAACCCGTGTCCGAGCCGGCCGTCCGTCCGCCGGCCAGCGCGCTACCGCCTGGCCCGCTCACCATTGAGACCGCCTTCACCGCATCCCTCGTGCGGCCGCTGCCGGAGACCGCCGACGAATTGAGGAGCACACTGCTGGGCGCGGCCACGGAACGGCTTGGGCTGGCCACGGTGACGGCTGACATGCGCGTAACGGATCTCCGTGAGGTCCCGGAGGCGGGCGTGACGTCTCGGACCGCGGCGACGGCCATGAGGCCCACGCCGGAAGCCGCGGCCACGCGGGACTCGCCCCCGGTGACGGGAACAGGGTCCATGCGGGGACTCGCCGGGGAGCTGGCGGACGTCGCAGCAGGTGTGCCGGGCGTCGCCCACCTCACCGCCGTGCTGGGCAGCCGCCCGGTCAGGGTGCAGGACCATGTCGATCCACCCGGCCGACACGTCGAGGTTCACCTCGCGGTCGGTCCCGGACACCATCCCCTGGAAGTCGCCCGCGCCGTCCGGGAGGCGGTGGCCGAGGCAGCCACCACTGACACCCCGGGCCCGGTCACCGTCGCCGTCCTCATCACGGAAACCGCGGCCTGGCGACAAACGTCGCCGGGCACCGTGATGAGAGCCCCTCACTGATCAGCCATCCCCCCTTCACCGGCCGTTTGTCGGCGTACGGCCCCTCTGGTCCCCAGTTGCGTACGGGCGAACGTCCCCAGCCGTTAGGCCACTTCGGTCTCTCGCTCGATGGCCTTGAGGCGGTTCTTCAGCCGGTAGCTGGGGCCGTTGATAGAGATCACGTCGCAGTGGTGGAGGAGCCGGTCGAGGATGGCGGTGGCGCGGACCGCTCCGCCAGCCCTCTCCTGCCCCGGTGTGAGACCTGCCTGGCAGGGAACCCGCATGCAGACGAAGGGCCCGCGCTGCCGCCGACAGACGAGGCAGACGTCGTCCTTGCTCCGCGGTCGCGCGATGTGCATGCGCAACGGCGGAAGCGCATCCCTTGCCTGTGGGCCGGTCTCAGCAACTCCCGAGGCGGCGTCTGACCATCTGCCTCCTTCGGAGAGAGTTTCAGCAACATGACCACAAACACCACGGTCCGCCCCCCACCCTCGGGGACGTCCGGCAGTGACTTCGCCCGGCTGTCGAGGAAGATCGCTGATGCCGGCCTGCTGGGGCGCCGTCCCGGCTATTACGCACTGCGGATCACCGTGGTCGCCGGGCTCTACGTGGGTGGGTGGGCCGCCGTCGCGCTCATCGGTGACAGCTGGTGGACCCTGACCGTCGCCGCCTTCCTGGCCGTCGTGTTCGGCCAGGTCGCCCTGCTCGCTCATGACGCGGCCCACCGCCAGGTCTTCCGCCGCCGCCGGGCCAGCGAAGCATCCGGGCGGATCGCCGGCGCCGGTATCGGGATGAGCTACGGGTGGTGGCAGGACAAGCACACCCGCCACCACGCCAACCCCAACCACGAGGACCTCGACCCCGACCTCGACCCCGACCTGCTGGTCTGGACCCAGGACCAGGCCCGGGTCGCCACCGGGCTCCCCCGCCTGATCGGCCGCTGGCAGGCGTTCCTGTTCTTCCCGCTCCTCACCCTGGAGGGCTTCAACCTGCACGTGTCGAGCGTGCGGGCGCTGGCCAATCGCTCGCTCAAGCACCGAGCGCTCGACGGCGCCCTGCTGTTCGCGCACTTCGCGCTCTACCTGGCCGTCCTGTTCTGGTTGCTGCCCCTCGGTATGGCGATCGCTTTCCTCGCCGTCCACCAGTGCCTGTTCGGCGTCTACCTCGGCTCCCTCTTCGCTCCGAACCACAAGGGCATGCCGATCCTGACAGGCGAGGACCGCCCGGACTTCCTGCGCCGCCAGGTGCTCACCTCACGCAACGTGCGCGGCGGCAGGTTCACCGACATCGCACTGGGCGGGCTGAACCACCAGATCGAGCACCACCTGTTCCCCAGCATGCCCAGCACCAACCTGCGCAAGGCCCGGCCCATCGTCCGGCGCCATTGCGAGGACCTGGGCGTGGAGTACGTGGAGACCGGGTTGATCGCCTCCTACCGGTTGGCCCTGGCCAGTCTCCACCAGGCCGGAGCACCACTCCGGCACCCCCGCGTCCCCGCCTAGAAAGGCGCTGCCGCAGCTATCGGTGCCCGGGATGTGGTGACCGGTGCCACGGGCGGCGCGGTCAGTCATCAGACCATCGTGACCGAGGGAGCGGAGCGGGCTCGTGCCGACTGCGTTCGGCGCGCACCCCAGCCAGACAAGAAAAAGAGAAGGGAAGGGGCGGGCGGAACGGTCCGGTGCGCCTCGGGGGATCGGGGCGCACCCGCTGCCGGTTGCGCGTCGGCGGGGCCTCCGCGCTCAAGCGCCGGACAAGGAGTCGGCGCATCGGAAGAGGAGCAGACGGGCCGCGCGCACGGGACGCTGGTGCACGGACGGTCGCAGATCATCACCTGGACCGGCGAGTCCGAGCCGCATCGACGCAGCTTCGCCGAGGCGGG
>NZ_JBEXPK010000130.1:0-12693 GCF_040612015.1 Streptomyces sp. NPDC006476 | reverse complement strand
AGGAACCGTCCGTCCACGTGCACCACGCGACGGCCGGCCCGTTCGGCCTGCCGGGCGGCGTAGCGCACCAGCGAGGACTTGCCGATGCCGCCGGGGCCGTGCATGTAGGCCACGAGCGGGGCGTCCGCCGCGCCCGACAGCATCCGGTCGAGCACCGCTCGCTCCGGCTCCCTTCCCACCAGCGCACGGGCTTGAGCCTCCGCCAGCCGGTCCGCCAGGCCCACCGCTTCCAATCCGCGCTCTTTTCTGGTTTTGTCCTGCCTCCACGGTCGGACAGGAGACGGATGGTCCCGGAGAACCATTTTCGTGGAGATGGCCAGTCCAGTGCCAGGAGAGGCAATCGCCTCTCCTGGCACGCTCAGCAGCATGGCGACCACAGAACTCGGCGCGGCCGGGCGTCACTGGCGCGATCACACCTCGCCAAGGCTGTCGGCATGTCCGCAGTTGCGCCGCTGGGCTGCTCATCATGGTTACACCGTTCAGCCCGGCTACATCCGTGACTGGAGCGGGACCGGGCCCGGCCGAGTCCTGGATGACGTCGAGCTGTCGAAGGCCGCCCAGGCTCGGTGAGCTTCGGCCGACGGCCGGGCTTGTCGGCCCCTGCGGGCTACAGGAACTCGCTTCGGTAGGTCAAGGCCAGCTCGGCCGCGCGGCGGCGGCGTTCCGCGAGTTCGTCCTCCGATAGCTGCGGCGGCGGTGCGTCCTTGCCCGCGACGACATCGCCGATGCGCAGGAAGTACTCGTCCTGGCCGGCGGGGGTGCACATGCACAGCATGCGGGCCGGCGCACCCGAAGCGTTGCGGAAGTTGTGCGGCGCGTTGGCCGGGATGTTGATCGTGGACCCGGCCCTTACGGTGTGCTTCTCGCCGCGGAAAGTGAACTCGATCTCGCCTTCGAGGATCGTGAACATCTCCTCGAAGTCGTGCCGGTGCGGCGGTGGGCCGCCGCCGTCGGGGATGCGCATGTCGATCAGGCAGTATTGGCCGTTGGTCTGCTCGCCGGTGACCAGCATGGCGTACGTGTTGCCCACCAGCGAGATGTACGTCGTGCCGGGGTCGTCGGGGTTCGCGACGGTCAGCGACCGGGACGGATCGTCGTCGGGGATCATCGCGGTCGTCTCCTCAGATGTCGGTCAGGTGGGAGGCGGTCGCCTGGCGCGACGACGACCTTGCCGCTGGGCAGAGCGCCCGCGGCGTCGGCGTGCAGGGCCGACGGCTCAGCCGAGTGCACCCGCGGGCGGTTGATTGTTGACGGTTGAAGTGCAGTCAAGAGTAGGAACGGCCATGTGTAGTAAGCGTGTACGTTTGCGACACCGGATGGGATTCCGGCGACATCTTCGTCGGCGCGGAGGACACATGAGCAGCAGGCCGCGTTTCCTCGGCCCGGGCGACAGGATGGGCACGTTCACCGTCGACGCCGACTCCACCGGCACCGGCCGGGGGACGGGGGAGCCGTTCATCGACACATGGAACACCGCTTGGGG
This sequence comes from Streptomyces sp. NPDC006476, assembly GCF_040612015.1. NCBI lineage: Bacteria > Bacillati > Actinomycetota > Actinomycetes > Kitasatosporales > Streptomycetaceae > Streptomyces > Streptomyces sp. NPDC006476. Next base: position 11,210 of record NZ_JBEXPK010000130.1, on the reverse strand, counting down.
GACCTGTACCCTCGGCCGGAATTCAGCGCTTCCACGATCGACGGCTTCCAGGGAGCGATGCGCTGGGTGACCCCGCAGCACACCGCTGTCAACGAGCTCTGGGGCTCGTCGCCCTTGACTGTCTCCGAAGCCGCCGCGCGCTGGCACTTCACCGACAGCAGCCTTTATCCGCGCATTCAAGAAGCACCAGCCCAGTTCGCCCGCCGACCAACCTGACGCCTCGGCGTCCTCCGTCCCGGTTCACCGGCGACTGCCGCGGCCAGCCCGGCGTCTCGCCGCGTCCTGTTCCGCTGCGGCCTGCGGGGCTCCGACGCCTGTCGAGTCCTTATGCTCCGCCTTTGCGGCGGCGAGGCGTGGCCGAGCGGGGCGGTGTCGAGCGCATATGGTCGCGTACCGGCGCCAGCAGGCTCGCGAGAGCCTTGACGTTGTCGCGCGAAAGCGGCTCGAACAACAGGCCGCTGACCACCTCGACGTGCCCCGGCAGCACCTTCGCAAGCAGCTCACTCCCGGCATCGGTGATGGTGACGGTGATGCTCCGCTCGTCGTGCAGCGAGGGAGCGCGGACGACCAGGCCCTCCTTTTCGAGTAGACCTACCTGGTACGTCAGGCCGCTGCGGCTGTAGACGACGCCGTCGGCGAGGTCGGTCATGCGGTGACTGCCCGTCGGCGAGTCTCCGAGGCGGGCCAGCAGCTGGAACTGCACATAGCTGAGATCACCGGTCTCGCGCAGCTGCTGCTCGACCGCATGCCGGAGCAGGCTGGTCACCTCGACGAGGTCGAAGTAGGCGCCGAGTTGCACACGGTCGAGCGACGGCGGTGAATCAGGCATGTCCGCAGTCTACTGCTTCGAATTCGAAGAGTGTGGCGTGCCGCCGTTCCAGCCACCTCGGCGGAGTTGGAACTGCACTTTTCCGTGAGTTCCGGTGCCATCCTGGGCGGGGGACTGGGCGGAGGCGAGGCTCTCACCGGTCCGATGTGGTGGCCTCGTGAGCGCACGGTGTGGGCAGTGTTGGGCCCGAGTGAGCACCGCAGAACGTGGAGATCGGGCAGTGGTGCGGTGCAGGGTTACGGAAGGGAGGACGGCGCCGCCGCCCACGGATCCCGAGGACCGGCCATGAGCATCCCCCATCTCGCGCAACGTGAGGACCAGCAGCAGCGCGAGTGGATCGGCGGGATTGTCTTTAGCGTCCTGCTCGACGCCGAGGCGACCGGTGGGCAGCTGACCGTCGGCCGCTTCGACGTCAGCAAGGGCGAGGCACCGCCGTTCCACGTGCACAACAACCAGGATGAGGTCTTCCTGCTGCTGTCCGGTTCGGCGCTGGTGTGGGCCGACGAGGAGGAGCACGAGTTACGGGAGGGCGGCATCGTCTTCCTGCCCCGGCGCATTCCGCACGGTTACCGCATCACTTCAGAGAAGGCGGATCTGCTGTTCATCTCGACCCCCGGAGGGCTGGAGAAGATGTTCCGCCGCGCGGGCCGTGACCTTCGTGAGCCGCGCCCGGAGGGCTTCGAGATCCCCGCTCAGCTGCTCGCCGAAGCCGCGGAACTGTCCGGCAACGTCGTCCTCCGCCCTCCCCGGTGACGGCACCACAGCCCGGCCGCGGGGAAGAAGCCGAGAACACGATGCCGGGATGAGCACCGCCGCGTGGAGTCCGGTGTCCTTGGCTGTGGTGAGCGCCGGTGCCGGCTATCCGCGTCCGACTCGCCGACTCGCGGACTGGGTGGCGGAGGCCGTGTGCCGGTCACTGGCGGCCGGAGGTGCGCGCGCCGAGGTGGAGGTGCTGGAGCTGCACCGGCTGGCGCCCGACCTCGCTCAGCACTTTGCCCAGCGCCGCGCCAGCCGCGACCTGCGGGAGGCGATCGCGGCGGTCGTGGCGGCCGACGGGCTCGTGGTGGCGACCCCGGTGCTCGCCGCATCCCCGAGCGAGGTGTTCGACTCGTTCTTCGCCGTCCTCGGGGACGGAGTCCTCTCCGGCATGCCGGTGCTGCTGGCGCTGAGCAGCGGCTCCCGCCGGCAGCCGCCCGACCTCACGCAGGTGACGCGCAGACGCCTGACCGGCTTGCACGCCGACCCTGTGCCGACGGTCGTTGTCGCCGGCCCCGCCGACTGGCAGGCCACGACTCAAAGCGACGAGGGGCGGCTGCACACCTGCATCGACCAGGCCGCCGCCGAACTCGCCGCGGCGATGCGCTCGCACCGGCAGTGACCGACAGCACTTGCTTCGAATTCGAAGCAGAGGTATCGTCATCAACAGTTGCTTCGAATTCGAAGCAGCTTCGATCGCGGTGAAGGTGAGAACCGAAATGAAGGCAGTGCGTTTCCACGAGTACGGCGACCCGAGCGTCCTTCGCTACGAGGACGTGGAGCAGCCCGTCCCCGGGGCCGGTGAGGTCCGGATCCGGGTCGCCGCGACGTCGTTCAACTCCGTCGACGGCAACATCCGCGGCGGCTTCATGCGGGGCCCCATCCCGGTGGTGCTGCCGCACACTCCCGGCATCGACGTCGCCGGCACGGTCGACGCGCTGGGCGAGGGCGTGGACGGCATCGCGGTCGGCGACCAGGTTGTCGGCTTCCTGCCGATGGACAAGCCCGGCGCCGCAGCGCAGTACGTCATCGCCCCGGCCGAGATCCTCGCGACGGCGCCGAAGAGCGTCCCGCTGGCCGACGCCGCAGCGCTGCCACTGGTGGGCCTGACCGCCTGGCAGGCGCTGTTCGACCACGGCAAGCTGACGGCCGGGCAGCGCGTGCTGATCAACGGCGCTGGCGGAGCGGTCGGCGGCTACGCCGTGCAACTGGCCAAGAACGCCGGTGCCCACGTCATCGCCACGGCCAGCCGGCGCAGCAGCGAGGCGGTCACATCGGCCGGCGCCGACGATGTCATCGACCACACCACCACCAGCGTGACCGCGGCAGTGACCGAACCGGTCGATCTCGCACTCAACCTCGCACCGGTCGACCCGGCCGAACTCGCCGCGCTCGTCACGCTGATCCGTCCGGGCGGAGTCCTGGTCAACACCACGGTGTGGATGCCCGCGCCTTCCGACGAGGAGCGCGGCGTGCGGGGCATCGACCTGTTCGTCCGCAGCGACGCCGAGCAGCTGGCGCAGCTGGTGGCGCTGGTCGACCGCGGCGAGCTGCGCGTCGACGTCGCCGAGCGGGTGCCGCTGGCCGAGCTGCCGGCGCTGCACGCCCGCGCGGCTGAGGGCGCGGTGCACGGCAAGGCCATCGTCGTCCCGTCCACCGTCTAATGGGAGATACGGAGCCGGGGAATGCTCGATTCCGTAGCTGTCAGCAGGTGAGCACTATCGCCGCCGGAAGCTCTGACTTCTCGGGTCAGCGATCCAGCGCACCTTCGGTGCGCGCCGGGGCGTGGTAAATGCCGTGGCGTGCGCCGAGGTGCTTCTTGTGTGCCCTGAGGTGGGCTGATGTCGGTCCGGGACGCTGGTGGGGTTCGTTCCGGCCGAAACCGATGCCTCTGTGATGCCGGTGAGCTCGCAGGTCAGCGTGGTGCTGGGGACCGTCCACGGGAACCGTGGAGTGTCGCTGTGAAGCGCGTGCGTCAGAATTCCTGATCCACCCTGGTCCTCCCGGAACGGCGTACCGCTTAGCCGTTCGCAGAGGGAGGGAGCAAGACCGTGGACGTGCTGCACGAACGCTGTGCCGGCCTCGACATCAGCAAGAAGGACGCCAAGGTCTGCATCCGCACCCCGAGTACGAAACGGCGGGGGCGTAGAGGCGAACAGCTTTGAGTCCGTGCTCGATTTCATCGTCGCTGAAGTTGTGTTGCACAGCCAGGGGACGGGAGCGGTCTCGTTGACTCATGGTGACCATGATGGCAAAGCCGCTCCGTAGTACTTTGACTGTCCGAAGAAGCGGGCCGGGTTTTCGTCCATGATCGTCTTCGAGTGTGCTTGTCTTTAACTCGTGGCGTTCTGCGGGGTGGTGACATTTGGTAAATACAGTACGGTCAACTTCCCGGCGTCATCGGTCAGTTCATGCGTCAGGCCCTGCTTCAGGTCCGTTCAGCGTGCGGCCGATCCGGTCGAGCGGGCATATTCGGTGGGCGTTTGGCCGTAGTGTTTCTTGAAGACGCGGATGAAGTGGCTGCTGTCGACGAAGTGCCAGTGGGCGGCCAGTTCCGAGACGCTCCACCGGCCGGATGGCGATGTGAGGGCGAGCCGGGCTTCTTCCAGCCGCCGGTGGCGGATGTAGGCGGTCACCGACTCGCCCGCCGTGGCGAATGCCCGTTGCAGGGTGCGTACGGAGACGTTGAACTCGCGCGCCAGCATCGCCGGGGACAGCTCGGGATCGGCGAGATGGCTGTTGGCGAGGTCCTTCGCGGCCCGGACGAGCGCGGGAGCCAACTGTGGTTCCACGTCGTCGAAGCGGCGCACCGCCACGGCCTTGGCCAGTTCGATCAGGGTGCTGTGGGCGGCGTGCACACCGGCCGGGCCGAGGTCGGTGGCCGTCTTCTGGATCATGTTCGTGTGGGCCGTCAGCAGGCGCATCTCGGCCGAGTCCGCCGGCCCGATGACAGTCCGGTTCCCGAGCAGGGATCTGAGCGTCGCGGAGGGCAGGAAAAGGAACTGCGCCGTGGTGTGCGGCGCCGTCTCGAAGGGCATCTGCCGCCCGAAGTGCCGGAGGAGGAACTGCCCGGTCGATACGGTGTGCTCGTAGCGCTCGGGCAGGCCGCCCAACGTCCATGCGCCGCGCCGTAATACGTGGATCTCCACCAGGTCCCGATCGCCGCCCGCGGGGTCCGCGATCCGGGTGGCCGACGCCATGTGGAGATCAGCGATCACCACATCGCACACCCTGGTGACGCGTCCCTTGAGCCGGAAGTCGGCGATCGTGGCCGGGCTGAAGGCCGGCAGGGGGAAGACATCGCCGATCTGCGTCTGCCATCCACGACGGAAGGCATCGAATCCTCGCGGTGCGGCACCCGGGACCCTGGAATCCACGGCGAACGCCCCGGGCACCAGGTCGGTCTGCGATCCAGTGCTGTTCATCTCCGGTGATCCAACTCCTTCTCGATGTTCCGACGCCTTCTTGTGGCGTACATGTTCTGTCCCGACGCCGCTGCGGTTCAAGTGCCTGCCGTGCCGAGTTCCTAATGCCGTGACCGCGAACGTTCACGGTGTCGGCGGCCATGCCGTCAGCCTGCCGGTGTGGGAGTTCAGCCGACCTCGTTGCGGACGGCGGTGTCGAGGTCGGTGGCGGTCAGGCGGAAGGTGTCGGCTGTCTCCGTCGCGTCCATGTGGAACGGCGCGTACCACTGGTAGTCCATCTCGGCCATCTCGCGGGCGATCGGCACGATCAGCCCGGCCGTACGCATCACGAAGCGCGGCATCTGGATCAGTTTGATCGGTGGCCGGCCCGCCGCGACGGCGTAGCGCCGCGCCAGCTCGCGGATGGTGACGGCCGGCGGAGACGGCACGTGCCAGGGCCGGCCCCACACGCGTTCGTCCGAGGCCAGCGTGACGAGGGCCTGTGCCATGTCGCCGTTGAAGGTGAAGGTGTGCGGCATGTCAAGGTGGCCGGGGATCCAGGCCGCGTTCCCCTTCTTCAGGGCCGGCTCGATGACCAGGGAGTAGATGCCGTTGGCGTCCTTGCCGATGTAGTCGGAGCCGCGGACCTCGACGGTGCGGATGCCCGCGGCGAGGGCCTGTTCCCACATGCGTCCGCGCAGGCGGCCCTTGTGCCCGGTGGCGGCCATGGGGGAGTGTTCGTTCATCCGGCCACCGGGCTGCGGGCCGTAGGCGTAAAGGCTGCCGGTCAGCGAGGACGGCGTCGTTCGCCTTGGCGGCGGTGATGGCCGCCGTCTGCAGGGGCGGCAACAGGCGCTCCCACATCGTGTACGAGGGTGGATTGGCGCAGTGGTAGATCACTTCCGCGCCGCGGGACAGCTCGGTCAGGCGGGACGGGTCGGACGCGTCCGCGGCGACCCGGTCGATCAGCCGGTGCTCGGGGCCCGAGCCGCTGCGGGTGACGATCCGGACGCTCTGGCCGCGCTCGGCGAGCAGACGGGCGACGTTGGTACCGATGGAACCGGCGCCGATGACGACGTGCTTGCCCATGACGGTTTCTCCTTCTCCGGGGTCTCGGTCAGTCGTCCACGCCGGAGCCGGCGTAGGTGGGCACGTCGGCGAGCATGCCGGCGATCTGCGGGTTGAGCTCGTTGCGGCGCCGGTGTAGTTCCTGGATCTTGGCGTTCAGGTCAGGGTCGTCGTCACTGACGTCGAAGATTTCCAGCCGTTCGACCAGGTTCAGCCCCAGGCTGTCGGTCTGGTAGGTGGTCGGGTGCGTCGGGGGACGCTGTGATGAGTCATCCGAGCTTCTCCGAGGCCGGTCATAGCCGGGTGGCTGTGCGGATCAGCCCCGCGAGGGCGAGGGAGCGGCTGTGCGCGGGCCAGGCGAGGTGTGTGACGACGGGGGGCGCGTCGGTCAGGGGGACGGCGGTGTGCTCGGCCCACAGCCAGGAGCGGGCGGAGTCGGGGAAGACGGCCACGGTGCGACCGAGGGCGATCAACTGGGCCAGCTGCGTCTGGTCGCGGATCTCGGGGCCCGGGCCGGGTGGGTAGACACCGTCGTGGGCCCAGCGGGCGAGCGGAAGATCGGGGATGTCGCTGATGTCGGCGAGGGACAGTGTCCTGTGCGTGGCGAGGGGGTGCCCGGCGGGCAAGATGGCGATCTGCCCTTCGGTCATCAGTTCCTCGCTGTCGAACCCGGTGAGGGAGTTGAACGGCGCGTGCATGAGCGCCACATCGGCGCGGCCGTCACGCAGCATCTCGCCCTGTTCGCATGTGCCGCTCGGCAGTACCTCGATCTCGGCGGCGTCGGGCTCGGCCGCGTAGGCGTCGAGGAGCTTGTGCAACAGTTCGTGGGATGAGCCGGCCTTCACCGCCAGTACCAGGCGGTTGCGGGAGCTGCCCGGACGGTCGGCGCCGCCGGCGCGGCGGGTGCGGCGGGCGGCGGCGGTGGTCGCGTCGAGGGCCGCGCGGCCCTCGTGCAGCAGCATCTCTCCGGCGTCGGTCAAGGCGACGCCGCGGCGGTTGCGCTGCAGTAGGGCGACGCCGAGGCGCCGCTCGAGTTGCTGAATCGCCCGGGACAGCGGTGGCTGCGCCATGCCGAGGCGCTTGGCGGCACGGCCGAAGTGCAGTTCCTCGGCGACGGCCAGAAAGTACCTCAGCTCGCGGGTCTCCAAGGTGACCATGACCCCAGCATACCTCGTTGATACCCACTGGGTATGACAGGGCACCGTATCGGTATTGGATGCGATGCCTGTCCGGGAGTGACCATCGACGGCATGAGCGACACCACGAACACACCCTCCCCGTCACTGCCCGGCGGCACCTGGACCCTGGGCGACCTGACCGTTAACCGCTTCGGGTACGGCGCTATGCAGCTCGCCGGCCCCGGCGTCATGGGCATGCCCGCCGATCACGACGGCGCGCTCGCCGTCCTGCGGGAGGCCGCCGCCTTGGGCATCACCCACATCGACACCTCCGGCGCCTACGGTCCACGCGTCACCAACCAGCTGATCCGTGAAGCGCTGCACCCCTATGCCGCATCCCTTCACATCGTGACGAAGGTCGGCGCGGTCCGCGATGAGCAGGGCGGCTGGCCCCCTGCCCGGCGGCCCGAGGATCTGCGCCGCGCCGTACACGAGAACCTTGAGGACCTCGGAGTCGACGCTCTCGACGTGGTCAACCTCCGGCTCGGCGACGCCCAGGGCCCCCGGCCCGGCTCGCTCGCCGAGCCCTTCGAGGCCCTCGTCGAACTCCAGCAGGAGGGCCTGATCCGGCACCTGGGAGTGAGCAACACGACGGCGGAGCAGGTCGCCGAGGCGCAGGCGATCGCGCCGATCGTGTGCGTGCAGAACATGTACAACCTCGCCTACCGTCAGGATGACGAACTGATCGACGACCTTGCCGCCAAGGGCATCGCCTACGTTCCGTTCTTCCCGCTCGGCGGCTTCACCCCGCTGCAGTCCGCGGCGCTGACCGCGGTCTCCGCCCGGCTGGATGCGACACCGATGTCGGTCGCACTGGCCTGGCTGCTGCAGCGGTCACCGAACATCCTGCTCATTCCCGGCACCTCGTCGGTGGCCCACCTGCGCGAGAACGTCACCGGCGCGGGACTCTCGCTCTCCGAGGAGGAACTCGCCGAGCTGGACAAGATCGGCCGCTGAACCTGCCCGGGGCGAGTCCGTCCGGTGAGGTCGAGCCGCGGATCCAGAGCAGTAGCCGCGAAACGCCATGCCGGCCGGGACGGCAGTGACTTCGTTGCGCGTCCCTGCCCGCATGGTCGGCGCCCGCCACCACTCCGCCCTTTCCACGCGTGGTTTGGACCGCCTCGACCGTCTTCTTGAGGGCAGAAGGGGGCACCGGCGTCCACGGGCATGCCGACGGCCCAGTGGTGAGCCCAGGCCACGGAACAGTCCACGACGACCAGCGCTGACGTCGGCCTGCTCGCGTGCTGGGGCCGCGATACCATGCCCCGATCAACGAAGACAGATCGCGTCATTGCAGAAGCTGGTGGCCGGCCATCGCCCCAGGCGCCGAGATCAGCGAACGCGGTCCGCAACTACCGGTACGTGACCGCCGCCCACCCCTTCCAGGCCGCTCCGATGACAGGCCGACCTGCCTACCGGTAGCTACGGCTCGACCAACAACCCACTCGCCATCAGCCGCGGCGCCTGCTGAGGCCATCCGAGACCACGCTCGGCCAAGACAGCAAGGATTCTCCATGTCGTCGACCAAGCCCCGACACCCAGTGGCCCTTCTCACCGTGGGCGCGGCGTCCGCCGCGCTGCTCGTCACCGCCGTCACGTTCGCGCCCCAAAACGCGTCGGCCGCCTCCGAGCGCGCATCAGGCGTCACCCGCCACACGATCACCGAAAAGGTCTCACTCACCGGCAGCGGACCGGCTGACCAGACGGTGAGTGCCGTGGAATACCGACCGACCCGCGCCCGCGTGCGGGGCATCCAGGTGATGATCCCGGGCGTCACCTATGACCACCGGTATTTCGATCTCATGACAGACCGCGGCAGCATCTCGCAGGCCCGCGAGGCGGCTGAGGACGGCTGGATCACCGTCGCCGTGGACCGCCTGGGAACCGGCAACTCCAGCAGACCGGCCGCGGACGAGCTGAACGGCACAACTCACTCCGCCACCATCCACCAACTGGTCACCAAGCTGAAGGCCGCCCATAAGGGGCTGCCGGTCGCACTGGTCGGCCACTCCATGGGCAGCGTGGTCGCCATCCAGGAAGCCGCGACCTACAAAGACGTCGACGCTGTCGTCGTCACGGGATTCATGCACCACGCCGGCGCCGGTCAGCTGCTGTTCAATGCTGCGATGCACCCCGCCGCCGAAGACGCCGCCTTCACCGACCGTGCGATACCGGACGGCTCCCTCACCACCCGGGACGGCATGCGCCAGCTGCTCTACTGGCCGTTCAACGCCGACCTGAGCACCGTCAAGGCCGACGATGCGGCCAAGCAGACCGCCACCATCGGGGAATTCACTTCCTTCGGAGACGAGCAGAGCAACGACGCCTACGGCAAAAGCGTCGACGTTCCCCTCCTGTCGCTCGTGGGCCAGCACGATGGCCTGTACTTCGACCCCTCTGACCTGGACAAGACCCTCAAAGCGGAGACCGCCGCCTACCCGGCCAGCCCTGACGTCGACGTGAAGGCCATTCCCGGAGCCGGCCACGACCTGGCCCTCCAGCGCAACGCCGACAGCACCACCAACACCATCGACACATGGCTGTCCCGCAAGCTCTGACAGGACGTGGCACGGCTCCCAGCAAGACTGGGTAACAGGAGTTCGGCCACCGTCCACTTCTGCGTCGGCTGTGTCGACAAGGACAGCAGCGTAAGCGGGCGGTCGAGGGCGCTGACCTCGCAGGAAACTGACAACCAGTCAGGTCGGCGACTCAGCGCACCTTCAGTGCGCGCCGGGGGCGTGGTAAATGCCGTGGCGCGCACCGGAGGTGCTTCTGTCTGCCCTGACGTGGGGTGATGGCGGTCCGGGACGCTGGTGGGGTTCGTTCCGGCCGAAACCGAGGCTTCTGTGATGCCGGTGAGCTCGCAGGTCAGCGTGGTGCTGGGGGCCTTCCACGGGCACCGTGGAGTGTTGCTGTGAGCACGGGCGTCAGAATTCCTGTTTCACCCTGGCCCTCCCGGAACGGCGGACCGTCTGGCCGTTGACCGGGGAGGAGCAAGGTCATGGACCTGCTGCACGAACGCTGCGCCGGCCTGGACATCAGCAAGAAGGACGCCAAGGCGTGCGTGCGCACCCCGAGTATGAAACGGCGGGGCTCGTTCACCACCGAGACCACGACCTGGGGTTCGACGACGAACGCGGTACTGGCCCTGCGGGACCACCTGCTCGCCGCCGAGGTCAAACTCGTCGTGATCGAAGCGACCTCGGACTACTGGAAGCCCTTCTACTACCTGCTCGTTGAGGACCTGGACGTGATCCTGGTCAACGCGCGGCAGGTCAAGAACCTGCCTGGCCGCAAGACGGACGTCTCGGACGCGGCCTGGCTGGCCCAGCTCGGCGCCCACGGTCTGGTGAGGCCCTCGTTCGTGCCGCCGCAGCCGGTGCGCGAACTGCGGGATCTGACCCGGGCCCGCACCCAGATGACCCGCGAGCGCGGACAGATCGTCCAACGCGTGGAGAAACTCCTTGAGGACACCGGCATCAAACTTGCCACGGTCGCCGCCGACATCATGGGCGTCTCTGGACGGGCCATGCTGGAGGCCCTCATCGCCGGGGAATGTGACCCGCAGGCCCTGGCCGAACTGGCCAAACGACGCATGCGCAGCAAGATCCCCGAGCTGATCGAGGCCCTGACCGGCCGGTTCCGGGACCACCATGCGTTCCTGGCCCGGCTGTATCTGGACCAGTACGACCAACTCACCGGTGAAGACCCGCTGCAGGGTGCGGACCGAGACGTGCAGGTGCGTGGCGATCGTGGCCGGGGAGAGATCGGCGTCGGTGAGCCGGGCGTCGGCCAGGTCCTTGTGTGTCCTCCGATGAAGGTGTCGCCGGAATCCCATCTGGTGTCGCAAACGTACACGCTTTCCCCGCACGGCCGTTCCTACTGTTGGCTGCACTTCAACCGTTGACGATCAACCGCCTGCGGGTGCACCCGTCGCCACAGAGACCATGCGTTGCTCCGCATGCGGAGCAACTC
>NZ_JBEXPK010000129.1:0-13051 GCF_040612015.1 Streptomyces sp. NPDC006476 | reverse complement strand
TCGCCACACGCTACGAGAAACGGGCCTACACCTACCTCGGCACAGTCACCCTCGCAGCACTCATCGTCTGGCTCCGCACATGATCCGAGAAACAGAGCCTAAGTCCCCCTCGAACAGTCCGATCCTGGCGTGATCCAGGACCCGTGTGCCCGCACGCCGGTCCGGAAAGATGAATCCCGATGAAGCTCTCCCGCGCATCGCTTGCCGCCGTCCCGCTGGCTCTAGCCCTGGCCGCCGGCACGACCGCTTCCTTCGCCGCCTCCAACGGCTCCGGCGGCACACCGAAGCCGGCCGTCCGGGCCGCTCAGGTCACCTCCGGGGGCGGCGTCGAGACCAACGCCGTGCTCCCCAGCGTCGGTCAGACCTGGCGGGCCGATTACGGCGACAACACCGTCTTCGGCCGGTTCGTCGTGGAGCTCACGTTCACTTCCGCGACCCAGATGACCTTCCACGTCACCGAGGGGTCGATCAAGGGCTCCGCCGACACCGTCACCCGGGTCCGCCCCGGCCTCTACATGGTGCGCTGGCACGAGCCCAGTTGGGCGCCTACGTCACCCAACGTCGAGGACTACGTCCACCACACCGCCGCGTCCAGCTCCGTCGCGGGAGACCAGTCCATGCAGATGAACGGCAGCCTCACCAAGGCCGGCTGACTGGGGCAAGAGTCGGGCCGCGGCCGGGTCATCCGGGCCCTCGCCAAAGGTGGCCTGGCCGTGATCCGGTCCCGCGGCACGTTCCAAATGGGCCTGACCTCCGCGGTGTTGGACGTCTACCGAGTGCAGTCGGGCAAGGTCGTCGAGCACGGGGAACCCGGAAACAGGGAAGCCGGGGCTCTGCCTCACAGCAGCGCCCCGGCTTCCACCAATCCGCGACCCGGCGCGCACCCAGGAACGCACGACCCGCGATCTCAGAGGGATGCCTTGTACATGTCGGTGAAGGTCGCGTCGAGGCCCGGGCTCGCTTCGATGAGCTCGGTCATGCCGGGAAGGACGTCGCGGGTGTCGAAATAGGCGACCCGGGAGTCGGATCCGACGGACGCGCTGAACACGGTTTCATATCCCTTCCGGTGCATCGCCTCCACCGTTTCGTCGAAAGCAGTCGTGGCATAGCCGAAGTGGTGGAAGCCGTACCCCTGCTGGGTGATCACGTCGCGATGTACCGACGGCAGTTCGTCCGCGGGCTGGATGAGTTCGTACTGCATGTGCCCGCCGAAACCGAGCGCCACGTGCGCGCGTGCCTGGGAGGGTTCGCCCCGGTAGCGCGGATTCTCGCCGGCGAAGTCACGTAGGACAGTCCACGGACCGACCCGGAAGCTCTCGCTGAACCGAGCCATCGCGGCGTCGAGATCCTCGACGACGAACGCCATCTGGATGAGGCCGTCGGTGGGTTGGCCGAAGTCGAACAACATGGCAAATCCCTCACAATGATCGAACAGTTGGATTGCCTGCGTGGCGTACCGGCCGTGCGGGGCGGCGAAGTGGCCGCAGACGAAGTAGGGCCGGCGTTGTCGGCCCGGGAGGCGTCCGCGCCGCACCGCGGGCGCCTCCCGGGCCGCCGCCGCGGTTGGTGTGCCATCAGGTGCATACCAACCGTTCAGAGCCGCCACCGCCCGCGCGTCGCACGATTTCCCGTGCCGTTGACGATGGCGGCCGCACGTTCTCACCCAGGAGAGTGCAGTCAGAACGGGCTGCCGCCCATGATCACCCGTTCCTCCGGCGGGATCGGGTCGAGACTGACGTGGACCTCGATGCAGGACGGCCGCCCGCTCTGGAGAGCCTTGGCGAGGGCCGGCGCGAGCTCGTCGAGAGTGCGGACCTGGTAGCCGTCCGCACCGAGCGCGATCGCGGCGGCGGCGTAAGAACCGTTCTCCAGCCGGTTGTTGACCACGCGGTCCTTGCCGTGCACGATCTCCTGCGCGTGCAAAGTGGCGCCCCAGGCCCGGTTGTTGAGCACGACGACGATCGCTCCGAGCCCGGCGCGCACCATCGAGTCGAACTCGCCGAGGCTGTAGCCGACGGACCCGTCACCGGTCACGAGAACGACGTTCGTGCCGGGTTCGACCGCTGCCTGCGCTCCCAGTGCGACCCCCACGCCGACTCCCATGGAGCCGAGATAGCCGTGGCAAAGGAACGCGGACACCCGCGCCTCGGAGATCGTTTCCGACAGCCAGAGGTAGGTGAGTGCGCCATCGGCGACGACCACCGACGACTCGGGCACCGCTTCCGCGATGGCGCGTACGGCATCGTACGGGTGGACGCGCTCGTCGTGGACGACCTGAGCGGCCACGGCTTCGCGACGCCGCTGCAGGTGCGCCCGCAAGGTGTTCCGCCAGGCCGCCAGATCCGGACCGGTCGCCTGCCTGGTCGCGAGCCCCCGGTTGAGGTCCTGGAACACCGGCAGCGGGTCGGCGGCGACCGACAACTCGACGGGTTGCAGGTGGCCCAGCTCGGCGCCGGAGGGATCGATCTGCACCACACGCGCGTCACGCGGGATCAGCGCGCCCGAGCCGTGCGCGGTCGTGAGACCGAACCGGAGACCCGCCATGATCACCAGGTCGGGTTCTTCTCCGGGCGGTAGGCCGTGCAGCGATTGCAACAGACCGAAGTTCATGGGGCTGCGCGAGATCGCGCCGAGGCCCTCGTAGTCCGACATCAGGGGCACGCCGAGTCGCTCGGCCAAAGCGCGAAGCTCGCCGTCGGCGCCGGATCTCGGCACCTCGGACCCCGCGACGATCACCGGCCGCCGGGCCTGAGACAGCAGCCCGAGGATCCGGTCCGCCCCGGCCTGGGAGAGCCCCGGCCCGAAGTCGGCGCCGTGCAGGAGTTCCGTCGCCAGGTCGGGCATCTCGTCGAGCTGCTCGGTCAGCACGTCCCAGGGGATGTCCACCAGCACGGGCCCGCGCGGCGCGGACAGCGCGGTGCGGATCGCGCGGGCCAGGATGCGGGGAATCAGCGAGGCGCGCGTCACCCTATGCGCCCACTTTGTGACGGGTGTGGCGATCGCGACCTGGTCCAGCCCTGCCTGCAGGGTGTTGGTCTGGTCGTCGGCGAGCGGCCCGGACGCGGCGAGGTAGAGCACGGGAGTGCGGTCGAGGTGGGCGTTGGCCATCGATGTCACGGCGTTGGTGAACCCGCCGCCGGCGGTGAGCAACGCGACCCCGAGAGCGTTGCGCACGCGTGCGTAGCCTTCCGCCGCGTGGCCCGCGTTCATCTCGTGCCGCGTGTCCACGATGGGCAGCTGATGATCGAGTGCGGCCTGGTACACCGAGTCGATGTGCGCGCCATTGATGCCGAACATCCTGTCGACACCGGCCTGCTGGAGGAGACGGACGACGAGGTCGCCACCGGACACACGGGTCATGGAATGCTGCTTCCTTTCCGGACGCGGACGTCAGACGCAGGTTTCGCCGCCGTCGACGGCCAGGACATGACCGGTGACGAAACTCGCCCGTGGGGAAGCGAGCCAGTACGCGGCTTCGGCGACCTCCCGCGGCCCCGCCACGCGGCCGAGCGGGGTCCCGGCCGCCGCGGCGGCGGGGTCGAGGTTCTCGTGTTCCTCCAAGTGCCGCAGCATTCCGGTGCGGGTCAGGCCCGGGGCTATCGCGTTGATACGGATCCCGTGCCGGCCGTGCTCGGCGGCCGCGGACTTGGTCAGCCCGACGACGCCGTGCTTGAACGCGGAGTACGCGGCCCCGCCCCCGGGGTTGCCCACCAGGCCGGCGACCGATGACGTGTTCACGATCGCGCCGCGCCCCTGCGGCACCATGACGGCGAGTTCGTGTTTCATGCACAGCCACACGCCACGCAGGTTCACCGACTCCGACAGCTCCCAGCTGTCGCTGCTGAGCTGCTCGATCGGGCCCACAGGGGGCGCGATTCCCGCGTTGTTGAAAGCGGCGTCCAGAGTGCCGTAGGTGTCGATCGCCGTGGCGACCATGTTCTCGACGTCTTTTTCCACCGAGACGTCCACCTGAACGAATGTCGCCTTGCCACCCGCCGCGGTGATGGTGAAGACGGTCTCGGCGGCGGACTCGGAGCGGTCTGCCGCGACCACGGCCGCGCCGCGCTCGGCGAACAGTTCCGCCGCCGCCCGCCCGATGCCCGAACCGGCACCGGTCACGAGCACGACCGATCCCTTCATGTCGTGTGCCGTCACCGTCGGGCCCCCTTCGCGGTCAGGATCTCGTCGTAGATCGGGTTGGCCAGGACCGTCCGCTCCACCGCGGCTCGGCGCGGGTCCCCCTGGTCGGTGGGTACCGACGCGAGGATCGCGTCGAACCGCCGGGCGAGCAGTTCCCGATGCTCGGCATGCGTCAGCACGTAGAGCCTTTCCTCGTGAATCGCTTGCAGGACCCGCACGCCCACTTCCCGCGGCTGGATCGCCGCCTCATGCAGATCGGCCTCCGCGCTGGCGCCCGGGGCCTGCGTCCGTGGCTCGCCAGGGGGCGGCGGTCCCTTGTGGATGTTGGTTCGGACGATGCCCGGCGTCAGGACTGAGACGTTCACCGGGGTGCCCCTCAGTTCGGCTGCCAGCGCCTCCATCAGCCCCACCACACCGAACTTCGCGGCCACGTAGAGCGCTCCCGGTGTGCCCAGCAGACCGCCGATCGACGCGGTCGAGACGATGTGCCCCGGGCGGCCGGAGGCCAGCATGCGCGGCAGGAAGGTCCGGATGCCGTTGAAGACGCCCGTGAGGTTGATGTCGAGCACCCAGTCCCACTGTTCGAAGGTCGCCTCGGCCAACGGCGCGAGGAATCCGACGCCCGCGTTGTTGACCAGCACGTCCACGCCGCCGTAGTCGGCGTCGAGACGGTCGGCGACGGCCGCGAACGCCTCCCGGTCCCGTACGTCGAGCTGAATGGACTCGGCCTCGGCCTTGCCGATGCTCGCGAGTTCGCGTTGCGCGCTCGCGAGTGTCTCTGCGACGACTCCGCAGATCACCACGTTCATTCCGGCCTGGCACAGGACCTGCGCCACGCCGAAACCGATGCCGCTGTCCCCGCCGGTGATGAAGGCGGTCTTGCCCGCCAAATCTCGCATGGTGGGTGTTTCCTTTCCCCGCGCAGGCCGCGGGTGTCTTCGATCTCACGCTGCGACGGCCCGGGCGAGGGGGAGCGGCTGCCGCGCCGGTGCACTGCTGGGTCGGCGCGGCAGCCGGGCCGCCGGCCTGGGACGGTCAGTCGTTGCTGCGGTGAGCGTCGATGGCTCGGTCCAGCGTGGCGTGGTCGGCCCAGCTGCCGTGGAAGCCGAACGGCACCCGGCTGGGGAGCTTGACCCGGGCCAGCGGGGTGCGGCGCAGGTCAGCGGCGTCGTGGATGAGCAGTTCGGTGAGGTTGGTGGTGCGGTTCCACCACAGGGAGAGCAGGTAGCCGTCGTCCTCGGCGCTCGCGTTCTCGCGGGCCACAAAGACCGGTTCGCCGGGGCTGGTCAGGCCCTCCGGACCTTCGACGACGGTGGTGTGGTCGAGGAGGTAGTCGTGGCGGGCCAGTCCGTCGGACATGATGTCGTCGGCCAGGCCGCGCGTGGTGACGAAGTAGCCGTAGCGGTTCGGGCGGCCCGTGTACGCATCGTTGATCTTCGGGAACTCGCCGAAGACGCCGCTGATCATCTCCTCCGTGGCCCGGCCGGTCGCCAGGTCGACGCGCCAGCGGTAGGGCTGGGCCGGGGGGAACCACTCGTGGGAGGTCACCGGCGTGCCGATGCGGTCGATCGGGGTGCCGAGCCGGCTGATGCGGTGCCCGTCGATGACCAGTTGGCCGTCCTGCTCGTAGGCGTTGAAGAAGTGGGTGTTGGCCCAGTGGCCGCCGAGCTCGTGCCAGGTGACCTCATGGGTGTGACGGTTCATCAGGACGATCTGCACGCCGTGCTCGAGGGACTTCTCGTCCCAGACCACGCCGGGCCTGCTCTGTGCCACCAGGTCGAAGCGGAACTGGGCGGGTGTGACGAAGAAGATGGCGTAGGTGTCGCTGACGGCGAAGTCGTGCATGAGGACCGGCACGCCGATGTCGAAGGAGTACGAGTCGATGATCTGGCCCGTCTTGACGTCGGCGCGGTACCAGGTGATGGTCGATCCGACGGCGGCGAAGAACAGCATGTCGCCGCTGTCGGGGTCGGTCTTGTAGTGGCCGGTGCACAGGACGTCGATGCCGCCGTGGAAGTCGTACGTGCCCAGCGTGCGCAGCGTCTCGGGGTCCAGCGCGTGCGGCAGTCCGCCCTCGAAGTAGACGATCAGGTGGTCGTCGAAGACGCCGGCGTTGATGTTGGCCACGTTCTTGGCGCGCGGGGCGCCCTCGGGCAGCCGGCCCGGGGTGCCGCCGTTGACGAAGCCACTGTAGATCGCCTCGCCGGCCTCCACCTCGACCTTCATCGAGTCGGTCTCCACCCAGCGGGTGCGGTAGGCGGCCCGGCCCTCGCGCAGGTAGATGCCGCACACCATGCCGTCGCCCTCCCACCAGTGGTAGCGGTCGGTGTTGCGCGGCTCGAAGCGGGGGTTGGAGGAGACGCGGAACAGCGCGCCCGCGAGGTCGGACGGTATCTCGCCGTCCACCTGAAGGTCGTACGCCTCGCTCTCCTCCGTCCACGGGGCGAAGGGGCCGCCCAGGAACTTGTTGTCCGTGGACCAGCCGGCTTCCGCGTGCGAGGGGGCGGCGGCCTGTCCGCTCCGGCGGGGGGCGACGGTCATGGGGGTCGGGGGAACGGGGGTCGGGGGCATGGAGATCTCCGTGTGGTTCTGTGGGGCGGGCGGTCAGAAGGGGTAGTGCGGGAGCTCGCCCCGGACGGTGACCCACTGCTGTTCGGTGAAGGCCTCGAGGTTGGCGGCCGCGCCGCCGTGCCGGGACCCGGTGCCGGAGTCGCCGACCCCGCCGAAGGGGATGAGCGCCTCGTCGTTGACGGTCTGGTCGTTGATGTGGACGAGCCCGCTGGGCACGCGCTCTGCGAGGGCGAGGCCCTTCATGACGTCGCGGGTGAGGATGCCCAGGGACAGTCCGTATTCGGTGTCGGCGGCCAGGCGTGCCGCCTCGTCGAGGTCCTGGAAGGGGACGACGGGCGCCACGGGGCCGAAGATCTCCTGTGCGTAGGCGGGCGCGGTCAGCGGTACGTCGGTCAGCACGGTCGGCCGGTAGAACAGGTCCTCGTAGGTGCCGCCCGCGGCCAGCCGGGCACCGGCCTCGACGGTCTCGGTGACGATGCGGTGGATTTTGTCGCGCTGTCCGGCGTCGATGATCGGGCCGAGAGCGACGTGTTCGGTGGTCGGGTCGCCGACCGGGAGCGCGTCGGCGTGCTGGGCGAGCAGGGCCGTGTACTCGTCGGCGACCGAGGCGTGGACGAGGTGGCGGCTGCTCGCCATGCAGATCTGGCCGGCGTGCACGAAGGAGCCCCAGGCGCCCACCGAGGCGGCCTTGTCCAGGTCGACGTCGTCCATGATGACGAGCGCCGAGTTACCGCCGAGCTCCAGGTGGGCTCGCTTGAGGTGCTGGGCGGCGGCGATGCCGATGGCACGGCCGGCCCGGGTGGAGCCGGTGAACGCGATGACGGGGATCTGCGGGTGTTCGACGACGGCGGCTCCGACGTCCGCGCCGCCGGGCAGGACGTGCAGCAGACCGGGCGGCAGGCCGGCCTCCTCGAAGACGCGGGCAAAGACGATCCCGCCGCTGACAGCGGTACGCGGATCCGGCTTGAGGACGACGGCGTTGCCAAGGGCGAGTGCCGGGGCGACCGCCCGCATGGCCAGGATGACTGGCACGTTGAACGGGGCGATCACCCCGACGACCCCCACCGGCACTCGCCGGGCGAACGACAGCCGCTGCTGCCCGGAACGCAGCAGCTCACCGTAGGGCGCCCCGGCGAGCGCGGCGGCCTCGTGGCACTCCTCCGCGCCGCCGCTGGAGACCTGCAGCGCGGCGAACGGCCGGATCGCGCCGGACTCCCGCATCAACCAGGTCTCGATCTCCTGCTGGTGCTCCTCGAAGAGTCGCGCGGCGCGGCGCAGCACGGCGGCGCGGTCGGAGTACGGCCGGGCGGCCCATTCGCGCTGGGCCCGCACCGCCTGCTCAACCGCCCTGCCCACGTCGGCCGGGGCGGCGGAGCCGACGCGGCCCAGGGGCTTGCCGGTGGCGGGCTCGACAGCGTCGTACGTCTCGCCGGAGCCGCTGATCCACTCGCCCAGGCCGGAGAAGATGCGGCCTTCCCAGGTGCTGCTGTCCAGAAATGTCATGGTGTCCCGTTCCGCTTGGTGCGCGTGTCGCGAAGGTTATGTGTCGTGTCTCGAAGATGGTGAGGTGGGGCGATTTCCGACCTCGGTTCCGGTTTCATCCCGCAGGCCACCCTGCGAAGGTCCTGTCCCCGCCGTCGTACGCGTCGCTGTCCGGCCAAGATCGCTCCAGGCCGAGCACGGCATCGGCCGCCAGCGCGCCCGGACCGGCGGCGGAGAGCAGCAGACAGATCGCGAGGAAGAGGAAGTCGACCTCGGCTCCGCCCACGCCATTCGGGCCGAGGACGCCGGTGTGCCAGACGTTCAGCTTGATCCAGAACCCGGTGATCACCATCTCTGTGCACAGCAGGACGGCGACGGCCCGGGTCAGCAGCCCGGCGATCAGGAGAGCGCCGGCGGCGATCTCGAACGCGGGGACGAGTCCGCTCAGCAGGCCGGGCACGGGCAGCCCGAGAGGCTTGAGGACGCCGTTCTCCCAACCGTTGATGGTCACACCGAACTTGTAGAGCCCGTGCAGGATGAACAGCCAGCCGGTCACGGCTCGCAGAATCAGGAGCGCGGCACTGTGCAGCCCGGCCATCCGGGACGTCGTACTGCGGTACAAGCGGAACACGGGGCTCTCCTTCGGGGGTGGGCATGGGAGTCGATGGACGGCCGCCGGACCTGCCGCAGCCCGGGCCTTCAGTGCATGGCTTCGCAGCGCCTCGGCCTTCGAGATGGCGCAGTCCATGGCCTCTTGCAGCGCGGAGGCGCGCCCTCCGCACTGGCTGGTGCGGCTCGGCCGGCGTCCGAACAGGTCATGGGGTTTGCCTCCAGTAGCGGCTTGAGCGGTCCCAGCAGGCTCCCCAAAGCGATACATGCGTCCCGCATATCCGGACTTTCATAGCGTGATACAGGACGCTGCACCGGAGGGGTGCACGACGTCAAGAGGTGTGGAGTTGCGATTTTCCTCGGTTGACTGTGCCCCACGCATCGATCTAGTGTCCCATAAAACGAAACGCACGTCCCGCAAAAGGAGACATGTAATGGCGATCACCGGGTTGGGTCACACCGGCTTCTGGGTCGACGACCTGGAGAAGATGCGCGACTTCTACGAGCGGGTGCTGGGGCTGACCGTCACGGACGAGGACGAGGAGAAGGGCATCGTGTTCTTCTCCGCACGGCCGGCGGAGGAGCACCACGAGTTCGTTCTGCAGCGGGGCCGCACCGCCCCTGCCGGCGCCAAGCTCACCCACCAGGTGTCGTGGCGCGTGGACTCGCTGGAGTCGATCATCGACTTCCATCACCGGTTCCGCGCCGAGGGCATCGAGGTCCAGCAGGAGGTGACGCACGGGAACGCGATCGGGATCTACTTCTTCGACCCCGAGGGCAACCGCAACGAGGTCTACCTGCGCATCGAGCGTGACGTGCGCCAGCCGTTCCGCAAGACCCTCAACCTCGACCTGCCTCCGCAGGAGATCTTCGCCGAGGTCGAGCGGCTGCTGACCGAGGGCGGCCCGGCCTACCAGCCGGCGCAGTAGCCCTCACGACCGCAGAAGGAACGACCGAAGCAACGGCGGAAGGCCCCTCATGACAGAACCCTCGGTACGGCAGCCCGCCGTGCTGGTCGTCGGCGCCGGCCCGACCGGCCTGGCAGCCGCCCATCTGCTGGGCTCCCGCGGCGTACCGGTGCTGCTGGTGGAACGCAACGCCACCACGAGCAACGATGCCAAGGCGATCAGCCTCGACGACGAGTCGCTGCGCACCCTGCAGTCGGCCGACGGCCTCGACGAGGCGGTCTACCCGATCCTCGTGCCGGGCACCGGAACCAGGTACTTCGGCGTCGGCGGGCGGCCGCTCGTCCACGCTCGCGGCACCGGCGACCAGCGCTTCGGACATCCGTTCAAGAACCCCTTCGCCCAGCCCGACCTGGAACGCGTGCTGCGTGAGCAGTTGCGTCGCCTCCCCAGCGTGGACGTCCGCTTCGGCACCCGGCTGACAGGCCTCGTCACCCAGTACCCCGACCGCGTGGGCGTGTCGCTGCGCACGGGCGGGGAGGACGGGCCGGTCGAGGAGCTGGACGTCTCCTACGTCCTCGGCTGCGACGGCGGCCGCAGCACCGTACGCGACCTGCTGTCCATCCCCATGCAGGGGCGCAGCTTCACCGACGAGGTGTGGCTGGTGGTCGACACCCTTCACGACACGCACGACCAGCGCTTCGGGATGCACCACGGCGACCCCGACCGGCCCGTCGTCATCGTCCCGGGCCAGGGCGGCCGTTGCCGCTACGAGTTCCGCCTGAAGCCCGGCGAGTGCGAGGCGGGGTCCCCTCCCGCGTTCACTCTGGTGCGCCAACTCCTCCAGCCCTACCGTGAGACAACGCCCGAGCAGGTGGAGCGCGCGGTCGCCTACAGCTTCCACGCGCTGCTCGCCGAGCGGCTGCGGGACGGGCGCTGCTTCCTGCTCGGCGACGCCGCGCACATGATGCCGCCGTTCGCCGGACAGGGCCTCAACTCCGGTGTCCGGGACGCGGCCAACCTCTGCTGGAAGATCGACGAGGTCTTGGCAGGCCGGGCCGGTGACGCGCTGCTCGACACGTACGACACCGAGCGGCGCCCGCACGCCCGCGCGGTGATCGACCTGTCCGTACGGCTCGGCCGGATCGTCATGACCACCAGCCGCCCGCGCGCCCTACTGCGCGATGCGCTGGTGCGCGCGGCCATGCTCACCCCGCCGGGCCGCCGCTACCTCACCGAGATGCGCTACCGCCCCGACACCCGCGTGACGTCGGGAGCCGTCGTCCGCGGGGACGGCCCAGGCCGTGAACTCGTCGGCACGATGCTGCCGCAGCCGCAGGTGCTGCACGGCGCGCACCATCGCCTCACACGGCTCGACGACCTTCTCGGACCGGGCTGGAGCCTGCTCGGCATCGACGTGACCGACACCGACTGGACAGCCGTCGCGCGAACCGGCCTCCCGGACGCCACCCCTGTGGACGTCTCCCTGGACGACCGCGCACCGCGCGAGCGCGCCGGCCGGGTGGGGATCGCCGACGCCGACGGCCGGCTCGACGCCCTCTTCACCGGGCTGACCGGATCCTTCGTACTGGTACGGCCCGACCGTCTGGTCGCCGCCGTCTTCCGGCCCGACCAAGCCGCACACGTCGACGCGGAGCTGCGGCGCTTCGCCGCCCGCCCCCTCACGGCCACCGTCCCTCCGCAGGCAGCCACCGCCGCCACCGATCCCCAAGTCCAGCACGACTCCCCAGGAGTACACCGATGAAGCTCAGCACCGTGCGCGTGGCCGATGACCGGACCGCCGCCGCCCGGCAGGAAGGCGACGAGCTCGTCCTGCTGCCCTTCTCCGACGTCGGCGCACTGCTCGCCGGCGGCGACGACTGGCCCGAGCGGGCGGCCGCCGCGGACGGCGAGCGCCTCCCCCTGGCCGAGGCTTCCCTCGCCCCGCTCATCCCCCACCCCAACAAGATCATCTGCCTCGGCCTCAACTACGCCACCCACATCAAGGAGATGGGCCGGCCCACCCCCGCCCACCCCACCCTGTTCGCAAAGTACGACGGCTCCCTGGTCGGCGCCCACGACGACATCCACATGCCGCCGGTCAGCGACGACCTCGACTGGGAAGCCGAGCTGGCGGTCGTCATCGGACGCAGCGGCCGCCACGTACCGTGCGAGACGGCCCTGGAGCACGTTGCCGGCTACACGGTCGCCAACGACGTCACCGTCCGCGACTGGCAGCACCGCACCCGCGAGTTCCTCTCGGGCAAGACCTTCGAGGCCACCACACCCGTCGGCCCCGCGCTCGTCACCCCCGACGAACTCCCGCCCGGCGCCTGCGGGTTGACCATCTCCTGCAGCGTCGACGGCCACACCATGCAGAAGTCCAACACCGCCGACCTGCTCTTTGACGTCGCCGACACCATCGCCTACATCAGCACCATCATCACGCTGCTGCCCGGCGACCTCATCCTCACCGGAACCCCGGGAGGAGTCGGCGCCGGCCGCGACCCGAAAGTGTTCCTCCGGCCCGGACAGGAACTCGTCACCACCGTCGAGGGCATCGGAGAACTGCGCAACACCGTCGTCAAGGACCAGCTGTAGACCGGGCAAGCGGGCAGCCGGGCGCGGCCCCCACCGGTCCGCGCCCACCCGCTAGAGTGTCTCGCATGTCAGGAGACACGTCCCCCAGCTACCGCGACCGCAATTCCACCGCTGACCGGGCGCTGGACATCCTGACCATGTTCGACGACGTCCACCTCGTCGTCTCCGGCACCGCCGTGGCGGAGCGGCTGGGCGTGGCACGCTCCACCGCCTACCGCTACCTGCAGAGCCTGGTCGCCGGACGCTTCCTCGAAGAAGCCCCCGGCGGCGGCTTCCGGCTCGGCCTGCGGGTGCTGGAGATCGCCCGGCTGGCCCGCCGCAGCTACGGCCTCTCCGAAGTCGCCTTGCCGGCGATGGAGGCGCTCGTTGAGGAGACGCACGAGACCGTCCTGCTCACCCGCCGCACCGGCGACCTGGTGGTCTGCGTGGACCGCGCGGAGAGCACCCGCGCGGTCCGGATCTCCTACGAGCGCGGCAGCGCCCTGCCCATCAACGCCGGCGCCTCCGCCCTCGTCCTGCTCGCCTGGAGCCCGGACGACGAGGTCCGCCGTCTGCTGGAGGCCGCCGAACTGCGCCGGTTCACCGCTGCCACACTGACCGACGTCGACGCCCTGATGGAACGCATCGGCCGCATCCGCCGCCTCGGCTACTCCATCACCCGCGGTGAACTCGACCCCGACGTGGTGGGCATCGCAGCGCCCATCCGGGACGAGAACAAGCAGGTGGTCGCGGCGGTGAGCGTG
>NZ_JBEXPK010000128.1:0-13537 GCF_040612015.1 Streptomyces sp. NPDC006476 | reverse complement strand
AACAGGACCTTCGACAAGCCCTATCGTCCCAGCTCAGAGGCACTCCTCGCTTATTTGATCAACCCTCGGACGACCCTCTTCGTGAAAGCCCGAGGCTAGGGGATGGGCGTCGCGCAGCGGTGCGAGCAGGTCGGGCAGCAGGCTCTGGCAGGCAGTGACCGACGCGAACACGCGTAGTTGGCCGCCGAGTTGGTCCCGTGTGAGGTCGTTGTCGCAGTAACGGCCCCACAGCTCCAGGGCTTCGGCCGCGTAGCAGCGGAAGCGGTGGCCGTGCTCGGTCAGTGCGACGCCGTGCGGGCCGCGGTCCAGTAACCGATGCCCGGTAGAGGTCTCCAGCCGCTGCACGGTACGGGACAGCGTGGCGGGGCTGACGTGGCAGTCTGCCGCGGTTCGGGTGAAGCTCAGCGTGGAGGCAAGATGGAGGAAGAGCCGGTACTGGTCGTGGTCCTGCATCTTTCACCTTCTGGAACGCCATGCTGCGGAGGTTGCTGTTGCCGTTGGGCCTGCCCGGACCCTACAAACAGGTCATGCCACGAAGCGACACCACTCGCCCAGGTCCTGCATGGTTCTTCCGCGAATACGAGCCCGCCGGCGTCGACCTGGGCAGCCCAGCCGCGGTGGCTGCCTACGACCGCAACCAGGGCACCGACCCGGACGCCGACGACACGCTGCTCGACCGGCTCGGAGTCGTCACCGGCACCCGCTTGGTCGATCTGGCCTGCGGCACCGGCTCGCTGGCAGTCCAGGCGGCACGACGCGGGGCCGAGGCCCACGGCGTCGACATCTCGCAGGAGATGCTCGCCTTCGCCCAAGCCAGAGCGGAACGAGCCGGTGTCGGCACACACTGGCACCGGGCCGGGTTTTTGGACTACGCCCACCCCGCGGGGCCCGCGGACGTCGTGACGACCAAGTCGGCCCTGCACCAGCTCCCGGACTTCTGGAAACAGCAGGCGCTCCTCAACGTGGCCGGCATGCTGCGGCCGGGCGGCACCTTCTACCTGTGGGATGTCATCTTCAGTTTCGAGCCCGCCGACGCGGCGGAGCATCTGCAGCGGTGGATCGACATCGCGGGGCGCCCCGAGGGCCAGGGCTTCACCCGGGCGGACTTCGAGGCGCACGTTCGGGAGGAGTTCTCCACCTACACCTGGATCCTGGAGGGCATGCTGGAACGGGCCGGCTTCGACATCGTCTCGGAGGCTTCCCGCACACCGACGCACGGTGAGTTCCTCTGCCGCCGCCGGTAGCCGCTCCGCTTCTGGCAAAACCCAGAATCCTGACGGAGCGGAAGCCACCGCGCCCGTCCCCGACCCTACTTAAGCTCAGTCGCCGAAGGTCCGCTCCTCTGGGCCGTCTTGGCTGATCAGCCCCAGTTCTTCAGCGCATCGGCGACCTGGCGCACGTCGCGGCGTCCCTCGACGGCGTCGATGACCAACCCGATCGCCTCTTGGCTGCCGACCTTGACCTGGATGCCGCTGGCGTGGAGGTAGGCGTACGCGACCTGCGCGGCGAAGAGCTCGTTCGAGTGCTCGAGCGCAGGAATCCGTGCGAGGGAGTGCAGGAGGGCGGCGGCCCGGTGGTGGGCGGCCGGGTAGACGAGGGTGCCCATGACCTCATGTCGGTGGCGGGCGACGGCGGCGGCCAGTGCGCCGTAGTCGGTCACGTCGGGGTCGCCGGGCACGAGGTTCTGCGCGATATCAAGCAGCCATCGCTCGTCAATGAGTACAACGGGCGGCATCAGGCGGCGTGGCTGCTGGGGCCAGTCCCGAAGCGGTCGGCGAAGGCCTGCCCGTGTTCCTCGACGAAGGCCTTCGCGGCCTCGAGGAACCGGGTGCGAGCAAGATCGTCGGTCAGCCGTCGGCTCGCGTACTGATCTGGGTCCTCGTGGCCGTCGGCGGCGCGACGCTGCAGCTCGTCATATGTCTCGTCGTCGACCTTGATGCGGATCTCCTTCGCCATGTCCCCACGGTAGCCGCGCCGGGCGCCGCGTGGGAGTGGATACCGGGAGCGAGATCCGGGCACTGCCGAAAGCCCGACGCGGGCACTTAAAGGACGCTCTCGTCCTCTTTGGTGAGGGGTGGCCCTGGGGAGGGTCTGAAGGCGTCCGCGATCGCGGCGTACTGAGCTGCGACGTCAAGTTCGGGTCCGCCGATGGTGTCTGCGGCTTTGACCTGTGCTTCGTAGAGGAAGAACTTCGCCCTCTCCAGGCAGAAGGCACGGATCTGGGCGTCCGTCATGCCGAGGATGTCGGCGCCCTTGTACCGGAATACGCCGATCACGTCTTCGGTCTGGGGCAGGTCGGGGACGTCCCTCGGCTTCGGCCGGTCCCACGGCCGTCGGTCCTTCGTCACGATGGCCATCCTTCTGCAGGTCTGCCCTTGCCCGATCGACCCCGGATTCCCGGGGCCCTGCTTTCTCTGTTCAAGCTGCCGCACCCTCCCCGAGGATCATGAATCGACAAGGTAGGCCTTCTCCCCCATCATCAGCGGTGCACCGGCGGGCCCCTTGATGTAGGGGCCCGCCGGATCACCCGGTGTTCCTGGAGACTGGGGTACCACTGCCGCACCTTGTGCATCCGCACGGGCCACCGGTGGCGGTACATCCGCTTGGCCTCCACTTCCGTATCTGTCGGGCGGGGCGAGGGCACGGTGAGCCGGATGACCCGCACCTCGGGATCGCTCGGCACGGAGCCGATGCCGGCGACCGCGCCGGAAGCGGTCTGGGAGGGGCCGGCGGCGGTAACGCCCTGGGCGATCAGCTGCCAGAAGGCGAACATGTAGCGGGCGACGAAGTCGTCGTTGGGGTCCTCCACGCGGCCGCCGCCCCACTCCCCCGTCTCAGGGACCTCCTCGGGAGCGCCACTCGGAGGTCTGGATGAGCGCCGTCTGCAGCTGGCGGTGGTGCTCGGACAGCGCCGCGAGCGTCTCGGTGCTCTGCCAGGCGGCGGTCTCCCGCGGGGCACGCGGCCACGGCGGCGGGTAGCCCTGCTTGCCCAGCGTCATCGACATCGCTGCCTCCCACTCCACGTCCTCGGGCTTGCCGGCCATGTCCGCGAGATCGCTGTTCAGCAGCACATGGTGCAGTTCAGCGACGACGTTGTTCATGTTGGAGGCAAGCGTCATCTGCACCCACGGATCCCCGGTCAGATTCCGCTGGGGCAGCTCCCGCAGCCGGTGCGCCTCCCGCACCGCGTACCTGGTGCTGACCTACACGGTTGCTGGGCCGGAGGCGCTGGCCTCGATCCTGGAACACCCGGAAGTGGCGGCCCACGCGGACATCCACCGGCCCGGCCTGGGGCCAGCCGGGTCCGCCCCACGGTCAACTCCCCGCCTGGTGCGCGGCAGGTAGCCCGCGGTGCGGCGGCGGACGTCGTCCGCAGCGACCTGCGCGGCGCTGGCAGTCTTAACGGTGTCACGTCGGTGACGGAGCCCGCCGGAGCGGTCTCGACCGTGAGGCCGTCCTTGCGCAGGACGTCCGCCACAGCCTCGGCGATCTCGGCGGTGGATCCGTTGGTCGTCCCGTAGGCGACCAGTACCTTGCCGGTCATGGTGTCTCGCCTCCTGTCAGATCCGGCGCAGCCAGTCGTCGGCCACGCCGTGCAGGGCCTGTTCGTCCGGGTGGATGTGGGAGTCGTCCAGCCGGAAGGTGAGCTTGTCGACGACCGCGACCACCCCGTCGATCTGACGGGTCATCGAGATCGCGATCTCCGTCTCGCTCTTGCGTTCCATGTGACCGGCGAGAGTGACCACGCCCTCGGTCACGGAGACGTCGATGCTGCGCGGTGGCAGCCACAGGGCGCGCACCAGCACCTCGTCGACGACCTCGGCGCGGATCTCCGCGTCCGGCCGCAGGAAGACCTTCAGCAGGTCGCGGCGGGTGACGATGCCGACGAGCCGGTCCTCCTCGTCGAGGACGGGCAGCCGCTCCACGCGGTGTTCGGCCATGGTGCGGGCGGCCTCGACGATGGTGTTGTCGGCGTGGACCGTGACCGGCGGTTCGGACATCAACTGCCCGGCGGTGCGTGCTCCCGCCTTCGCCGTCTGCCGCTTGCCGTTCGCGGTGAGGGCGGCGAACCGGAAGCGCTTCTTCGGCTCGAAGGGGTCGGGCGTGTCCGCCTGGCGGGCCATCAGATCGGTCTCGGAGATGACGCCGATGACCTTGTCGTCCTCGTCGACCACCGGCAGTCCGCTGATGCGGTGCTCACCGAGCCGCCGCGCCACCTCCTTGAACGGGGTGCCGTACTCGGCGCGGACGACCTCCGTGCTCATCACGGAGCCGACCTTGTTGTGCTTCATGGGGTTCCCTCCTCAGCGGAGTCGGCGCAGATACGGGTCCTGGGGCCTGCGGGGCAGCAGGCGCACGCGCGCATCGAGCACGGTGACTCCGCCCGGTGTCGCGAGTACGGGGTTGAAGTCGGCCTCGGCGAGCTGCGGCAGGTCGCTCGCCATGCGGGAGAGCCGGAGCAGCAGTTGTTCAAGGCCCTGGAGATCGACGGGCCCGCTGCCCTGGGCGCCGAACAGCAGGGGCGCGCAGCGCGGGGTCGTGATCAGATCGTGCACGTCGTGGTCGGTGAGCGGCGCGAGGCGGGCGGCGTGGTCGGCGAGCACCTCGGTGGCGGTGCCACCGAGGCCGAAGAGCACGAGCGGGCCGAAGACCTGGTCCTGGACCACGCCCGCGAACAGTTCGGTGCCCCGGTCGGCCAGCGGCTGCAGGACCACTCCGGTGAGCAGCCCGGCGAACCGGGTCTGCAGGTCCCGGAAGGCGGCGCGCACCTGGTGCTCGCCCCGCAGGTCGAGGTGGATGGCGTGCTGTGCGCTCTTGTGCAGCACCCCCGGCCAGTGCCCCTTCATGACCACCCGGCCGTCGGCGCCGTGCAGCCGCTCGGCGGCCAGGACGGCGTCCTCCTCGGTCTCCGCCCAGGCCCACGGCAACTGCGGGATGCCGTAGCAGTCGAGGAGTTCGGCGCAGGCACGCGGCTCGAGCCAGCCTCCGTCGAGGTGGACGTCGAGGTAGGTCTCCACGATCGCGTGAGCCCGGTCGGTGTCCACTCCGTCGAGGTCGGGCACGGTGCCGGCGGGGCGGGCGAGCCAGGCGGCACGGTGGGCCGCGTGGGCCAACGCCCTCGCCGCGGCCTGGGGTTCGGCGTACGAGGGGACGGTGGAGCCGTCGGTCGCCGGGAGCAGTTCGACGGGCAGCGCCTGTTCCAGCCGTATGGCCATGACGGGCTTCGGGCGTGGGCCAGACGCCCGGGTGACGGCGCGTACGAGGTCGTCTCCGGTCGCGGCGGCCACGGCCGTGGGTACCAGGGCGACGAGCACGGCGTCGATGCCGGCGTGTCGCGTCAACCGGTCGACTGCTTGGGCTAGTTGGTCCTCAGAGACGGCTGCGGTGGCATCGATGGGGTTGCCCACGGCGGCACCCTCGGGCAGTACGGCGAGCAGGTCGTCGATCAGTTCGGGGGTGGGCGCCGGCAGGGTGAGCCCGGCCTCGGCGCAGGCGTCGGCGGCGAGGACACCGGCACCGCCGGCGTTGGTGACGACGGCGACGCGGGCTCCGCTGGGCAGCGGCTGGCAGTGCAACAGGGCCGCGGCTTCCAAGAGTTCGCCCACCGAGCGGGTGGCGGTGATGCCGGCCTGGGTGAAGAGGGCGCCCCTGGTCATGGTGCGGGTGGCGGCGGCCGCGGTGTGGGACGCGGCGGCGCGGCGGCCCGCGTCGGTGCGGCCTGCGTCGACGGTGAGGACGGGCATGCGGCGGCTGACGCGGCGGGCGGTGCGGGAGAAGGCGCGCGGGTTGCCGAAGGACTCCAGGTGCAGCAGCGCCAGCTCGGTGCGTCCGTCGCTCTCCCACCACTGCAGCATGTCGTTGCCGCTGACGTCGTACTTGTCCCCCAGCGAGGCGAACGACGAGACGCCGATGCCCAGCCGGGACAGCCCGTCCAGCAGCGCGATGCCCACCCCGCCCGACTGCACCGCCACACCCGCCGTGCCCGGGCTCGGGTGGTTCGCGGCGAAGGTCGCGTCCAGGCGCAGGTCCGGGTCGGTGTTGGACAGGCCCAGGCAGTTGGGTCCGACGAGGCGCATGCCGTGGTCGCGGCAGGCCGCCATCAGGGCCCGCGCCTGGTCGGGGTCGAGCCCGGCGGTCACCACGAGCAGGGCGCGTACGCCCGCCTTGCCGCACTCCTCCGCGGTGGCCGGTACCGCGGCGGCGGGCACGGCGACGACGGCGAGGTCGGGCGTCCTGGGCAGGGCGCTGACCGACGGATACGAGGGCACGCCGAGGATCGAGGTCGCGGCGGGATTCACCGCGAACAGGCGGCGGGTGAAGCCGCCGGCCTTGATGTGGTGCAGGACCGCCCGGCCGACGGAGCCCGGCTTGCGTCCGGCGCCGACCACCACGACCGCCTCGGGCCGCAGCAGCGGTCGCAGGCTGCGGACGTCGGCGGCCCGGCCGCGTTCCTCCACGGCCGTGAGGTAGGTGTCGTCCTCGGCGAGCGAGATGGTGCAGCGCACCTCCGGGCCCTCGAAGTGCCGGGCGGTGCGCAGACCGAGGTCGGCGAAGAGGCCGAGCACCTCGCGGTTCTCGCTGAGCGCGTCGGCGGTGAAGTCGGTGACGCCGGCCGCGCGGGCGGCCGAGACGAGGTGTTCGACGAGGAGGGTGCCGACACCTCGGTGGTGCAGGCCGTCGGCGACCGCGATGGAGATCTCCGCCTCGGTGCCGGCGCCTCCGGTGTCGTACTCGGCGAGCCCGATCACCTGGCCGGACCGCTCGGCCAGCAGCGCCCGGTATCCGGGGCGCCGCGTGCAGGCGCGGTCGGCGGCCAGCTCGGCGGAGCGGCGGCTCGCGGCGAAGAACCTCAGCCGGAGGTTCTCCGGGGACATCTCCTCGTACAGGTCCTGGAGCTGGTCGTGGTCGGCCGGCGCCACGGGCCGGATGCGGACGGTGGTGCCGTCCGTCAGCAGGGCGTGGACCCGCGGCCCACCGGTCGTGTCGTCGGTCATCGCGTTTCTCCTCCGGGTTTCCTTACACTTCGAGCGTCCAGCGGATCGGGGCGAGGTCCCATGGGCTGACCGGCGGTGATCCGAGGGCCGGTCGGCCCTCGGTGTCCGCACGCAGACGACGGAAGGGGCGACGGCATGGCCGGCAAGAAGACGGCGACGGCTCTGCCGCGCAAGGCGTACGAGCAGGAACTGCTGCGCCTGCAGATGGAGCTGGTCAAGCTCCAGGAGTGGGTGCGCGCGGAGGGCGCCCGACTGGTCGTGATCTTCGAGGGGCGGGACGCGGCGGGCAAGGGCGGCACCATCAAGCGGGTCGCCGAGCACCTCAATCCGCGCGTGGCGCGCATCGCGGCGCTGCCCAAGCCGACCGAACGCGAGCAGACCCAGTGGTACTTCCAGCGGTACGTCGAGCATCTGCCGGCCGCCGGGGAGATCGTGCTGTTCGACCGGTCCTGGTACAACCGGGCCGGGGTCGAGCATGTGATGGGCTTCTGTACGAAGGAGGAGTACCAGCTCTTCCTGCGGCAGTGCCCGATCTTCGAGCGGATGCTGGTGGAGGACGGGATCCTGCTGCGCAAGTACTGGTTCTCGGTGAGCGACACCGAGCAGCAGGAGCGGTTCCGCAAGCGCCTGGAGGATCCGCTGCGGCGCTGGAAGCTCTCCCCGATGGACCTGGAGTCGATCACCCACTGGGAGGCGTACTCCCGGGCGAAGGACGAGATGCTGGTGCACACCGACATCTCCGAGGCGCCCTGGTACGTCGTGGAGAGCGACGACAAGCGCCGGGCCCGGCTGAACATGATCGCCCACCTGCTGGGCTCGCTGCCGTACCACGACGTGCCGCCGCCGGTCCTGGAGCTGCCGGATCGGCCGGCGTCGACGGGCTATGTGCGCCCGCCGCGCGATCTGCAGAACTACGTTCCCGACCACGCGGCGAGTCTGTGACTCACGCGTCCGGTGGTACGACCGCCACCGGGCAGGCGGAGTGGTGCAGCACCGCGTGGGCGACGCGGCCGAGGTGTCCGTGCGGCCGCTTCGTCCCGACGACCAGCAGGTCGGCGTGGTGCGAGAGGTCGGCCAGGACCCGGCGGGCGTGCCCCTCGACGGTGCGGCGGTGCACGTCGACGTCGGCGGGGGCGTCCCGCAGTGCCGCCTCCAGCGCCTCGACGGCCCGCTCCTCGTGCAGCCGGGCGGGCTCGCCGGCCATCAGGGGATGGTCGGTGGTCTCGTGCGCCGGCCACCGCCAGGCCCGTACGGCCTCCAGGGGCACCGCGCGCAGCCGCGCTTCCTCGGAGGCGAAGCGCAGGGCGGCGGCGCCGTCCTCCCCGACGCCGAGCAGAACCCGGCCGCCCACCGGCCGACGGGCCTGGTTGTCGTGGCTGCCGCGCACCACGATCACCGGACAGTGCGCATGCGCGGCGACGGCCAGACTCACCGAGCCCAGCAGCGCCTCGGCCAGTCCGCTGCGGCCGCGGGCGCCGACCACCACCGCGGTGGCGTCGCGGCTCAGCCTCGGCAGCACGTACTCCGGTTCCTCGGGGACGACCTCGGCGCTCACCTTGAGGTCCGGATGCCGATCGCGGGCCCGGCGGGCGGCACCCTCGACGATGGCCTCGGCGAGCCCTTCGTCGCCCGACCGGCCGAACTCCCCGACCAGGGAGGCGCCTTCGTACCGTTCCCACAGCGAGGCGTACACGACCCGCAGCGCCACCCCGCGCAAGGCGGCCTCGTCGGCGGCCCAGTCGACGGCGCGCAGACTGGGCTCGGAGCCGTCCACGCCCACCACCAGGGGCAGTTCCATCGCCGTCACCGCCCCGCGTCCAGGTCGAAGACGATGCGTGCCTTGACCTGGCCCTGAAGGACGGCATCGATGGACTCGTTGACGGCGGCCAGCGGGCGGGTCTCGTGGATGACCTTCGTACGCCCGGCGGCGTGCAGCTGGAAGACCTCGGCGAGGTCCTGCCGGGTGCCGACGATGGAGCCGATCACGCTGGTGCCGTTGAGGACGGTGTCGAAGATGGGGACCTGGACCGTGCCGTGCGCCGGCAGGGCCACCATCACGAGCTTCCCGCCGCGCCGCAGACCGGAGTTGACGGCCGAGAAGGCGGCCTCGTTCACGGCGAGCGCGATGGCGGCGTGGGCTCCGCCGTGTGCCTTGAGGACCTCGCCCACGTTCTCCTTGCGGGCGTCGATGACCAGGTCGGCGCCGAGTTCGGCGGCCAGTTCGAGCTTGTCGTCGGTGACGTCGATCGCGGCGACGGTGGCGCCGGCGATCTTCGCGTACTGCACGGCGAGGTGACCGAGCCCGCCCACGCCGGAGATCGCCACCAGTTGGGCCGGCTTGACGTCGGCGACCTTCAGCGCCTTGTACGTGGTAACGCCCGCGCAGGTCAGCGGGGCGGCCTCGAAGGGGGTGATGCCGTCGGGCACCGGCTGGGCGAAGTCGGCCCAGGCGAGCATCTTCTCGGCGTACCCGCCGTCGCAGCCGTAGCCGGTGTTGATCTGCTGCTCGCACAGCGTCTCCCAGCCGGACAGACAGTGCTCGCAGCGCCCGCACGCCCTGCCCAGCCAGGGCACGGCGACCCGCTGGCCCACCGCGAGATGGGTGACGCCGTCGCCGAGCTTCTCGACGAGACCGACGCCCTCGTGGCCCGGGACGAACGGCGGGTTCGGCTTGACGGGCCAGTCGCCGTGCGCCGCGTGGATGTCGGTGTGGCACAGCCCGGAGGCCTCGACGCGCATACGGACCTGGCCGGGGCCGGGTTCCGGGTCGGGGCGCTCCTCGATCACCAGGGGCTCGCCGAAGGCTCGTACGACGGCTGCCTTCATGGGGTCAACTCCTCGAAAAAAGGGGGACGGGTCAGCCGTGCGAGACGACGGCGACGGGGGCGGTGGCGTGGTGCAGGACGGCGTGGGTGACGGGGCCGATGTGCGCGCCCACCGGGCTGCGCCGGATACGGCGGCCGACCACGACGAGCGAGGCTTCGTGGGAGGCGTCGACGAGGTGATTGGCGGCGCTGCCCGCCCGGGCCTCGGCGTTCACCTCGACGGCCGGGTACTTCGCCCGCCAGGGGACCAGCACCACGGCCAGGGCGCGGGCCTTCTGTTCGGCGATCTCCTCGTGGAACTCGGGGTCGCCGGCCAAGCCGTAGGTGTAGTACGGCGGCAGGTTCCAGCCGTACACGACCCGCAGGGAGGTGCCGCGCCGGGCGGCCTCCTCGAAGGCGAACTCGATCACCGAGGGGTCGGGGCCGGTGACGTCGAGGCCCAGGACGACGGGGCGGTAGCGGGTGGCGGCCGACGGGATGCCCATCGGGTCGGGCTCGTGCTCGTCGGCGGCCTGCTCGCCGGCCCGAACCAGGACGATGGGATGTTCGGCGTGGGCGACCACGGACAGGCCGACGGAGCCGATCATGAAGCCGCCGACGCCGCTGAGGCCACGGGAGCCGAGGGCCAGCAGTTCGGCGCCCTTCGCCGCGTCCGTCAGGGCGTCCGCGGGCGTGCCGACGACCTGTTCGGTGACGACGTCGAGGCCGGGGTGGCGCAGTCGGACGCCCTCTCCGGTCTCGCGGGGGATCTTCTCGCTCCAGTGCTGGAGGGTCTCACCGCCGACGAGGGGTGCCTGGGCGATCGGCTCGGGTACGGGCTCCCAGGCGTGCACGATCTTCAGCGGCAGGCCGCGCAGCTCCGCCTCGCGGGCCGCCCACTCGACCGCGGCGCGGCTCTCGGCCGAGCCGTCCAGACCTGCGACAACGTTGCGGACCATGGTTCTGCCTCCTCATCGTGGGGATCTGCTTCCAGCCTCGTGAACCGGGGGTGACCGCTGCAGGGGCCGCTCGTCCCCTGCCGGGACCGACCGGCCCACCCTGGGCGCGGCGCGGCGGGCCCCGTCACGGGGCCCGCCGCGTCTGACGCCGTTTACTGGAGCCAGCGGTGGCGCTCGACGAGGGGCAACCGTGCCCAGGCCCTGCCCAGCCCCCAGGTCGCGCCTGCGCCCACGGCGGCCAGGGCGATGAGCGCCACGGCGTAGACGAGGTGGTAGTCGGCGAACGGGTTCGTGGACATGCTCAGCGATCCGTCCGGCAGGTGCTTGGCCGGCGGCCACTCCGCGATCCACATCAGCGCCATCATCGCCGTGCCCGCGACCGCGGCCAGCCGCAGCGCGACACCGGAGACGAGCGCCAGGCCGATGCCCAGCAGGCCCAGCATGAACAGCCAGTCCGCCCAGGTGTCCCCGGCCCAGCTGTGGAACGTCGACTCCATCGGACCGGCGGCCACCGAGCTCAAGAAGCCCTTGGTCGGCGAGCCACCGTCGATCCAGCCCTTGCCGGACTGCGTCGCGTAACCGAACCCGAACGTCTTGTCCAGGAACGCCCACAGAAAGACGAACCCCAACACCAGACGCAGCCCGGCGAAAGCGTATGCGCTCACCGCCGTGGTGGAACCGGCGGTTGCCTCAGCCGTCCCCGCCCGCCGCAGCGAGGGAAGACGGAATCCCACATGACGATGCGGGTGCTCGTGGACTGCCATGATCGTGGTCCCTTCGGGGAGTCGATGCTGTTCGACTGTTTCTCTGCACCGCTCAATCTCCTCGCGGCACGCGCCTGGCGCGCCATGCCGAAGGTCGGCATCCGTTGGGCTGAAGGGCCCTTCCGCGGGACCAGTTGGGCCGGAGCGGCAGGTCGGTGTCGGCCGGCACGGACGGCTCGTGGATCCTTGGGACACTCTGCGGAAGGAGCGCCATGTCACCTGGCACGGACCGGCCCGTCCCCACCCTGCGGCGCCTGCTGCCCGGCGTCGCCGCGCTGGCCGGATACCGGCGCGCCTGGCTGCGCGGTGACCTGCTGGCCGGGGCCACGGTCGCCGCGTATCTGGTGCCGCAGGTGATGGCGTACGCGGGCCTGGCCGGTCTGGCGCCGGTCGCCGGGCTGTGGGCGATCCTTCCCGCCCTCGCCCTCTACGCCCTGCTCGGCTCCTCCCGGCTGCTGTCAGTGGGGCCCGAGTCGACGACGGCCATCATGACGGCGACCGTGGTCGCCCCGCTCGTGGGCTCCGATCCGCACCGGTACGCCGTGCTGGCCGCGACCCTCGCCGCGACGGTCGGTCTGCTGTGTCTGGCGGCCCGGCTGCTGCGCCTGGGCTTCGTCGCGGATCTGCTCTCCCGGCCGGTGCTGATCGGCTACCTGGCGGGGGTCGCGCTGATCATGGTGATGGACCAGCTGACCAAGCTGACCGGCGTGCCGACGACGGGCTCGCTCTTCTTCGCCCAACTGTGGTCGTTCCTGGGGCATTTGGAGCAGGGCCACCTGCCCACGGTCCTGTTCTCCGCGGCCGCCCTGGCCCTGCTGTTCTCGGTGTCCCACTGGTTCCCCGCGCTGCCGGGGCCGCTGCTGGTCGTCGTGCTGGGCACGGTGGCCGTGACCGCCCTCGACCTGGACGACCGGTACGGCATCAAGGTCATCGGCGAGATCCCGGCGGGCCTGCCCTCCCTCGCCCTGCCGGATCTCACCGAGGTGCCGCGCCTGGTCCTGCCCGCCCTCGGCGTCCTGCTCGTCGCCTACACCGACTTCATCCTCACCGCGCGCGCGTTCACCGGGCATGACGACGACGAGGCGGTCCTGGACGCCAACCAGGAGTTCCTGGCCCTGGGCGCGGCCAATCTCGGCGCGAGCGTCGTGCACGGCTTCCCGGTGAGCAGCAGCGCCAGCCGCACCGCGCTCGCCACCTCGGCGGGCGCCCGCAGCCAGGTGTACTCGCTGGTCGCCGGAGCCGTGGTGCTCGCCGTCCTGCTGTTCCTGAGCCCCCTGCTCAGCCGCACCCCCTCGGCGGTCCTGGGCACGCTCGTCGTCTACGCGGCCACCCGCATGATCGACCTGGCCGGCTTCCGCCGCCTGGCCTCCTTCCGGCGCCGCGAACTGTTCCTCGCCCTCGGCTGCCTCGCCGGCGTGCTCGCGCTGGACATCCTGTACGGGGTGATCGTCGCCGTCGGCCTGTCCGTGGCCGAGCTACTCACCCGGGTCGCCCGCCCCCACGACGCCGTCGAGGGACTGGTGCCCGGCGTGGCCGGCATGCACGACATCGACGACTACCCGACCGCCCGCACCATTCCGGGCCTGCTCGTGTACCGCTACGACTCCCCGCTCTTCTTCGCCAACGCCGAGGACTTCCGGCGGCGCGCGCTGGCGGCCGTGGACGAGCAGAGCGAGCCGGTGCGCTGGTTCGTCCTCAACACCGAGGCCAATGTCGAGGTCGACATCACCGCCCTGGACGCGGTGGACGAGCTGCGCCGAGTACTGACCCGGCGGGGCGTCGTGTTCGCCCTGGCCCGGGTGAAGCAGGACCTGCTGGACGACCTGGCGGCCTACGGCCTGGTCGACTCGGTCGGCAAGGACCTGATCTTCCCCACGCTGCCGACCGCCGTGGCGGCCTACCGGAAGTGGCACGGGACTCCCTAGCTGTACTGACCCGTGAGGTTGGGGACGCGGCTGGCGGGTGGTTGCCCTTTCAGTGCGGTGTGTCCGCGGTGGTGATTGTAGGTGTGCAGC
>NZ_JBEXPK010000127.1:0-13921 GCF_040612015.1 Streptomyces sp. NPDC006476 | reverse complement strand
CCACCCCCCAGGTCATCCGCTCGACAGGGGGACACAGTCATGCCGGGCCCGGAGGCCAGCGGCCCTCTTGCAGGACCGCGAAGAAGATAACGGGGGCGGCATGACGGATTATCTGTCCGAGGTTGATCCGCGATGGGCCGGACACTCTGGCGAAGAGAAGCACTACGGCGCCCCGGAATGGGGCCCGGAGGACTTGGAGCGCGCCACGGTGTTCCTGGCTGAACTCGCACCACAGGCCCAGCAGGTGTTCGAGTACCTGCTGCGCAACCCTGGCCGGAGAGTCCACTGCACGGAGTTGGTCGATCAAGCGCTCGGCGGCCCGAACGGGGGCGCCCCGGCGCAGCGCGTGGCAGGCGTGCTGTCCGGGATGGGCAAGGGGTACAGCGGTAGTGGGCGGCGGCTTCCGTTCTATTGGTGGGAGGCTCCTGAGGGGAGCGCGGGTGCGACGTACGCGGTCCGCCCGTCGGTGGCAGCGGTGTTCCTGGCCGCTCAGCTCAAGACCGCGTGATCCGCCCAGGCCCGGCGAGACAGCGACCGATTCCAGTGCTACCGACTCCGACCAGCAAAAACGCCGCCCCCGGAGGGACGGCGGAGACTGGGCGCCCCCGGCAGGACTCGAACCTGCGGCCAAGCGCTTAGAAGGCGCCTGCTCTATCCACTGAGCTACGGGGGCCGGTGTGTGGCCTCTGTCTTGGGTGCCCGGGTGTGGGCCGTTCCGTGACGTCGCCGGGGACAAGGATAGGGCTCCCGCATCCGTGTCCCTGTTGCTTCGCCTCCGTGGCTCGATGTGGAGGTTCGGTGAAGCGGTCCTGATAATCGCAGGCAGGTACGAATCGTGCATCGCTTTTGGCGCCTCGCGCACCGGGTGTTGTGCACTCGTTATGCCTGGACTGTGCCCTCGCCCCAGTCGTCCCTTCTGCCCCTTGCGTCCGGTCGGCGCGCAGACATGCCTATATGCTTCAGAATTCCCCTAAAATTGGGCATTCTTCGCATGTGGTGACCTTGGACGTACGGCCTCAGCTGCTCGACGCACTCTCCGCCCTGCGCGACCGTGTCGCCGCCGCACGCTTCCCGCTGCCCCTGGCGGGGGCTCCACGCGCGCGTGCCAACCGCGACGAACTCCTCGCGCAGCTCGACGACTACTTGGTGCCCCGCCTGCGGGAGCCCGAAGCCCCGTTGCTGGCCGTGGTGGGGGGATCGACCGGGGCCGGGAAGTCGACCCTCGTCAACTCCCTTGTGGGGCGGCGGGTGAGCGAGGCCGGCGTGCTGCGGCCGACCACACGGACACCGGTGCTCGTCTGCCATCCGGAGGACCATCACTGGTTCAGCGGCATGCGGGTGCTGCCCGACCTCACGCGCGTGTGGGTGCCTCATCAGGAGGCGGCGGAGGACCTGTTGCTCCCCGGTGAGGAGCCCACGCGCGTCCTGCGTGTCGAGACCGCCGACACAATGCCCCGCGGCCTCGCCCTCCTCGACGCCCCCGACATCGATTCCCTGGTCGCCGACAACCGCGTCCTGGCCGCCGAACTCATCTGCGCGGCCGACATCTGGGTGATGGTCACCACGGCCGCGCGGTACGCCGACGCCGTCCCCTGGCACCTGCTGCGCACCGCCAAGGAGTACGACGCCACCCTGGTGACCGTCCTCGACCGCGTGCCGCACCAGGTCGTCTCCGAGGTGTCCCGCCAGTACGGCGCACTGCTCACCAAGGCAGGCCTGGGCGACGTACCGCGCTTCACCGTGCCCGAACTGCCCGAGTCCGCCTGGGGCGGCGGGCTGCTGCCGGCCAGCGCAGTGGCGCCGCTGCGCACCTGGCTCGTCCATGTGACGCAGGATCCGGCAGCACGGCAGCACGTCTTGGCCCGTACCGCGTACGGGGTGCTGAACTCCCTCAAGGCCCGCCTGCCCGAACTCGCCGGCGCCGCCGCCGCCCAGTACGCCGCCGCCCTGCGGCTCACCTCCGCCGTCGAGGGGGCGTACGACAGCGAGCACACGCGCGTGCGTGGGCGGTTGCAGTCGGGGGCCGTACTCGCCGGGGACGCGCTGAAGCGGTGGCGCGCGTTTCCGCTCGACTGCAGCGCGGGTGAACTGCTCGACGCGCTCGTGGAGAGCCTGGCCGCGCTGCTGCTGTGCGCCGTGACCGCCGCCGACGAGCGGGTGGACGACGCCTGGCGGCGCGAACCCGCGGCGGCCGCCCCCGAACTGGCGGACCGTGACCCGTCCCTGGAGAGCGCCGAGCACCGTATCGGGATGGCCGTACGGCGGTGGCGGCGGGAGCTCGAGGAGTACGCCGAGGACGAGGTGCGTGCCCTCGACCGGAGCGTGGCGCCCGACCCCGGGGCGGTCGCCGCCCTGGTCGCCACGGCGCTGCTGGGCGGGCGCCGGGCGCGTTCGGCGGGCGAGGGACTCGCCGAGCGGATCGGGGCGCACGGGGCGCTGCGGCTGCGCGACCGCGGCGGACGGCTGCTCACCGAGCACCTGGACCGGGTGATGCACACCGAGCGCGAACGCCGGCTCGCCCCCCTGGACGCCCTCGACGTCCACCCCGAGCCCCAGGCCGAGCTCATCGCCGCGCTGTCCGTACTGCAGAAGGAGAGGTGACCGGTGACCGCCGTCACTGACCAGGACCACACCGAGCACGCCGACCACGCGGGGGACACGGTGCCCAAGGACGACGACCGGGAGAACGGTCTCAAAGGGGAGAGCTCTTACGGGAAGGGCCGCCAGGAGGAGAACGGCGACGACAGCCCCCGGGAGGGAGCCCGCGAGCACCACGCGCGCGTGGAGAGCAGCGACTCAGGCCGTACCGACTCCGCGCGTTCCGGTGACACCACGGCCTCTGCGGACCCCGCGGACTCCTGGGACGACGGGCTCATCGCTCGCCGGGTGACCGAGGAGGCCGCCGCCGAGCACGCGGCCCTGGCGGAGAGCCGGGCGCACAGCGCACAGTCCGCCGCCCCGCTCACCTACGACAGCACGCTGCGCTCGCGTCTCGTCGCCCTGCGGGAACTGGTCGGACTCTCCCGCGCCCGCCTCGACAGCCGGACGCTGGCCGAGGCCGGACGGGTGCTGGACGAGGCGGCGGCGCGGCACAGGCTCTCCGGGCAGCACACCGTGGTCGCCATCGCGGGTGCGACCGGCAGCGGCAAGTCCCAGCTGTTCAACGCGCTCGCCGGAGTGCCCATTTCGGAGACGGGGGTACGACGGCCCACCACCGCCGCGCCCATCGCGTGCAGTTGGAGCGACGGCGGTGCGAGCCTCATCGAACGGCTCGGCATCCCGCCGCGGTTGCGCCGCCGCCCCCTGCAGAACGGCGACACCGACGCGCAGTTGCGGGGGCTGGTCCTGGTCGACCTGCCCGAC
This sequence comes from Streptomyces sp. NPDC006476, assembly GCF_040612015.1. Classification (NCBI taxonomy): domain Bacteria; kingdom Bacillati; phylum Actinomycetota; class Actinomycetes; order Kitasatosporales; family Streptomycetaceae; genus Streptomyces; species Streptomyces sp. NPDC006476. The sequence continues at coordinate 10,558 of NZ_JBEXPK010000127.1, read as the reverse complement.
CACGACTCCGCCGCGGTGCAGCACCGCCAGCACGTGGACCGCATCCTGACGCTCGTCGACGCCGTCATCTGGGTGGTCGACCCGGAGAAGTACGCGGACGCCATGCTGCACGAGCGCTATCTGCGGCCCATGGCGGGCCACGCGGAGGTCATGTTCGTCGTCCTCAACCAGGTCGACCGGCTGCCCGGCGAGGCCGCCGACCAGGTCCTCGACGACCTGCGACGGCTCCTCGACGAGGACGGGATCGCTCTGGGGGAGTACGGCGAACCGGGTGCGACCGTGCTCGCGCTGTCAGCGCTCACCGGGGACGGTGTCGGCGAACTGCGCGAGGTGCTGGGCCAGTTCGTGGCGGAACGCGGCGCCCCGGCACGCCGGATCTCGGCCGACGTGGACGCCGCCGCGGTCGGCCTGTGGCCGGTGTACGCCACCCGGCGGCGGACGGGGCTGAGCGAGGAGGCGCGCGACGAGTTCGCCGCCCGGCTCGCGGACGCGGTGGGCGCCACGGCCGCGGGCGAGGCGGCCGAACGGGCGTGGCTGCGCAACGCCAACCGCGCGTGCGGGACGCCCTGGCTGCGGCTGTGGCGCTGGTACCAGGACCGGTTCGAGCCGCATACCGGGCGGCTGCCGGTGCGCGCGCAGCCCGACGAGGAGGCCACGGCACGCCAGCGCGTCGAGCAGGCCGTACGGACACTGGCGGACCGGGCCTCGGCCGGGCTGCCGGCGCCATGGGCGCAGGCGGTGCGCGAGGCGGCAGTACGAGGCTCTCAGGGGCTGCCTGAGGCACTGGACGAGCTCGCGGCGCGGGCCGGGCTGCCGCCGGGGCGCCCGCCGCGGCCGGGCTGGTGGCCCGCCGCCGTGCTCGTCCAGGCGTCCATGACCATCCTGCAGATCGTGGGCGGGCTGTGGCTGTTGGGGCAGATCATCGGGTTCATGGCGCCCAATCTCGGCGTGCCGGTGCTGCTGATGGTCACCGGCATCGTCGGCGGCCCGCTCGTCGAGTGGAGCTGCCGGATGGCGGCACGCGGCCCGGCCCGGCGGTACGGCACCGACGCGGAACGGCGCTTGCGGGAGGCGGCCGCCGGATGCGGGCGGGCCCGGGTGCTGGATCCGGTGGCGGCCGAACTGCTGCGGTACCGGGAGGTGCGGGAGCAGTACGGGCGGGTCACGGGGGTCGGAGCGACGGCGAGGTGAGCCACGGGCTGCGGTCGGCGGGCAGGTGGGACGGGGTGACTGTGGACCGGCCGCCGGAAGCTCACTCGTACGGGTGAGGGAGTTTTCCACAGGTCGGCGGTGGTCCACAGGGCTCGGCGGGCTCGGGCCGAACGGATGCAGTCTGGTCGTGCGGCGATCGCGAGGACGTGATCACCGCGCCGGCGACAACGCGAGGAACGCGTGGTCGTCGTGGCAGACGCAGCCGTACGGGACTGGCCCGTAGGCATGTCCGTCCGGCCCTCCGCGGCCGGGCGAGGGAGGGGTTCACCATGAACGAGACGATCATCTGCGCCGTCGGCAACGTGGCCACGCGGCCGGCCTACCGGGAGACGGTGACGGGGCCCTCGGCGCGGTTCCGGCTCGCCGTGACCGCGCGGTATCTGGACCGCGAGAAGAACGTCTGGACCGACGGGCACACCAACTTCTTCACGGTGTGGGCCAATCGGCAGATGGCGGTCAATGTGGCGGCGTCGCTCAACGTGGGCGACCCGGTCGTGGTCCAGGGCAGGCTCAAGGTCCGTTCGGAGCAGCGCGAGGGGCAGAACTGGACCTCGGCCGACCTCGACGCGACCGCGATCGGGCACGACCTCGCACGCGGTACGTCGGCCTTCCGGCGCCCCGTGCGGACGGAGACGGCGACGGGCGTACCGGCACAGCAGCAGGACGAGCCCAACTGGGAGACGGTACCTGGGGACTCTGTGGTGGAGGCAGGGCAACGGGAGCCGGAACCCGCCGCTGTGACGTGATGTCAGGAGAACAACCCGGCTGACATGTCGAACAGTGCCCCGAGCCGACCGGATTGCGGCTTGTCGACGAATGCGTGCCGAACGAGCTGGTGTATTTGTCGATAAGCCCTGCTCACAGGCCATCTCGGTGATGTCTCGGCGATAACGATTCCGAGTCGGGTGGCTTGTGTGACGGTATGACCGGGAGGCTCGGTGCGTGGCTTCCCTAGGATGCCGGACATAGCTCTTGGGGCTTCTGATGCTGCTGATGTGACCACGCCCCCCATGTCAACGGTTCCTGCACGAAGGGGAATTCGTGTTTGCTTCGTTCTCAGCGCGGTGGACGCGCGGGCGAGGGACGTTCCGTCTCGCCGCCGCGACGCTGGTGTCCGGACTCGTGGCCGCCGGCGCCCTCGCCGGGGCGGGCACCGCGACCGCGGAGGAGCCGACACAGACCCAGGCCGGGGCGAGCGCCACGATAGGCGGCCTCAAGACGTACGGCGCCGCGGTGATCCACGACGCCACCGGGGACATACAGGTCTCGGCGGGCCTGTTCGAGATGTCCGTCGACGGCGGCGGCATGCTGCAGACGTACTGCGTCGACCTCCACAACCCCACCCAGCGGGACGCCAAGTACCAGGAGACCTCCTGGAGCGGGACCTCGCTGGGCGCCAACAAGAACGCGGGCAAGATCCGCTGGATCCTCGAGAACTCCTACCCCCAGGTCAACGACCTGGCGACGCTCGCCGCCGAAGCGGGCGCCAAGGGGCTGACCGAGCAGGACGCCGCGGCCGGCACCCAGGTGGCGATCTGGCGCTACTCGGACGGCGCCGACGTCGACGCGGTCGACCCCCAGGCGGAGAAGCTCGCCGACTACCTGGAGAAGGCGGCAGTCTCCGTGCCCGAACCCCAGGCATCGCTGACCCTGGACCCGCCCGCCGTCTCCGGCCACCCCGGCGAACTGGTCGGCCCGGTGACCGTGCACACCAACGCGACCGGGGTGACGCTGACGCCACCGGCGGACTCGGCCACCACCGGGGTACGGATCGTCGGCAAGGACGGCAAGCCGCTGACCTCGGCGGTCAACGGCAGCCAGGTCTTCTTCGACATCCCCGAGGACGCGCCGGCCGGCTCCGCCGAGCTGACCGTGCAGGCCTCCACGACCGTGCCGGTGGGGCGGGCCTTCACCTCCGACAGCCGCAGCCAGACGCAGATCCTGGCCGGCTCCAGCGAGTCCACGGTCTCGGCGACGGCCGGCGCGACCTGGGCGAAGAAGGGCGCCATACCGGCCCTGTCCGCCGTGAAGAACTGCGCCAAGGGCGGCCTGGACATCACCGCGGCCAACCAGGGCGACGAGCCGTTCACCTTCTCGCTCATGGAGGCCACGTACAGCATCCCGGCGGGCGAGTCGCGCACGGTGACCATCCCGCTGCAGGAGGACCAGCAGTACGACTTCACCATCACCGGGCCGAACGGTTTCGACCAGCGGTTCACCGGGATCCTCGACTGCCGGACGCTGGGCAGCGGGAACGGTGACGCGGTGCAGACCCTCGCCGAGCCCAGCCCCGCCACGGTGGGCGGCACCGCCGACGACGCCAACCTCGCCGCGACGGGTGGCTCCAGCGTGACCCCGCTGATCGCGGGGGTGGCCATCGGTCTGGTGGTGATCGGCGGGGCGGCGCTCGTCCTGGTGGGAAAGAAGAACGCGCCCACGGGGGAGTGAGGCGGCGGGCAAGATGACTTCATGACCAAGTCATCCGTACCGCCCGTGCAGCAGTCCACCTGCTCCGGTTCCGTGCTGTCCCTGTGGTCGCAGGACTCCGTGCTGTCGATCGGCTCGGTGGGCTCGGTCCTGTCCATCGGGTCCGTGGGGTCGGCCCTGTCCGTAGGCTCGATCGGGAGCGCGCTCTCGGCCGGCTCGATCGGTTCGGCGCTGTCGCTGGTCTCGGCGGGATCGTGGCTGAGCACGGGTTCCGTGCTCTCCGCCCAGTCGCGCTGGTCGGTCCTGTCGTGGCGTTCGTCCCGGGCGTTCCGCTCCGCGGGGGTGGCCGGGGCCGCCGGGGTGGTGGCGGCCGCCCTGCTGCTGGCCGGGCGAGTGGCGCGGACGATTGAGTGACGTGGAAAGCACCGACCGGAGAAGGGCCGACTTGTGATCATCTTTGGCACCAAGGGTTACCTGTACCAGCTCGCGATACTGACGCTGGTGTGCGGGCAGTGCGGCAATCCGGCCGCGCACACGCTCAGGAAGCGCGTCATGAAGTTCACGCTGTTCTTCGTGCCGCTGTTTCCCATCTCGACGAAGTACGCGACGCAGTGCACCTTCTGCGGTGCGGAACAGAAGCTGACGAAGGAGCAGGCCGAGCAGCTCCAGGCCCAGGCCGCGGGCGCTCCCGGCGCGCCGGCGTACGGACAGCCGCAGCAGCAGCCGTACCAGCACCCGGGTGCCTGACACCGCACGTGCACAGCGCACCTGAGGCAGTCGCCCACCGGCTCCGCAGCAGCGGGCATCGGAACCCTGGCGCCGGCCGCCGTGGTGAGCTGCAGCGGCCTCCTGCTGGTCGTGCGGGGGCGGGTGATCCCCGGCTGGGAGGTGAGCGGGGCTCTCCTCGTCCTGGCGCTCGTCGTCCATTGGTCTCTGATCAGGGCGGCCCGCGTCAGGGAGACCGCGAGGCCCCGAAAGCGGGCCACGCCGAGGCGGCTGGCGGAGGGGCTGCTGATCGCCACGGCGGTGCTCGGCACGGCATGGGGAGCGGGGGACGATCTGATCTCGGACGCGCAGTACCACGTACTCAGCCCCACGGGGCCGGGCGGCTGCAGGGTGGTGGTGCGGGAGACGTCGTTTCTCGTGATCGGCAGCGGCGAGGCGTACGCGGTGGGACACACCGGCCTGGCCCTGGGCGAGTCGGGATCCTGGAGGGCCGACGACGGCTACCACCCCGTGGCGGCGGGCACGTACGAGTTGCACTGGGGCCGGGACGCCGGCGTTCTCCACGTCAGCGGCACGAACACCGCCCCGGTCTTCAGCAGCGCCCTGACAGACGTCTGGCTGGCCCTTCGAGAAGCCGTGCTGACACAGCTGTGGGGGTGCAGCGAGGCACACGCGCGCCTGATCGGTCGGCACAGTCGGCGTCGTGGCTGACTTTCGTCGGCTGAGGCACAGACGACCCCCCGACAGGAGGCACCGTCCTCACAAGCGGAGGTCGCCCCACAGGCTTGACTCGGTCATTGAAACTCCCGGCCAAAGTCGCTACACCGACCTCTCGCGTAAACTCAAGCCAGCAATACCATGCTCTGGCACCGGGGGCAGAATTGGGCGAGTTAGGCATTGCACGTTCCCCAGCCTGGAACAACGACTGAGGTGCATCGAGGTCATGACGATGAATCTTCCACTAGCGGCCTGGCTGCTGGCGATGGCAACTTTCTCGCTGGGTACTGCTATACCGTTCCTCTATCGGAGGTTTTCGTATGATGGTATAGCTATTAGGCCGCTAGATGTTCGGGCTATAGTTCCCGATAGATATAATCCGAATCAATTTATCATTTTCGGTACGCTTATCCGGATCGCCAACGTTAGCGATCGCTCAATAATGATCGAAGATATTCAAGTTGATGACTTAAAGCTAGAAAAGCATAACTATCGCCTCGATTCTGCCATTCTGGCAGATGTAACCGAGTCGAGAACGGCACATATACCGCTCTGGCCCAGCGACACCAGCCATGTACTTCCGCTGATTCTAAAGCAGGATACGGTCTCGGTTTTTGTACTTGAGCTCAGCTTTACCTTTGGGCCAGGCACTCCAGTAGAGGCAAGCAACGAGATCGCTGACGCCATTATCGATAACGAAGACTTCCCCCTAATTTTGCGCCTCAATGGAGTTTACCGACGTCAGCATGTAAACTTCCGCCGACGTCAGCCAGTATTTGGTTACAACATCTTCATTGGTGTTGATCCTGAGCCCGAAGAATAGACGTCAATAGGTTGATTGATCTCTCTGCTGGTCGATCTCTGCTGAGCTAGTAACCAGGGAAATTCTCGTGGACTATCTGTGGACGAATCATCTCGCGCCAGCTAAACAGAAGCTCATGACCTGCGCGCACTCTTGAGACTGACACCCCCTCCGGAGGCGTGTCCACGCAGCCACGCCAAAACATCTCCCGATCATGACGACCAGGACCTGACTGGTCGTGTGATGGTCGAAGAGGGTGATTGGGGTGCCGCTGGGCATACTGCCGGCATGGGGGAATCAGGCAGCGGGTCGGGGGACGACCCTTCACTTGCCCAGCAGCAGGCCCAAGACGCTCGTCTCTGGGAACACGGGTTGCATGAGAGCAACATGTTCTTCCAGCGAGGCAACCTGTTCCTGTTGGCGCATTCGCTGATCATCGTGGGATACTCGACGATTCTGTCAGCGCGAGGCCAAGGTCATCACAACCATCAAGCCATGCTTGCAGCGCGCGGCTTCTCAGCTTTCGGCATTGCACTCAGCTTGACGTGGCTCTACGTAGATCACCGGCATCTCCGCTACACCAACCTGGTACAACAGCGTGCGATGGACAGACTGCCGGAGTACGCGGAGACCAGGGCGCAATGGCCGCAGCGAGGCCTTGGCTCCATACCTGTGATCGCCTATGGGCTGCCCGCTATGGCTTGCGCGATGTGGGTGTTCCTCTTGCTGGTTACCTGACGGTTCCGCAGTACAGCAGCGAAATACAGCGCCCAAGGCGACCGCACGCGGCCGTGCTCAATCGTGACTAGCCGTGTGACCAGTCCAGCAGACCTCAGCGACCTTCCCGCCCGTAGTTCGAATCGAGATGACAGGCCGGCACGGGCCGAGCGTGAGGTTCGAACCGGGGTTTCCGCGTAGGGGCGAACCCCCGAGCGACGTCTTGGGCCGCTAAACGACTCATGGCCAGGCGGATCGTACCGACTCAGAGACTGGCGAGCCCACCTCTTTTCGAGGGGTGATGCCTCGCACCGGCTCAGGTCGAGCTCATACCGGGCATGATCGGCCATCTACACTCTTGATCGCTTAATACGGCCAAATCGCGACCTACTGGGATCCGGTCAGATTCGCTCACGCTCAAACACATGGGGGCGATTCGGGATCGTGACCAGCTGGCGTGCCATCGCTGCGGGGAGACCAGCCACACCGTGCAACCGGATCCCGACCCCGACGACGCGACATGGATCGAGCCACCATTTTGCCCAGAGTGCGATGCTTTGGTTCGCGTGTACCCCACCAACTATGACCGCTGGGTCAGTCTGGCCATGGTTGAGTTGCCCTCCAAAGACGTCCCAGAGGCCTTCAGGTGGCGCTTGACGAGACTTCCGGGCCAATCCCCCCACCCCCACGGATATCGTGGCCGTACGGGTCCGTGGAATCGATCCGCTACCGAGCGAACCCGTCGTACCGGCTCACCGCATGATGTGCATCCCCGAGTGAGGTGAGCCGTAGACCGCACGGCAGCGAGCGAAAGGCCCCGCCTCGTGTCCTCCGCGTGCCCGATCGAGCAGCACCCAGCGGGGAGCAACGGGGAACGTCGGCGAGTGGCCCGGGAACACGCAGGTCAACGGATCGCCAGCTCAGCCCCGGTCCGCATACGCGATCTTCCAAACTGGTGCCCCGCTGGACCCGCAGGGCGGTACCGTCCCGGCATGGAATCGAGACAGCCTGATGACCCTGCGCCGGAGCAGAGGACGTACTGGAACCGTATCGGTTTCGTCGTCCGTCATTTCGCGCGGCGGCCCTTGTTGCTCGCCGGATTGCTGGCGTGGACTGGATGCACCGTCATCCTGGAGAAGCTGATTCCTCAGCCGCTGTCAGCCGTCGTCTACCCGGTGGCTTTCCTTCTCGGCATGTTCCTCTTCTACCCCAGCGAGATAGACAAGTAGGACACTGGTCGGGACGCCCGGGAACTGTACAGCAGCGAAATACAGCAACCTCCGCGACCGCAGCCGACCTAAATGACCCGTCAGCGGTGTTGCAGCAGCCTGTATGACCCTCGATGACCGATCTCTCTAGAGCTACGGATCAGAAGGTTGTGAGGGGGGTGGGTGCGGAGCCATTCGGCATCCCGGGACCCAGTGGTCCGGGGACCCCTATCCGGCCACCCCCCTTGGCCGCCGTGTTCTTCAGCGAGAACATCGAACCGGCTCATCTCTGGCACGGAAGCTAACAGGTCTCACCGACAACGCCCTTGTCCCTGTGGCCGGCACCCCGGCGGACGTGCCAGAACCGTGCCAGGTCGTGTGGGAAGCCACGGGGAACACCGGGGAACGTAAGCGGCGGACGTCAGGCGTCGACACCGTTGCGCAGCAGGTCAGCAAGCTTCCCGCCCCTGAAGCACCCAAGCTTCCCAAGCCCAGAGCGCGCACCGCCGTGTTTTACGATCTCGACAACCTGAGCAGCGTCGCCGAGTATCTCGATGTGACTGACGACGAGCTCATCCTGGCTACCCGTGCACGCGTGGCCGGCCGTGAGCTGCCCGGTCCCGCGTCGACCGAGGACGTCACCAGGTTCGAGCGAATCGTGGGCCACCCGATGCCCGAACTGTTGAAGCGGATGTACCTCGAAGTCGCCAACGGCGGCTTCGGCCCGTCGAAAGTGCTGTCCCTCACCGACACGGACAAGTGGTTCGGCGACCGCGCGGACATCGCCATGGCCTACGACGACTTCGCCGCCGATCCCGATTACCCTCTCCCGCCGGGGATCGTGCCTCTCATGAACCGTGGCTGCGCCATGTGGACGCTGATCGACTTCCGTACCGCAGACGGGCAGATGTGGGACTGGGATCCCAACCTCTGCTGTCTCCCGCACGCCCTCGCCCCGCTCGAACAATCACTGGCCCAGTGGCTCACCGATTGGCTGCACGACGTCATGCCCGATGGGCCCTACCCACACCGCAAGCTGTCCAGCAGGGATTGCCCCAACTGGTGACGTCCGCGACGAGTACGCCGTCTCAGTTTCCGTCTCATTCAGCCTCGTTCACGATCGTTCAGGCGAGCCCGGGAGTCGTCTCCACGTCAGCGGCCAACCGCCCATGAACCCAGGTGAACAGCACCGAACGACGCCCAAGATCCCACCAACACAGTTGGAAAGCGTGCATTCAGTGTGAGAGCACTCCCGTGGCACAGGTGTTGTCAGTCCTGGCCTGTACGGTCCCGTCCATGGCTGAGAGACCGACTACGAGCTGGCGTCACGGCATAGCTGAGGAAGCCGAGGAGCTTGCCGCCGGCACCCTGGATCCCGAGTGCGCCTGCATGGCGGCGCTGTTCCCCGAGGAGCTGCTTACGGCGACTGACGCAGTCCTTGACGCCTTCGAGGGCGAGCTTTCTGGAGTTGGCGAGGCCAACGACCAACACGTCCTTGCCGTGGTGGAACGCGTCGTCGTGGCCCTCAATGGAGTGAATGACGCCCGCAACGGAAGCGCTTTTGAGACCGGCGAGCGCGAGGAGCTGTGCGACTACATCGACGAGTCGCTCGCGGAGCGCGGCGTGGACGTCGCCGGGCTGACCGCCCGCCACGGCTTGGGCAGGTACCAGCTCACCGACAAGTGGCGGAGGTGGTGAGGTCACTCTCTGTCGTGGCCGGTGAACACCGCACCCCAAGCGCACCGCCTAGCCCGTGTGCCTCCCGTGTCAAACCTCTTGAGCGCCACGGAGGGGATTGCTGACGTCTGGAGGTATCTGTGGAGAGATGCCTGGCCACTTGACTCGATAGAGCCTCTGACCAGCACCTTGTGCCGTGTGTCTTGCGACCCCGAGTGGCGCGGACCATTAGTCTCGCCTCATGTCAGCTCCCCAGAGCTGTTCGGCTTCGGTACAGACCACAGACATTGAGGTCAGCATGGCGGACTACGACACGCACGCGAACAAGGCTCAAGAGCTGCTCGAAGGAATGAAGTACAGCCGCGCCCGCCCGGAGTGGGCCATTGCGGCTGCCCAAGTCGAGGCGCTTCTTGCACTCGCAGCAGTGATCGCTGATCAGCGATCGCAACGCGACATCCGATGAGTCAGTAGCAGACTGACCAATCACCTCATCGCTGGACCGGGAAACTAACACCCGCCCAGACGTGCCAGATGCGTGCCGAGGCAGACGCGCGCGTGGTCGGCTGGCACACGCGCCGTCGTGGCTGCCCGCGTCGGCTGAGGTTCACGCCACAGCCGTGCCAAATGCAGAGGTCAGCCACGGTCAAGGGAGCGTCATGCGGTCCAGTTGCCGGGTGCAGCACGGTAGCGGTGGGGGGCGGCAGCAAGCGTCGGCACTCCGTGCCCCTTGCCGGAGATGACTACTCGATCCGCTGGACGCGCGCGAGGTCTTGGCCCGGCCGAGTCCCGTGCTGGCCACAGCAGGGCTCTACGGATGGCTGTTCTTTACCTTGCGCGTATGGATGCGCTGGACTCGCCTCGACCTTTCGTTGGGTGCAGCATGATCGCAACGCGCCACCGGGCCCGAATCGGGCGAAACCGTGGTCGCCAAATGCGATACACGCCAAGGACCTGATCCGCGCACACAAGGGAGAGTCAACCCCGGTTATTCAGCGGAATTGGGTGAGCTGACGGCCTGACAGCAGAAAGGTGCCGCTGACCTGCGAGGATGCGAGTGTCTAGGTCGTATCCG
>NZ_JBEXPK010000126.1:0-13933 GCF_040612015.1 Streptomyces sp. NPDC006476 | reverse complement strand
CGGCGAGCTTCGCCACGCTCAGCCTCGCGACTGCTCTCCCTGCCAGCGCAGATACGAGTTACCTCATCTCCGGGACTGGACCTACCAAAGACGAGGCATTTGACAACGCCACAGCCACGTGCGTGTCTGGCGGGGGGTACCAGTTCGGCCCGGGGAGCTCTTCCCATCAAAACAGCGATGGTTCCTGGGTCGTTACAGGCCCTTGCCATGCATAGTACTACAGCCGGTGATTCACGTGACGTGACGGCGGTTTGCTCGTTGCTCCGTTCGTGGGACTGATGCTGCCGCCGGACACTGTGCGGGACAGGGAGTTGAGCGAGGCTGAACTCCACGCTCTTGATGAGGAGTTGGAGGTGCTGTGCGCGTCGGTAGACGACGTGTTCGCGCGTCCGGCGTCGCGGGAGAATCTGCGGGCGATGGTGCGGGGGCTGCTCAGCGAGGTCCCGCGCAAGAACCTGTGGCAGCTGGCGGAGTTCGCCGGGCACCCGAACCCTGACCGGTTGCAGGGCTTCTTGGCCAAGGCCGCCTGGGACGCGGATGAGCTGCGCGACCGGGTCCGCGCCCTCGCCGTCGCGGCCCTGGCCGACCCGGACGCCGTGCTGATCGCGGACGAGACCGGAGACATCAAGAAGGGCCGCAAGAGCGCCGGCGTGCAGCGGCAGTACACCGGCACCGCGGGAAGAATCGAAAACGCCCAGGTCAGCGTGCACCTTTCGTACGGGTCCCGGCTCGGGCGGACGTTGATCGACCGCGAGTTGTACCTGGGGCGGGAGTGGGCCGGCACCGGGCCCGAGCACGAGGCACGCTGCGCCGAGCAGGGCATCCCGGCCGAGCGGGCACGAGCAGTGCTGACCAAGCCGGAGCTGGCCCGGCGCATGCTGGAGCGGCGGGGCGGTGCGGTGCGGGTGGACCGCACCGCCGACAAGAACATCCACCCCCACTACGCGGCCTTGCTCAGCGAGGACGTGCGGACCGCTGGGGTGCGGGTGCGTCCGGAGACCTACCGGTGGCAGGCCGAAGTGTAGGCTCGGGTGCGAGCCGGCCGGTACGACGCTGTGGTGGAGGCGCCTTTGGCCCACCCGCAAGAGTTCCTGGCCGGGATCGCCGCGTACCGGCAGGCGGGCTACCGCGTCGAGCTGGTGGCCCTGGCCGTGCCCGAGGCAGTCAGCCAACTCGGCATTTTGGACAGGTACCTGCGCCTCGCCCGGGAGGGCCGGGCCCGGTACGTCTCCTGGGCAACACCGTTGCGTTTACCTCCGTGAGCGGTTCGCGAGCCCGTGCTCGAAGAACGTAACTGTGGTGCGGACGGTGTAGTTCTGGCTTGTCGTGGGGTGCTGTCCGGCGTTCGGTCCGTACTTGCCGGTGGGGTTCTTGCGGGTACGGGCCTTGACGCGCTGCCGGCGGCGGGCGGGGTGCAGGGCGTCGAGGGCGGCCCGGCCGATGGTGCCGACGAGATCGGCGGGGCCGGTCGGGGGCAGGATTCCGGTCGCGGTGGTGACGCTGTCGGCGGCGGTGGTCTGCAGGACGGTGAAGCTGATGCGGTCCATGTCCATCCCGGGCCGGGTGCAGACGGTGTCGGCGGCAGCGCGGATCAGGGCTTGGTAGGTGGTGAGCAGGGCGTAGACCTCCTGGTCAAGGCCCTGAAGGCTGCGCGAGCGCAGGACGCGGCCGTCGAGCATGGTCGCCTTGATCGAGAAATATGTCGTCTCCGACTGCCACCGCTCATGATAAAGATCAACAAGCTCGGTGGCCGGGTGGGCGGCTGGGTCGAGGAGGCTGGTGAGCAGGCGCCACTGCTCGGTGCGTACGGTGCCGTCGGCCAGTGTGACGGTCACGGATGCCTCGATGACCCGGACGACCAGCAGGACGGGCAGGACGCCGTAACCGATCCGGGCCAGGTAGGAGCCGTCGCCCAGGTGCCGGAAGGGGGTGGGTATCCGGCGGGCGGAGGAGCGCACCAGGAACTGAGCGCCGGCGGCTTGGACATCCCGGGCGAACTCGGCTCCATCGAAGCCGGCATCGGCCAGCAGGAGCATCGTGCGGTCCAGCACACTCAACAAACGGCCTGCGTAGGTGAGTTCGCCGTCGCTCTCGGCGCCGAACGCGGCGGCCAGCACGGCACGGGTTCCGCACTCGACAAGGACCACGAGTCGCAGCAGCGGGTAGCCGAACTCCACGCTCTCGCCCACTCGCTTGAGATAATGCCGGGTGAGCGCCTCCTCGTCGGGCACGTGCAGCAAAGTGCCGTCCACCGCCACGGTCCGCAGGCCCCGGGAGAACGAACCGGCCTGCCCGAGGTGCGCGACGGGCCCGGCGAGGATCTCGAACAGCCGCCGCAGCGGTGCTGCCCCGACTCGCCGCCGAGCTCTGGACAGCGAGGAGGCCGCAGGCCGCACCAACGGCAGTCCTTCCAGCCCCGCCGTCAGCTTGCCCCATACGCCCCGGTAGGAGCAGTCCTCGAACAGTGCCAGCGCGAGGACGAAGTAGACCACGACCCGGGACGGCAGCAGCCGCAGCCGCCTCTCGCGTGACCCGGTCTCCTCGATCACCGCGTCCACCAGCGCGAAGTCCACGGTCTGGGTCAGCTCGCCCAGGTGACCGGGCGCGTACAGACCCCCGGCCGCCTCGACGGTGCGCGTGATGACAGACTTCTCCTGCAACGGGACTCCCAGTGATCACCTTGCTTAGACAACAAGTTGATCTATCAGGACGTCCCGTTGCGTCATTCACCAGGGCTTGACCTGCGACTCAAGACTCAAACGCAACGGTGTTGACTTCTTCCCGCTGCACGAAGCACCGATCCCGTCCCTGAGCCGCCGCCCGCTCGGTACGAGAACTGGCGGCCGCCAGTCATCGGGGTGGCGTTACTCCTCCCGGTGGGGGCAGACGCGCTGGTGGTCGCTGACCTCCGCGGCTTGATCATGCTGCCCACCGGCGCCGTGCACGACGGGCAGACGCCAGAACAGGCAGCCCAGGACGTTCTTCGCGGCGCCCCTGAGGGCCTGCCCCTTCTGCGGCGCGTGGGAATGGCCTCGACTCAGACGCGACGTAGGAAGGTCATCACTCACCTTCTGGCGACCGAGCCGATAACTCGCGAGGCCGTCGGAGAGTTGATCTACCGCGACCCGAGAGCAGACGTACGGGTACTGCCCACCCTGCGCGTCCTCGACAGTGTCACCACGGCCGGGCAGCTGCGGATTTTGGTTGCCCTCCAGGCGCTTGCCACGGGCACGACGGCGGACATCGAAGGAAGCGTCATGCTTCCCTCTCTGCCGGGGCACGGGTGCCGGTCTCCACCAGGGTCATCAGTTCCAGCATCGGATACCCGCCACGGCTGCCAGGTCCGAACCACTCCACGTTGCGCTCGGTATCGGGGAGCTTGATCGAGCTGCAGCCGTCGAAGGAGACCATCCGGAACGGCCCGAACCGCACTCCGGGAGTCACCGGCTGGGCGAGCGGGCCGGCCAGGGTCTCGAACACGCGCTTCATCGGTTCTGCACCGAGCCGTCTGCGCAGGTCACGCAAGGCTTTCGCAGTTGGCTCCGCGACCTCGATCCCGACGCCCGTAAGGGCTGCGGTCAGCTTGTGCCAGACCAGCCGGTAGCCGACCTCCGGGAACAGGCACATCGCGAGGAGGAAGTAGACCCCGACCCGCGAGGGCAGATCCCGTAACCGGCGCTGCACGCAACGGGTTTCATCCAGAACGGCATCGACGAGGTCGAACGGTATGACCTGCGTCAACTCGCCCAGATGACCGGGCGCGAACCGGCCCTCGGCCACGGTGAACTCACGGGTGACCCTCGCCAGACCGGGGCGCAGGGCACAGTGACGCGTGGGCAACGGGGCTCCTCAACGGCCGGAAGTCTTGGCGGACTACCTGACCAACGCAGCCCTGTTGCCCGCGTTCCTACCCGACACCGAACTGCATTGCCACCAGCGGAAATACGCTAACTACCCGGCCTTGGGTGAAGGCCCCTTCGTGAACTTGACCTCAACTGAGCCACGTTGGTCTCACTGGCAACAAGGGAACGACCATATGATTGACCGGATTGGTGGAGAGTCCCTGCGGAGGTACAGATGGTCGGCGCACGCGGTCGTGTTCCTCTGAAGCTGGTGATAGTGGGGGCGGGAGCCGCCGGGAGCATGGTCGCCATGCAGGTCGCCGAGGAGTCCCGCAGGCGACGCGCGCCGGTGGAGCTCACCCTGGTCGATCCGGGGCCGCCGGCCGGAGCGAGCAGGGCGTTCACCACGAAGGATCCCCGGCACCTGCTCAACGTGCCGGCGGGCGCCATGAGTTGTCTGCACGACCGGCCCGGTCATTTCGTTCATTGGCTGGTCCGAAACCGATGTCCCTCCGCGACCGAGCGGTCCTTCGTGCCCAGACGTCACTACGGCGACTATCTCTCCGCCACCCTAGCCGCCTGCGTCGAGCGGGCCGGTGGCCCGCTGACCTTCCGGCGCCTGTCCGGTCGAGCCGTGGCCTGCTCGGTGCAGGGCGAGCACACACGGGTGCGGCTGGCCGACGGTACGTGCCTCATGGCCGACAGCGTCGTGATCGCCACCGGTCCGCTGGCCGGTGCGGCGCAGTGGGCACCTATCGAACTGAGGAAGTACGAACGGTTCATCCCCGACCCCTGGCAGCCCGACGCCCTGGCCGGGCCGCTCATGGACGGCGATGACGTGCTGTTGGTCGGCACCGGCCTGAGCGCGGTGGACGTCGCGCTGGCGGTCGACCGCCCGGGCCGCACCGTGCACGCCCTGTCGCGGCACGGGCTGCTGCCCCGGGCTCATGCCGTGGTCCCCCTGCCACCCGTGGCCCCGGAGGAGCCACTGGTCGGGCTGCCGCTGCGCCGGTTGCGGTCCGCCGTCCAGCGCCACGTCCGGCTGGTGCAGCGTGCCCAGGGCGACTGGCGTCCGGCCGTCGATGGCCTGCGCCCCCTGACTTCCGGGCTGTGGAGCCGGCTGGACGAGGCGGACCGAGCCGAGTTCCTCCGGCACGACCGGCACCTGTGGGACGTCCACCGGCACCGGATGCCGCCCGAGACGGCCGAGACCGTCACCCGGCTCAGGACCGCCGGGCGGCTACGTGTCCGTGCCGGTGAAGTCACGGCCGCCCGGGACGACGGCGATGCGCTCACTGTGACGGTGACGGGATCCCGGGAGATCCGGGTCGGCTGGGTGGTGGACTGCACCGGTCCGGACCTGGGGCCGGCCAGCTCCGATGATCCGCTGCTCAGGTCCCTGATGGACTCGGGGCTGGCCCGTCGCGGGCCGCTGGGGATCGGCCTCGCGACGACCGCCGAGGGACGGGTGCGGGGCCATGACGGAGTCGTCGGCTCGGTGTGGACCCTGGGTGCCCACCGACGCGGCGACCTGTGGGAGACCACGGCCATCCCGGAGGTCCGGCAGCAGGCCGCGGACCTGGCACGGGCGCTGCTGCATTCCTCGTCGCCGGCCGCACGGCCGGCCCGGCGCGCCCAGGGCGAGCGACCGGCGCCCCCGCCCGCCCCCCAGGGGGCCACGGTGTGGCTGACCGGGCTGCCCAGCGCGGGCAAGAGCACCATCGCGGCAGAAGTGGCCGCCCGGCTGCAGTCCGAGGGCCGCCGGGTGGAGATCCTGGACGGCGACGCGGTCCGTACCGCCCTCTCGGCCGGCCTCGGCTTCTCCCGTGAGGACCGCGACACCCATGTGCGGCGGGTCGGCATGGTCGCCGAGGTGCTCGCCCGCAACGGCGTCATCGTGCTGGTGCCGGTCATCGCTCCCTACCGGAGCAGCCGCGAGACCAACCGGCTCCGCCATGACCTCGCCCGCGTACCGTACGTGGAGATCCACGTGGCCGCGCCCGTGGAGGTCTGTGCCGCACGTGACGTCAAGGGCCTCTACGCCCGGCAGGCCGCCGGCGCGCTGTCCGGCCTCACTGGCGTGGACGACCCCTACGAACCCCCGGAATGCCCGGAGTTACGCCTGGAGACACACCGCCAGACACCCACCGAGTCGGCGGACGTCGTCCACGCCCTGCTCGCCGAGAGGGGACTGGTGTGACCGCCGCTGCGTCCGACACCACGTCGACGGACCCGAACAGCGGATACGCGCTGACGCACCTGGACGTACTGGAAGCCGAGTCGGTACACATCCTGCGTGAGGTGGCCGGGGAGTTCGAGCGTCCGGTGGTCCTCTTCTCGGGCGGCAAGGACTCCCTCGCCATGGTGCACCTGGCCGCCAAGGCCTTCTGGCCCGCGCCGCTCCCGTTCGCGCTGCTGCACGTCGACACCGGCCACAACTTTCCCGAGGTGATCGACCACCGGGACCGGGTGGCAGCCAGGCACCGGCTGCGCCTGCACATCGCCCGCGTACAGGACTACATCGACGACGGCCGGCTGCGCGAGCGCCCGGACGGCACCCGCAACCCGCTGCAGACCGTGCCGCTGCTCGACGCCATCGAGGCGCATCGTTTCGACGCCGCCCTGGGTGGTGGCCGCCGCGATGAGGAGAAGTCCCGCGCCAAGGAGCGCATCTTCTCGCTGCGCGACGAGTTCGGCGGCTGGGACCCGCGGCGCCAGCGCCCCGAACTGTGGTCGCTCTACAATGGCCGGCACGCGCCCGGAGAGCACATGCGGGTCTTTCCGCTCTCCAACTGGACCGAGCTCGACGTCTGGCAGTACATCGAGCGGGAGAAGATCGAACTGCCGGAGATCTACTTCGCCCATGAGCGCGAGGTGTTCTCCCGCGACGGCATGTGGTTGACCGCCGGTGCGTGGGGCGGCCCCGAGGACCACGAACCCGTACAACGACGGCTGATCCGCTACCGCACCGTCGGCGACATGTCCTGCACCGGCGCCGTCGACTCCGACGCCGCCACGACCGAGGCCGTCGTCGCCGAGATCGCCGCCAGCCGACTGACCGAGCGCGGCGCGAGCAGGGCGGACGACAAACTCTCCGAAGCCGCCATGGAAGACCGCAAGCGCGAGGGTACTTCTGACCACGACCATCGCACCCGCCGCCTCGCTGTTGCGTTTTGCCACCGCCGGCTCGGTGGACGATGGCAAGTCCACCCTCTTCGGACGGCTGCTGCACGACTCCCGGAACCGGGGACACTCCACCGTGGACCTCGCACTGCTCACCGACGGGCTGCGGGCCGAGCGCGAGCAGGGCATCACCATCAACGTCGCCCGCAACATGGTGACCGGCGCCTCCACCGTCGAACTGGCCGTGGTAGTGGTGGACGCCCGCAAAACGGAGGAGCAATGCTCAGAACTTGTAGATCGGCTCGGGTGGGATGCTCTGCGGAGTGCTGAGGGCGTACCTTCCCGGGTGATCGACTCAAGGTCACCGAGTAGGCCCGCGTTCGCAGCGCGGGCTGAGAAGGCAGGCCCGTGCTCAGGCTAGTCAACGAAGACGGCACCACCGAGACAAGTTCCCTGATCGACGAGATTGTCCGTGAGGGCGCCCGGCGGATGCTGGCTGCCGCCCTGGAGGCGGAGGTGGACCAGTACACAGCCGAGCTCGCCGGTCAGCGTGATGAGGCCGGCCGCCGGCTGGTGGTGCGCAATGGAAGCCACCGGCCGCGGGCGGTGACTACGGCGGCCGGGCCCATCGAGGTGGCCGCGCCTCGGGTGAAGGATAAGCGCATCGACGAGGAGAGGGGTGAACGGCAGCGGTTCTCCTCGAAGATCCTCGCGCCGTGGTGCCGGAAGTCCCCGAAAATCAGCGAAGTGTTGCCGCTGCTCTATCTCCACGGCCTGTCGTCGGGCGATTTCGTGCCTGCGATGGAGCAGTTCCTGGGCTCGGTGGCCGGGCTGTCGCCGGCCACGGTGACCCGGGTGACGAAGCAGTGGACCGCCGATCACGCCGCTTTCCAGCGTCGTGACCTGGCCGATTCTCATTATGTTTACGTGTGGGCCGACGGTATCCACCCCAAGATCCGCTTGTCCGAGGCCCGCTCCTGCCTTCTGGTTCTGATGGGCGTCCGCGTCGACGGCGTCAAGGAGCTGATCGCGATCGCCGAGGGCCTGCGCGAGTCCACCGAGTCCTGGGCGGACCTGTTGCGCGACTGCCGGCGGCGCGGGATGTGCGCCCCGGTGCTCGTGGTCGGCGACGGCGCGATGGGATTGTGGAGGGCACTGGCAGAAGTGTTTCCGCAGGCCAGGCACCAGAGGTGTTGGGTTCACAAGACTCGGAACATCACGAACGCCCTGCCGAAGTCCGCGCAGCCCGGCGCGAAGAAGGCTCTGCAGGAGATCTACAACGCCGAGGACCGTGCGCACGCCGAGAAGGCGGTCACCGCGTTCGAGAAGACGTCTGGCGCGAAATGGCCCAAGGCCGTCGCGAAGATCACGGACGATGTGGAGGAGCTGCTGGCGTTCTACGACTTCCCCGCCGAGCACTGGGTCCACCTGCGGACGACGGATGTAATCGGGGTCGTCGAAGTTGAGCGGTGCGCTGGTTCGGCTTGCTGACACGGCGTCACGCTCCGTGTTGGGTCGGGCTGCTTGGCCCTGGACGCAAGATGCCCGTGGCCCTGCGTGATCATTTCTGTTCTCTGCAACGCCATTGCGTTAGGGATCTTGAGACGTCTGCAACCCCCGCCTGAACAGCAGGAACGGGACCCCTGGTAGATCAACTTGTGTCGAGCAAGGTGATCATCGAGTCCGGGAGTCCCGTTGCGGGAGAAGTCTGTCATCACACGCACGATCGAGGCAGCCGGGGGTGTGTTCGCTCCGGGGCATCTGGGCGAGTTGACGCAGATCGTGGACTTCGCGCTGGTGGACGCGGTGCTGGACGAGACCCGCGCAGTGCAGCGACGGATTCGTATGCTGCCGGCGAGGGTGGTGGTGTACTTCGTTCTCGGGCTCGCCCTGTTCGAGGACTGCTCCTACCGGGCGGTGTGGGACAAGCTCACCGCGGGGCTGGCCGGGCTGTCGTTGACACGGCCGCATGCCTCCTCGCTCTCCCGGGCCCGGCGTCGGCTGGGCGCCCGGCCGTTGAAGGTACTGTTCGAGACGCTGGCCGGGACCGTAGCCGCAAGAAGCATGCCCGGCGCCTGGTGGTGTGGGATGCGCACGGTCGCCTTCGACGGCACAAGCCTCCAACTGCCCGACCGTGCCCCGGTCACCGCCTCCGGCATCCTTCCCACCGGCCCTGTCCGCCTGGTCGGCGCCATCGGTCGCGCACTGCTCGATAACCTCCTGCCGACCCGCCGTCGCCAGCGCATGAAGGCCCGCAGCCTTAAGAGCCACAGCAAGTACGCCCCGAACGTCGGCCAGCACCCCGCCACCGCCCAGACCTACACCCTCTGCGCCGAGATCGCGATCATGGAGAAGGGGCTTGCGCCCCGCCCACATCGGTAAACGCAATGGCGTTGGAGATCGTCTGGCGCGGGTGTTCTCGCGGGTTCTGGAATGAGGTTCGGGGGTCGCCGCGTAGGTTCTGCGCTGGGAGGGATGCTCATGACGGACGTGCTGGCGTGGACGATCGAGCGGCGGCTTGAGCTGGCGAAACGTGCCGAGCTGCTGCGCAAGGAGCTGGGTGAACTCGAAAGGGAGGTCGCCCGGTTGGAGGCCGCCGAGGTGGTGTTCGGGCAGTGGGCCGAGGCCACCGATGGTGGACGGCAACCGCCGGGCATCGTGTCGCCGGCTCCGGAGCCGGAGCCGGAGCCGGAGCCGGAGCCGGCGGTTGTGACGGTGGGTCCGGGTGCGGGCGGGATGCGAGTGGTGCCGGACCGCCTCGAGGGGATGGGGCGGGGGGGCTACGCGGGAGCCGCAGGGCTGCGGCCTCCGGCGCCTGCACGCCGGAGCCCACCTGACGCTCGGAGTTCCCGGCGTGCCCGCCCGGGGCTCAGCGGACGCGGTGCGCCAGTTTGGTGGTGCCGTTGAGCAGGTACTCCAGGGGGCCGCGGCGGAAGAAGCGGGACCAGAGCGCCGCGAAAGCGGTGGCTCCGAGGACGAAGCAGAGCAGCAGTGCGGCGGAGGCGGACTGCGGCGGGGTGGCCGCTTCGCCGGGCAGGGCGAGGATCACCAGGATGTGGCCCACGTAGAGGGTCAGGGACATGGTGCCGACGGCGATGATCGGCTTTGCCGCCCTGCCCAGCCACGGCAGCCGGTCCAGGGCGACCGTCAGGCACAGGAGCACGGTGATCGCGATGCCCAGGCTGCCGATGAGGTCGAACGTGGAACCGCTGTGCGGCTCGGCTGCCAGGAGTCCCCACGCGTTGGAGCCTCCCAGCCCGGTACCGACTGGCGAGTCGAAGGATCCCGCTGCCATGGCGGGGTCCTTCATGGCACCGGGGTCGGCGGGCATCCCGGCCATGATTTTCTGAGCGCCGCCGGTCAGCCGGAGCACCAGCCAGGAGACGCCGTATCCGAATGCGATCATCGCGGGGCCGACGATGGCCAGCCGCCGCCGGACCGCGCCGGAGCTCAGGTCCAGCCGGCCCAACGTCATGCCGGTGACCACGAACGTCATCCAGGTGATCGCCGGGTAGAGGCCCAGGAGCAGGAGGTCGAGCACGCCCACGCCGCACAGGCGCGCGATGGGGTCCCAGGAGTCGATCCCGTTCACGATCGACTCGGTGAGCAGGGCCCGGGTCACGTACGCCACCTGTGGCGTGACGACCGCGAGCGTGACCGCAATGATTGCGAGTGTCCTGGCCCGCAGTCGCAGCAGGGGCAGGGCCAGCAGGAAGTACACCGCGTAGAAGTTGAGGATGCCGGCGCCGCCGAAGTTGGTCATGGCCAACGCGCTGCCCAGCACCAGAAGGATTACGGCCCGGATCACGATCCGGGCCCTCGCCTGCCGGCCAGCCAGCCCGGTCTTCGGCTCGAAGCGGCCTGCGATCAGCATCAGCGAGAACCCGGCGAGGGTGGCGAACAGCGCCGACGCCCGGCCGCTGGCCAGCTCCAGGAACCAGTTGCCGACACCGCCGCCCGGCGTGGGTGCGGGGCCAACGTGCACGGTGAACATGCCGAACACGGCCAGTGCGCGGGCGAGGTCGACCCCGACCAGCCGCGCCATCGGTGCGGGGCGTGCCGTCACCGTGTCGGACCCGGGTTTGGGCAAGGGCCGTGGAGGCGTCTTCTTGGTGCTTTCGATCTCGGTCACCGGGACAACCTGGCTGAGGCGGGGGGTGGTCGACCATCCGCCGGGCTTCGGGAGGTGCCCCGCCGGTCGGCCGGCCGACCCCCTCCGCTTGGCAGGGACCGGTCGTCGACCTGCTTCTGGCCACCCTCGTGCACTGTGCCACGGGGCCACGCACGACGTGCTCGCCTGCCGGTGCGGCCACCACTCGCCGAGCGAAGCTGCACCGTCAGCCCCGGCGTGCGACTGCGGAACGTTGGCCAATGTCGTCGACCGCCTCGGCGCCAATGGCAAGACCGGGATCATCTCGCGCTCGGGTGCGTGGGCCGGGGGGATTCCGCGTGCTGTGTCATGCCCCTGGCTGGAGACCGGGCCGATCGTGGAACAGCCGGCAGCAGGGTGTGGTGTTCCTGCCGATCAGAGGGCACTACCCCGCCGTGTGGCTGGGGCTGACGTGCGTCCGGCCGCCGGGGCTCTGGGAGGCTTTAGGGCCGAGGCGGCACGGGCCGGACGGCATGTACGAACAAATGGGGGGGCGGAGCGCGCGTGATACGGGTAGTGGTGGTGGACGACGAGGCACTGATCCGGTCGGGCTTCGAACTCATTCTGGGTGCCTCGGAGGACATCGAGGTCGTCGCGACCGCGGGCGGCGGCGATGCGGTGGATACCGTCCGCCGGGCGCGACCGGACGTGGTGCTGCTGGACATACGGATGCCGGACGTTGACGGGCTCACGGTCCTGCGCGAGCTGCGCGCGGTGCCGGATCCGCCGGTCGTGGCGATGCTGACGACGTTCGACGCCGACGAGTACATCCTGACCGCCCTGCACTGCGGCGCGGCCGGTTTCCTGCTCAAGGACACCGAACCGGACCAACTCGCCCACCTGGTGCGCACCCTGGCCGCGGGCGGTGTGGTGCTCTCGCCCAAGGCGTCGCGGACCCTGCTGCGCGGTCACCCCGGCACCGGGGCGGCCGTCGACGGGGATGCGGCACGGGTCCGGCTGCTTACCGCCCGCGAGCGCGATGTCCTCGTCCTGGTGGCGGAGGGCTTGTCGAACGCCGACATCGGGGCGCGCATTCACCTGGGTGCCGGCACGGTCAAGGACCACGTCAGCGCGATCCTCACCAAGTTGCGCGTCACGGGCCGGGTGCAGGCGGCGCTGCTGGCGCAGCGGTCCGGGCTGCTCGACCAGCGGCCACAGTCGGAGGCCGGGCGATGAATCGCGCTCACGCGCTGTGGGAGCGTGTGCCCGCGCCGGTCGTCGACCTCGTCCTGGTGGTGGCTGCGGCCGTGGACGTGTGGCTGAACCTGCTGGATGACACGCGTCTCGGCGTCGCGCTGGCCGCGCTCGGTTGTGCCGCGCTGGCTTTCCGGCGCCGGTTTCCGCTCGGCGTGTTCTTGCTCACCGTGCCCATCTCGCTGACGCAGCCCGTCGCCGTCGCTCCGCTCGCGGCGCTGTTCACCCTGGCCGAGCGTTCCCGCACTCGTCCTCTCCTTGCGGTGTGCGTCGTCCTGACCGCCGTCGCGAACAGCACTCCGTGGCCCCTGGCCGGCCTCACCGAGGTCGGCCGGACCATGACGCTGGTCACCTTCGTCTACAGCTTGGCCACAGCCGCCGCTCCGGTCCTCATCGCGCAGCTTCTCGCGGCGCGTCGGGACTTGGCGCGTCGGCTTGTCGAGATCGAGGAGGCAAGGGAGCACGAGCGGGCACTGCACGCCCAGACCGTGCTCGCCCGCGAGCGCGCCCAACTGGCCCGCGAAATGCACGACGTGGTCTCCCACCAGGTCAGCCTGATCGCGGTACGGGCCGGCGCCCTGCAGGTCGCCGCCAAGGACGCGGACGCCAAGGAGGCTGCCCGCACGATCCGTTCGCTGAGCGTCACCACGCTCGATGAACTGCGCACCATGGTCACGCTGCTGCGTGCCTCCGGCGGCCACGCCACCGAGCTGACGCCTCAGCCCACCCTGGCTGACCTGCGCAAACTGGTGGAGTCAAGTGGCACTCACGCGAAGCTGACGGGTGAGCTCCCGGCCACTGTGGGCACACCCGCCCAGCGCGCCCTCTACCGGACCGTCCAGGAGGCGCTGACCAACGTCCGCAAGCACGCCCCCGGCGCCACCGCCAGCGTCGAGCTGTGGCAGGACGGCGACGGCGTCGGTGTGACCGTCACCAACACCCCGCCCACGCGTCCCTCTCTGCCCCTGCCCGGTTCACAGCAGGGCCTGGTCGGTCTGCGGGAACGGGCCGACGTCCTGCACGGCGCCCTGGATGCGGGCCCGACCGCGGAGGGCGGCTACCGGGTGCGGCTGCGGGTTCCGCTCGGTGCGGACTGACTGACCAGGGCCTGCTGATGTCTTGTCGGGTGGTGCCGGCTCACGAGTTGCGCTTGGGCTCCGGGCACTTTGCTGCGGCGGGCTTCAGATGCGTGCCCCGGCCCTGCAGCAGGACACGGCCTGAGTGAGCTGACCGGACAGGTCGGTGACCCCGGTTCCGGCCTCGCCCACGGGCGGGCGAAGGGACCTTCGCGAAGGACCTCGGCGGCATGACCAACAAGCGACAAGACAAGCGACAAGCGGCCAGTGAGAGTCTGCCGGGCATGTGCCGGCGGGCGGGGGGTCGTCGGCGGTCATCGTCGGAGAGACGGTCATCAGCGTCGCCGGGAGTCCATCAGGTGGACCGCTTCCTTGATTGATCTCAAGGTGATGTCGGTCGCCTTGGTCTACCGCTACCTGGCACCAGGCTAGCGAGCCCGTGCCTTCCGGGAGGTGGCCCGGAGGGTGCGCTCTCCGGGCCACTCGCTGGAAACGCCCACCGGACAGTTATGGGACTGCCAGACGGGCGATATTCGGGGCATACGGCC
>NZ_JBEXPK010000125.1:0-14370 GCF_040612015.1 Streptomyces sp. NPDC006476 | reverse complement strand
ACCACGGCGTCGAGACGGCCGTCGACGTCACCCTGGTCGGCCGCTACTACGAACGCTTCGCCGACCACGCCGTCTCCATCGCCCGCCGCGTGGTCCACCTCGTCACGGGCGAACGCGCCGACGACTACCTCCTCGACACCCCTCTGAACCCCTGATCCGACCTGGAACACATCCCGATCCCGAGTCGGATGGACTGGCGGTAGCCCTCGGGGAGGTTGATGTCGTCGAGTTCCCGAGAGTGGAAGAACGCCAGGTCGGCATGGTCCGCGCCGAGCACGAGTGAGCCATCGCCGACGGGCCGTGCCAAATAGCTGGTGACGACGACACGTCCCTTGCCCGGGACGTCGTAGAACCAAGCGTCCACGATGGCGCCCACGACGATGTCGATCCCGGCCTCTTCATGCACCTCGCGCCGCACCGTGTCCTGCGGTGACGCGTCCTGAGTTTCGGCACGGCCACCCAGCAGCTCCCACTCCCCGCGGGGATTGGTGCCCAGCAGAACGCGCATCTCGGAGTCGAGCAGAACGGCTTTGAACGACGTATCGATGGGACTCTCCCAGGCGCGAAGGTTATTCCGATACCCGCGTGCGCGAGGGTACATGGCCCTGCCGGCGCCACTCCGCCCAGGTGCCGTGACCGGCCTGTGACGGGGTTCTGCTCCGGGCATCGCAGTTGACGGTCCGGGAGGTGCCCGCGAGCCTCCAGCCACTCGCACTACGCGGTCGGACTGCGGTCCTCTCGACGCGTCGACTCGCTCATGGAAAGCTGCTGCGGGGTATGGACCGGCAATGGTCCGTATGGTGTTGGAGATCTGCTGTGAGTGGAGAGGACCGAGTTCATGACGACCGCAGTGCGACGCTACGGCTTGACGTGGACTGATCCCGACGGTGCCGCACAGGCGTCCGCCGGCGTCTTCGACAAGCAGGCTGCCATCCGGCGCAGGCGAGCCCTCAAAGCCGCCGGATGCACGCACGTGAAGGTCGTGAAGGTGGACGTTGGCGAGCTTCCCCAACCCGCTATCTGACCACTTGCGCGGCCGATAGCCGTCCGGCACGACCATGACCTGCTGCAACACGCCCACTGCACTGGCCGAGGCGGATTGGTCTCGGACCACGTGGCTTGTGGAGGGCTGCGCGGCGGCTGACCTCAGCGCCGACCTGGTGTTCGTCATGTCGGTGTGGACAACGCGATCGTCAGGTGTCCGGCCTCAACGTGGCGGATTCGGTGGATCTTGCGATCCACAACGATCAACGCGATAGAAGGTGGTCACCGATAGTGCACGCGGTAACGGAGGTGTGTCACGCCCTCGCCCTCGACCACCTCGACCCGTTCGAGCTCGGCCTTGTCGTTGTGGATGTCTTCGAAGTAACGGATTCCCTCGCCGAGGAACGTGGGTACCAAATCGATCCGGATCTCATCCAGCAGGCCGAGGTTGAGGCACTGCTGTGCGATGTTCGGGCCGGAGACGCCGACGTTGCCGTCGCCGGCGGCCTTGGCCTGACTGATTGCGCTGGCGGCGCCGTCGTGGACGAACGTGAAGGGCGCCAGTCGTTCTGCGGGCCAGTCCGTGGGAGGTTCACGGTGGGTGACCACGAACGCGCGTCCGCCGCCGGGTGGATTGCCGCCCCAGCCGCCGGTGTAGTCGAACACCCGACGGCCGCAGACGAACGCGCTGTGCCGGGCGAAGTCCATCTGCGCCCGCAGATAGTCCGAGCTGGCCTCGGCGACCCTGAAGGTGATCGGGTAGCCGACCATCGACACCTCGACGTCGCCGTTCGAGTACCAGTCGAACAGGGGGCCGACGCTGTTGTCCGGACGGGCGACGAACCCGTCCAGGGACATGCAGAAGCTGGCGCTCACGGTCATGATCAAGCTCCTTCCGGTGCGGCGCGTGCCTTCCAGACGAAAGACCGCCGCCGAACGGCGTACTCATCGCTCGCCAAGTGAATCCGGCTGCCGCCAGATCATCCGCCGTGATCACGTGGGCGCCGCCAGGTCGGCGTGGGCTGGGACCACAGCCATCCGCTGCCTTGCCGCGTTGCTTATGCCCTCGGCCTCCCGCGTCAGACACGCGAACACCTGCGAGACGACGACGGTGCGGTCCTGGCCCGCACGCGAGCGGCACAAGACTTCGATCGCGTTCGTGAGCTGATCCCAGGGGTCTGGCTGAACGGTTGACGCTGATCGTGTCCCTCGATGACGGCCGGAGCTGACTCTCTGACGGCGGATCAAAAGTGAACCGGGTGCCCGCTCTGCGCATGACCCAGGACGGCGCGTGTGCGTGGAATGCGGGGCGTGAAGTGACTCGTCACTCCCCCCATAGGTGTCTGGACGGAGGAGTCCACCCCAGCAGCCAGCTTGGCACTACCTCCAAGCCCGGACCCTCAGGGACGGGTCAAGTTGAGTGCTGTTTGCCGGTCGCGGGGGAGTTCATGCCGTGGCCGGCGCGGCGCATGGCCTCGTACAGCGCAGTGTCGTCGGGCGGGTCCGGCAGCGGTCCGCGGGCTGGGGCCCGGAAGGACTGCATCATCCATGCCACGAGGCGGCGCCAGGCGTCCGGGGCTGCGTCGCCGGTGGCGCTGAGGACGCCGGCGTTGGCCGGGACGTCCTCCAGGGCACGGGCACGTCTCCTGCACCCAATCCCAGGTGAGAGCCGGATCGACGCACGTCTAGGCCGCCGCCCGGGCCCCGATCGAGTCCAGGGCGGCGGTCACCGTCGTGCGCAGGGACGCGGCATCAGCACCGGCGCGGGAGCGCAGGTTGACGCCATAGGCGAGCAGCGCCAACAGATCCGCGGAAGTGCCCGGGTCGGCACCGGGCGACAGCTGCCCTTGGCGGTCGGCGGTGACCAGGGCGGCGTACATAGCATCGCGGAGTTGCTGGTGGTGCTGGTCCAGGACGGCGCGCACCTCCGGGTCGCCGTTCTCGGTCCCGGCGTGAGCGTTGGAGATCATGCAGCCCCAGCGCGCGTATTCGCCCGAGCAGCGAGTCTCGATCAGGCCGCCGAAGAACTCGGAGATCGCGGTCAGGCCCCGCTCGTCCTCGGCCAGGCGCCGGAACATGGGCTGGGACCGCTGCTCCAGGTAGCGGCGCAGCGCGGCGAGGTAGAGCTCCTGCTTGCCGCCGAACGTGGCGTACAGGCTCGAGCGGTTGAGCCCGGTCGCGGTCACCACATCCTGGATCCCGGTCGCGGCCACGCCCTGCCGCCAGAACAGCCGCACCACGGTCTCCAGGGTGGCCTCCGGATCGAAGTGTTTGACGTCCGGCATGGTCCACCCACCATCCTGAAATGAGGATTCCAAGATACTTCCGGTTCAGCACGCCGCAAAGGTTCCGACAGGTACACAGGGGGACAGGCCCCCCGCCAGCGCGGCGCCGTCCAGGTTCGTCCACGATCCGCCCCAGGCGCACCGCGCGCCCTGACCATGCCCCCATGAATCGCATACCAGCCCTCTGGGCGGCCGCCTACGGGTCACAGACCCCCCGCCTGCGCCGCTACCTCGCCCGCCGCGCCGTCCACCTCGCCGCATTCGTCAAGGCACTCGCCCTCGCCGGCCACCGCCCGTTCACCAGCCTCTGACCCACCCACGCCCCCGCACGACTGGCGCGGGACCACGCACACCATTATCTTGGAACGGTCATTTCAAGATTAATGGGTCCCGTTCCAGCCGCCGACCAGGAGGAGCCAGCACCATGACCAGCCTCAACGCCGAACTGCGCACCTTCTACGAAGCCCGCCAGCAGCAGATCCCCGCCGAGATCCGACAGATCATGCAGCGGGCCGGCCAGGAGCTCGCCGACTCCGGCCAGGCCGACCGCGCCTTGACCGTTGGCGCCCAGGCCCCGCGCTTCAGCCTCCCCTGCGCGACCGGGCAGACCCTGACCTTGGACAACCTGCTCGCCAACGGCCCCGTCGTGCTGGCCTTCTACCGTGGCGCCTGGTGTCCGTACTGCAACATCACGCTGCGCTCCCTCCAGCAGCACCACGAGGCGATCACCTCCCGCGGCGCCCGCCTGGTGGCCGTTTCCCCGCAGATCCCCGACGAGTCCCTCACCCTGACCGAAAAGCACGAACTCGCCTTCGACGTCCTCAGCGACATCGGCTCCGACACCGCCAAGCAGTACGGCCTCGCCTTCGACCTCCCCGGCGACCTCGCTGCCGTCTACGACAAACTCGGCTTCGACCTCCAGCGCGTCAACGACGGTCACCCGCGCACCCTCCCGCTGCCCGCCACCTACGTCATCGACCGCGACGGCGAGATCAGTTGGGCCTTTGTCAACCCTGACTACACCACCCGCGCCGAACCGGCCGACGTCCTTTCCGCGCTCGACGCGCTGAACTGAGCCGATCCACAAGCCCCGGCGAAAGCGCTGGCGTCCACCTGCCTGTACCGCCCAGCGGTGCGGATGCGCCAACTCCCCTTCCGCGGTGAGAGACCCATCCGCCGGGACCGTCATCGCGGGCGGCCGGCCGCGGGCATGCCGCGCAAGGTCATGGGCGAACTGCCGTGTCCGTTCCTTCTCCGCCTACCCGGACTACTCAAGTCCACCGAGACGGAGGGCGTGCCTTAATTTGCTGAGCTTCTCGGTCCTCGCCGGGGTCCGCTCCTTCACCTGTCCAGCGAGTCGGAGGGCATCCTCAATCTCGTTGAGTTTCGCGTAGGGCAGGGCGCCCGCCCGCTCGATCAGGTCGTCCCGGGACACGGTGGTCAGCCACGTGCAAGGGGTAAAGCCCGGACACGGGAACGCGAACCGCAGCACGCCTTCAAAGGGCAGTCCTTCCATGGCGCCTACCGCCACTTCGACGCCCAGACCGCTGATGTCGACGCCCGCCGGAGCCACGACCTGCATCACCCGGATCCCGGACGCGTCGCCTTCCGACAGAAGTACGACCGGCCGCCGCTCGTCGAACTCGACCCACCAGACTTCGCCACGGTGCACATGTCCTCCTGACACAGGACCGCAGGCGTACGCTGCGCGACCCTGACGCGCTGTGGAGACGGGTGCCGCCACGTTGATCATCGGTGTGTGAAGACAAACGATCACGCGGTGGCCGTAGGTCACAGCGTAGACCCTGCGCGCGGATCGAACCCCGCCTCCGGGCCAAGCGCTTGGTGCTCGGCCTGCTGTCGGATCTGCCGCGCAAGAACTGCTGGACGATCGCAGAGTGGGCCGGGGAGGCCACCCCGCACGGCATGCGGCATCTGCTGTGCAGGGCCGCCTGGGATGCCGAGGCCGTCCGCGACGACGTGCGCGAGTACGTCGTCGAGCACCTCCACGACGAGGCCGCTGTGCTGGTTGTCGACGAGACCGGCGACGTGAAGAAGGGCACACGCACCGTCGGGGTCCAGCGCCCATGCACCGGCACCGCCGGGCGTATCGAGAACTCTCAGGTCGCCGTCTACCTCGTCTACGCCGGCGAGCACGGGCACGCGGCGGTGGATCGGGAGCTGTACACCGCACGCTGTTGGACGTGCGACCCGGACCGCTGCCGGGCCGCGGGGCTCGGCGAGGACACCGCCTTCGCGACCAAGCCGGAACTGGCCCGGGTGATGATCGAACGGCTTCTGGCCGCCGGACACCGCGTCGGCTGGGTCACGGGGGACGAGGTCTACGGCGGCAACCCGAAACTGCGATCCGCGCTGGAGGACCGCGGCATCGGTTACGTCCTCGCGGTGGCCTGCTCGGCCGAAGTACCCACCGGCGCCGGCACGTTCCGCGCCGATGCCCTGGCGAAGAAGGCGCTCAAGCGGGCCTGGCAGAAGCTGCCTGCGTATGCGCGACGCTCTGGAGCGGCTCGTTAGCGAGCGGGATAGCTTCTGATGGCGATGAGTGTGTTTTCTTCGAAGGGGCTGCCTTTGACGGTGATTTCCTTCACGGTGCCGATGCCTTTGACGTAGTACTTGTTGTCTACGGTGCCGGGTTCGAGTGGTGTCCATTCCTTTGTGTGCAGGCTCTTGTTGAAGCTTTTGTAGGGCACGGAGACGTGGGAGGTCAGGTCGAGTATCTGGAAGTGGTCCTCGGCCTGGCCCGGGTAGTACTCCTGCTGTCCGCTCGACCCGGGGTTGGGGTGGGCAGGCAGGTAGATGCCGGGTCGGGCGCCGTCACGGCCGGCGCGCCAGGTCCCCTCGGTGGAGATCATGTTGCCGTGGTCGTCGAGTTCGGCGGTGTCCTCGCCGAAGTACCAGACATTGCCGTTGTTGTCCTGGGCGTAGTAGTCGCGGGTGGACTCGTGGAGGGTGCGCCCGGTGTAGAGGCGGTCGGTGACGACGCGGCAGGGGATGCCGGTGATGTCTTGGGTGGCGTGGGTGGCGGTGAGGTACTCGGTGGTTTTCGCGCCGTCCTTGGTGCCGCTGTAGATCAGCGTCCGGCCGGGCGGCAGGGGGAACCAAGGGTTGTCAACGGTCGCCGAGAAGCTGCGCGGGGCCGGGCTCGTCGAGGTGGCTGTCACGGACCGATGCCCCGGGTTCGTGCTCGGTGAGCATGCCATCACCAAGAGTGTTGCCGTGCAGGCGGCCGCGAGAGTGAGGGCCGGCGCTGTGCGGGGCGGGCCGGCGCGGTGTACTGGGGTGCGTGTCATGAGGACTCCCCGGGTCGGGTGGTAGGGCGCCAGCCTGCTCCCCGCCGGCTAAGGAGATCCTGAAACGTGCTCGCCCCGGCCGTGCACAATGACCGGCACGCTCCGGTGCCGTGTAATGGGAAATCACGCGGGTTCCTCAAGACGTACCTCGGTCGCAACAGCGCAAGTACGCAGGTGAGCGCTCTGCACCGGGCGAATCGGCGAGCGAACGAGAAAAGTAGCGCGTCAGGCAATCCACGCCTCACCGTGTCGATGCCGGTCCAACCCCACCGCTGAGAACTCGTCCTCGCCGGCGCTTGCCACTACGCCCAACCGCCGCAACGCTTGAGAGATCGGACTGCCAGCTGGCGGGAAAGGCTGGCCGGCCTTCACCTGGAGCGGACCCAGCCCGATGGTGCCGCCATCCCACACGGCTGCCCGCTGCTCGCCTACGCCGCCGAAGTAGTCAGCTTCCACGTAGGCCACCGGTCCACCGGCCGACCAGGCAGCAAGGATCTTCTCGAACCCCCCTGGCAACCCCCAGAAGCCCAACGTGCCTACGCCGCTTCCGTCTGCGACCGAAGCGAACAGCGTGTCCGTCATCGGCATCAGCGCAAGGCCCTGGCCGATCGACGCCAGCCGAGCGGCAGGCAGGTCCCGCGCCATACTCCGCAGCACCTCCCCTTCAGCGACCACTGCTCGCAGGTCGTAACCCATCCCAATGCCGCCTCCATATCTCAGGCCCATCTTGTCCCAGACGGCGAAGGCGAACCCGCGCGCTACCCCCTCTCAGGACCACCAACACGCCCAGGCGGGTTCTCGCCGGAGCACCGTTCACATCCCTCGAACCGCCTGATTTCTGCGTACGGGCATGCTCAGCGTCCCCTTAGGCAGCCGGCTCTAGGCTGGTTGCTGCGGGCCTGTGCGAGGAGGCGTGATGCGGATTCTCGTGGTCGAGGACGAAACGCCGATGGCGCAGTTGTTGCGGTGCTGCCTGGCGGAGAACGGCTTCGCGGTCGATGTGGCCGCTACCGGCGAGGAGGGCCTGTGGTACGCCGGGGAGATCGACTATGACGTGATCGTGCTGGATGTGATGCTGCCGGGGACGGACGGTTTCGGCGTGCTGCGCTCCGTCCGGGCGGCGGGCCGGTGGGCGCCGGTGCTCCTGCTGACCGCGCGGGATGCGGTGGAGGACCGGGTGCGCGGCTTGGATCTGGGCGCGGATGACTACCTGGTCAAGCCGTTCGCGCTCGCGGAACTGCTGTCCCGGCTGAGGGCGTTGATGCGCCGGGGTGCGCGGGAGCGGCCCGCCGTGCTGGCGGTCGGTGACCTCACGCTGGATCCGGCGGCCCGTCGGGTGGCCAGGGGCGGGACGCCGATTTCCTTGACGGCCAAGGAGTTCGCTTTGCTGGAGTGTCTGATGCGGCGGCCCGGCGAGGTGTTGTCGAAGGCCGAACTCATTGAGCGTGTATGGGACTTCACCTTCGATGCGGACTCCAACGTCGTCGAGGTCTACGTGGGCTACCTGCGGCAGAAGATCGACCGTCCCTTCGGGCGGCAGTGCCTGCGCACCTCCCGCGGCGCGGGGTACTGGCTTGCGGACGACTGCAAGGACCGCGTGCATCATGTGGGCTAGGTTGCCGCTCAGGATTCGGCTGACCCTCGCGTTCTGCGCGGCGATGGCTGTGGTTCTGGCCGCGCTGGGCGCCTTCGTGTACGTCCGGATGGGCGGGGAACTCATGCGCGCCGTCGATCTCGACCTGCGGGCGCGGGCCGCAGCCACCGCCGGCGCCCTGGCGGAGCGGGGACGGGCGCCGCTGGAGGCGGGCCGCGGACTCATCGACCCCGACGAGTCCTTCGCCCAGATCCTCCTGCCGCGCGGGGAGGTCGTCGAGACGACCCCTGCCGTCGCCGCGGCCCCAATGCTGTCGCCCGCCGCCACCCGCACCGTCACCAGGCCGGTCTTCTCCGTCCGACGCGTCGCGGGCGTCGACGACCCGGCCCGGCTTCTCGCCGTGCCCGTCCGCCTGCCGGGCAAAGTCCCCCGTTCCGGCGTCCTGGTCGTGGGCGCGCCCCTCGGCGATCGCGCGGAGGCCTTGCACCGCCTGCTGCTCCTGCTCGTCGTCGGCGGTCCGGCCGCCCTGGCAGCGTCCTCCTACGCCGGCTGGCTGCTGGCGGGTGCTGCCCTGCGGCCGGTCGAGCGCATCCGCCGGGAGGCCGCCGCGATCTGTGAGACCGAGGCCGGTCGGCGGCTGACCGTCCCGCCCACCGGAGACGAACTGGCCCGCCTCGCGCGCACCCTCAACGCCATGCTCACCCGCCTGCAGGAGGCGCTGGAACGCGAGCAGCGTTTCGTCGACACCGCCGGACACGAACTGCGCACCCCGCTGGCACTGCTGCACGCGCAACTCGAACTCGCCACGGCCCGACCACGCGAGCGCGACGAACTCGAGGCCGCCGTGCGCTGCGCCCTCGCCGAGACCGACCGCCTTGTCGGACTGGCCGAGGACCTCCTGGTCCTGGCCCGCACCCGGCAGGGCCGCCTTCCGCTGCACCGCGAACCGGTATTGCTGCCGCGGCTGCTCACCGAGGCCGCCGCGGCGTTTGGCGCCCGCGCCGACACCGAGGCCGCAACGATCACCGTACGGACTCCTGGCGCGGCGCAGGCCACCGCCGATCTCGATCCGGTACGCCTGCGCCAGATCCTGCACAACCTCCTCGACAACGCCCTGCGCCACTGCGGCCCCGCAGGCCCGGGCGACATCACGTTGAGCGCGAAGCGCGCCGAGGACGCCGTCGTCCTCCAGGTCCAGGACCAAGGCCAGGGATTCCCGCCCGCGCTGCTGACCGATGCACCGTCCGCCACGGCCACCGACGGCCTCGGCCTCGGCATCGTGCGGATGATCGCCGCGGCCCACGGCGGCCAGGTGAGCCTGGCCAACGACCCCTCCGGCGGGGCGCTCGTCACCGTAAGGCTGCCTGTGCCGCCTCGCCTCGCATCACAGGGACGAGGCGAGGCGGATCAGGGCAGGGCGACGGGCCAGAGCACGGGGCTGCTGCGGCGGCGCGCGGGGGAGACGGGGCGAGCCGGCCGACCAGCGCGACGCAAACCATGCCGGCTGCGCGCACAAACAGCCCACCGGTGGTGGCGGGAGATGCAGCCGGAGAGGGGGTCGTCGAGTGACCGGCCTGTCGGGCACAGTGGTTGGCCGCGCGGGGAGTGGTCAGGTCTCGCAGGGTGCGGGCGGGGGGGCCATCCTGCCCCGGGGTCAGACCTTCGGTGCGTTCCACAGCGTCCGGAGTTCTGCCCACCCCGGTGCCGGGCCTGTCAGCGCCGTGGGCTCGGCGGTGGGCGCAGTGCGCAGCCCGGCCAGGACCAGGTCGAGGTAGCGCAGATGCAGCGCTGAGGCACGCTCACCGGCGACGGGGATGCGTGCGGAGAGGTGTTCGAGCAGCAACGGGATGTCGGCGGAGGTGAAGTCGGCGCGAAGAACGCCTGCCCGGTGCGCACCGCCCACCAGGTCGTCGAGGGCGGCCCGGAGCCGGTCGGCCGCCTTCACGATCTCGTCGGTGGCCGGCAGCCGACCGCCCACGAGAGGCAGTTCGACACGTCGTTCGCGTCGGAGAACAGGGAACAAAGGCGATCCGGGACAGCAACCGGCATGGCATCTTCGTGCGCCGGCGCCTTGGAGGCTGCGTGCTGACCTACCTGCCCGAGGAACTGCGCACTGGGGACGTCGCGGTGACCGGGGCGCAGGCGTATGCGAACTGGGCCGACCAGCTGCTCACCCCGGACGAGGGGGCGCAGATGCTGCCCGGCTTCTGCGCCGAGGTCGGCATCACGGCGACTGCGGCCGGGTTCCGCGCTGACCTGCACGAGCGCCTCGATGCGCAGTGCCGGGCGACCGACTGGGCGTATCCGGACCTGGCCGACTTCACCGTCGATGACGCCGGGCGGCCGTCGCTCGAGCAGTTCCGTGCGGCGCCGTCGGCGCAGGCCCTGGCCCTGGCGGTGCGCGTCGGCCTCGCCACCACCGACGTCCGTCTCGCGTGGCCTGCTGCGCGTCAGTCCGGCAGCCAGTGCAGCTCGTGTGCCAGGGATTTGGCGACGGTACGGATGCGGCGGTGCAGTGGTGACTGCACGCGCGGGAGGACCAGGTGGATCGTCAGGGTGTGTGCGCCCTGCAGCGGCCGCCACGTGAGACCGGCCGGTGATGCCGTGACCGCGGCTTCACCGGCCGGGGCGAGGGTGAGCCCATCGCGTAGGTCGCGCTGAGACATGTCGAAAGAGACTGCCGGCGTGTGGAATCGGGGGTTTGGTCGGGTGTCGCGGAACAGTGCGGACAGCTGATCGTGGATCACTGGGTTGGCCGTACGGTCGGGGAGTCGTAGCGGATATGCGGCCGCGTCGGCGATCTCGATCTCCGGGTGTTCGGCCAGCGGATGATGCTGTGCCAATTGGACCCCGACGCGCTCACGCCGCAGCAGGAGCCGGCGCACGCCACGACCCGGCTGTTCACCGCGGGTGATCCCCGCATCGATGCGGCCGTCGGCGACCGCGGGGGAGATCTCCGGTGTCGCCATCGGGACCGCGCTGACCTCGAGTCCCGGGCTGCTGTGAATGAGCCTGTCCACCAGGGCTGGTGCCGTCTCGGCCCCCGTGCTGAGGCTGTATCCGATGCGCAGCGTGCCCAGTTCACCGGCCGCCGCGCTCCGGGCGGTGTCCCATGCCCGGTCCAGCGCCGCCAGCGCGGGCGGTGCGGATTCCGCCAAAGCCGCACCGGCCGTGGTCAATACGACGCTACGCGTGTTGCGGACCAGCAGGGCCGTACCGAGTTCCGCCTCCAATCGGCGCATCCGGGCGCTGAGTGCGGGCTGTGCGATACCGATCCGTGCGGCCGCACGGGTGAAGTTCAACTCCTGCGCCAGCACCAGGAAGTACCGCAGGCTCACCGTGTCCGGCGCCACGTGCCCTCCCTGCCGATTGATAACGATCCGTTCTGAGTCTATCCCGTACTGGTCTTTCCCTCGACCGCACGTCAAGCCCTAACCTGCGCGTATGACGATGCAATTGACCGCAGTACCGGACATCGCACTCACGCACACCGCCGATTTCGAGTCCGCCCTCAGGCTCTCGCGAAGGCCGCGGCCACCGAGCCCGGTGTGCTCGAATACGGATTCTGACGCGACCCGAACCACCCGGAGAGCTATCTGATCCGCGAACGCTACGCGGATCAGGTAGTGGTCGACACCCACATGGCCCTCCCTGACGGCGCAGCCTTTATCGGCACCTCCCGCGCCGGCTGGCCACCGACTCCCACCCACTCCTCGAAACCACCTCCGTCCTCACCCGAATCCCGATGTTCCGCGCCCAGCGATGCAGGAGGCAGTCATGCATAGATTGGTGGTTCTGTATTCCAAGCCTGCCGACCCTGACCACTTCCGCGACTACTACGTGACCAACCACCTTCCACTGGTCATGAATTGGCCCGGCCTGCTTGCGTGGCGCTACAGCTTCGAGGTGGCAGCGACCAAGGGAGAAGCGCCGTATTTCGCGGTCTTCGAAGCCGACTTTGTTGACGCCGCCGCCATGGCCGCGGCGCGGGCGACGCCGCAAGGCCGGCGGGTGGCCGCCGACGTCGCCAACTACGCCACCGGCGGTGCGGTCATCATCCACTATCCGGTGCAGGACGGGACCGGCTGAGGCCGGGACGCGTGCGGTCGGCTGTTGCGGCCGGGTCCGGCTGTCGGCGAACGCCGTTCGCGGTTGCAGGTTCGTTGAGTGTTGAGGGGGGCCGATGTTCTGGCCGGATGTCACGGTGGTTGATGCGTGCGTGCGGCGCGACGGCCGGGGTGGCAGCCCCACGGCCGTCACCGACGATGACCCGGCGGCGACGGACGCGGACCGGCGTGCGGTCGCTGCTGCGGCCGGCACCTCGCATGCGGCGTTCCTCGGCCCGGGGCGGACGCCGGATGGTGGCTGGCCGGTCCGGTTCTTCACCGCCGCCGCCGAACTGTCCGGCTGCGGCCACGGCACCGTTGCCGCGCAGGCCGTCCGGTTGACCCGCACCGCGCTGGATGAGCTGGATGACCGCCAACACACCGGCGGGCGCACGTTCGACACCGTTGCGATCCGCCGCCCCGCCGGCATCGAGGTCTGGTTCGACCAGGGCCTCGTCGCGCTGCGTCACCCGGCACCGGACGAGCGAGTCGCGATCGTCGCCGCGCTCGGGCTCACCGCGGACGATCCGCATCCGACCGACGCGCCACGGATCGCCTCGCCCGGCGCACCACGCATGCTGGTACCGGTCCAGGACCGGTCGGCGCTGCTCCGAGTGCACCCTCACCTCGGCCGGCTGACAGCGGCGTGTCAGCGATTCGGGCTCCTCGGCTGTTTCGTGTACGCACCGCCGGTGGGCGACCGACCGGGTGCGGCGCGGATGTTCGCGCCGGCGATCGGTGTCGACGAGGACGTCGCCAACGCCAACAGCACCGGCTGCCTGGCCGCCCACCTGCTCGACACGACAGGGGCACAGACGGTCGCGATCGAGGTGGAGCAGGGTGACACCCTCGGTCGACCGGCCAGCGTGCTCGCTTCGGCCCGACGCGGGCCGGATGGCATCACGACCCGGGTCGGCGGGTTGGCGGTGGTCCGCGACGGACACCGAGGCGACAACTAGACCTTCTGTGCCTCGACCGGCTCCGCTCCGCCCAGGCGCGCCACGAACGCGCTGCGGGAAACTGGCTGCCCGAGCCGCTCCTCGAGGGCGATCCGATGCTGGGCCCTGCCGAAATTCGAGCAGCGCGCGAATCGGTGTCCTTGGCCCTCCTGACCCTCATGGAACGCCTTTCGCCCACCAAGCGGGCCGCTTACGTCCTGCGCGAGGCCTTCTCCTCCCCGCACGCCGAGATCGCGCAGATCTCGAATCTCCGAGTCGGCAAGCCAGCAGCACGTCCACCGGGCCCGGTCCGGGGCGCCGCCGAGCCGCGGCGGCGACCAGGTCCGCGTCCGCGCGCCGGGTCGTTGAGGAATTCCTCGCCGCCGCCATGTCTGGGCGAACCGAACGGCTGGTGGCGCTGCTCACCGACGACGCGACCGCCGTCTCGGACTGCTAGGGTCTGGCCGGGCGGCTGCTGCGGTACGACACGCGCGAGCGCATCGCCTCATACGTGCGGGCCGGTTTGAAGCCCACACCGGCGAAGCGGCGGCTGGCCGGTGGCACCCCGGTGTTCCATATCGCGCTGGTCAACGGCTCCGCGGCCGTCCTCGCTGTGATCGACAAGGTCGTGTCCCTCGTCGTGGTGTCGGGGGTCAACTCGTGGGCGTGTTCGGGGTGTTGGGTAGCGCCGGGACGCTTTCGGGGAGTCCGCGGTAGATCTCGCTCATTCTGCCTTCGGGGAGGTGGTGGCGGGGGAAGACGATCCATCCGTCGTGCATCTCGAAGAGCACGGCGGTGACGAGCCGGATGAGCGCGTCGTCGTTGGGAAGACCTGGACGACGTCGATGCGACGCTTGATCTCCCGGTTCACCCGCTCCAGCGGGTTCGTCGACTGGAACTTCTTTCACCGAGGAACGTCATCGGTGCCGTTTGGGCCATGGCTCCGGAGGGTCCGACGCCGCTTGTAGCGGGTGCGTATGTGTGCGTTGGGATGGGCGGTGCTTCGCCGCCGGCCTGTCAGCCGGCGATGGCTATGCCAGCGATCGCCACGGCCAGACCTAGTGCCGCATCAGGCAACGTTCGCCCTGTCGTGGTGTGTCGTCCAGTTGCTGCGCCGGGAAGCGCCAGACGGCCACAATGATCACGTGGCTG